>CAYUWA010000007.1:11702-37805 GCA_964448505.1 uncultured Gammaproteobacteria bacterium | reverse complement strand
TAATCGCCTACTATATCGCTAATTTAAAGGGGATTAATGTTGATAAACCACGCAATTTAGCCAAGTCGGTTACGGTTGAATAAATTTTTAATTTTATCGCTTAAGTTATAGGAAAAAAATCTAAAATATGGTATTATTAATTTATATTTTATAAATTTGCGACCATATTAAAATGCTCAATTTTTTTACTAAAAGAAACGTCAAAAAACTACTAAGAGGACTTTTCCAGTCCTTAATTATTTTACTGGTTATAGTCGCCAGTATTTTTATTATCGCTTTTCAAATTTTAGGGCGGTTTTTAGTTGTTTTGAAAAATAACTTCTCAGTTTTTATTTCTTGGCTTAAAGAAAAAATTAATTTAATTTTTCCTAAACATTTATCTGCTACTTCTAAAGATTTATCGACGGCGCCAAAAGCGAAGAAATCGGCAAATGAAAATATCGGGAACTTTCCGGTAATCCCCGCGCAACACAGAAAGGGAATTAAAGAATATGCCTTGCCGCTTTATTTTGGCTGGGAATTAGTTTTAAGAAAAATAAAAAGTTTAAAACAAAGATATACTGGACCGTTTAAAAAACGTTGGCAATACGCGACCGCCGTTGTTTTATTAATTATTGTCGTTAGCACCACTTTATTTTTTAATAATAGCGGACGGGTTAGCGCCGCTTCTTATAATTGGCTCCAAGCGACTTGGGCCGGGGGAGCGAGTGTTGACTCGGCTGCTCATGCCGATAATCAAAGTAATTGGACTAAATATTTTTCAAAAGACGCTTCTATTGCGGCGACGACAAATTTAACAATGTCAGCTAGCGATAGTAGTAAGGTTGATACTTCAAGCACTGATTTTTCGGCGGGAACCGTTAGCTCAGCTTATGTGAGTGGTAGCGGAGATTCAGCCGGGGTTGAGCTTGATTCCAATATTTCTTTTACTGATTGGTCTAGCCGCGAAAAAGGAAATTATAATACGAGCGGTAATGCGCGTAAAGTTTTTACTCTTGGCTCTTTTGCTTATGTCGCCGATGGAACCCCGGGGCTACAAATTGTTAATATTTCTAATCCTAATTCGCCGTCTCTATCTAGCACCTATAATACTAACGGCTCGGCTTATGGCGTTTATGTCGTTGGTTCTTACGCTTACGTCGCTGACGATTCCGGCGGTTTAGTTATTGTTAATATTTCCAATCCTTCTACGCCGACTTTAGCCGGGTCGGTTGCGATTACCGGAAGCTCCAAAGGGGTTTATGTCTCCGGAAATTATGCTTATGTCGCCGTTAGCGACTATGGCTTAAAAATTGTTGATGTTTCTAATGTTGCTTCGCCGACGGTTGTCGGAACCTATGATACAACCGGCTACGCTCAAGATGTATTTGTTTCCGGAAACTATGCTTATATCGCTGACTATGATAATGGTTTAGTTATTGTTGATGTTTCAACTCCTAATTCACCGACTTTAAAAGGTTCTTTTAATACCAGTGGCAATTCTTATGGCATCGCCATTTCGGGAAATTATGCTTACGTTTCTGATGGTACTTACGGTCTTATCGTTATCAATATTTCTAATCCGGCTTCTCCAACTTTAGCCGGATCATATGATACGACCGGAACGGCTTACGGAGTTTCCATATCCGGAAACTTAGCCTTTGTTTCTGACGGTACTTCAGGGATGCAAATTATAAGTATCGCCAGCCCTTCGGTTCCTTCCTTTGTTAGGGTTTTTGATACGCCCGGAACGGCATATTGGCAGAGCATATCCGGAAATTATCTTTATGTTGCGGATTATGATTATGGAGTAAGAATTTATGATATTTCTAATTCTACTTCGCTTACCACCGCCGGTTTATTAGATACAAGCGGAGAATCTATAAATGCATTTGTTTCCGGTTCTTATGCTTATATTGCTGATGGTTCCGCCGGGCTCAGGGTCGTTGATATTTCAAACCCGGCTTCGCCGACACTTAGCGGAACCTATGATACTTCCGGGACCGCTAATGGCGTAGTAGTTTCCGGAAATTATGCTTATGTCGCTGACGGAGCTGCAGGTTTAAGAATTATTAATATTTCTAATCCCGCTTCTCCGACTTTAAGCGGAACTTACGATAGTCCGGGAACGGCCTATAGTATTGCTATTTCCGGAAATTATGCTTATTTAGCCGATTATTCAGGAGGTCTAAGAGTTGTTAATATTTCCAATCCGGCTTCACCAACTTCAGCCGGAGTACTCAATACTTTGACTTACGCACAAAGCGTTCAAGTTATTGATAATTATGCCTATGTTGCCGATGGTTCTTTAGGTTTAGATATTGTAGATATTTCTAATCCGGCTTCGCCAACGTTAACTGGCAATTATAATTCCGCCGGTTCAGCTTTTGAGGTCTACGCTGTTGGAAATTATGCCTACTTAGCCGATGAGTCCGGTTTTAGAATTGTAAATATTTCTAATCCGGCTTCTCCTACTTTAACAAGTTCATACAGTGAGTCAATTAGTAAGATAAACGGAGTAACAGTTGTTGGAGACTATGCTTATATCGTTAATGAAAATGGCGGCTTAATTGTTTTGAATATTTCTAATCCCGCTTCTCCGGTTGTCGCGACCAAATATATTTATCTTGCTTCTAGCACTAATGCTCGTTCAGTATTTATTTCGGGAAATTATGCTTATATTGCTGATTATGGGGGAGGGTTATATATAACTTTAGTTAAAAGCTACGTCTCTTCCGGTACTTTTACTTCCCAAATTTTTGATACTGCCAACAAAGAATATAAAACGGCGTCTTGGAGCTCCAGTGTCCCGGCGAGCACTGCCTTAACAATAAAGGCGCGAACCTCTAATAGCGCTAGCATGAGCGGCGCGAGTGAATGGTCTAGTTGCGGGGCGCTGACAAGCGGGAATGATATTTCCGGACAGAGTTGTGTTACCGATAATAATCGTTATATTCAATATCAAGTGAGCCTAACGACCAGTAATTCCGCTTATACGCCGACGTTAAACGATTTAACAATAAATTATTCGTATTATGAAGCGGGCACTTTAATCTCTTCAAAGTATGATAGCAGCAGTGATTTTAATTTAATCGCCGGGCTTACTTGGGACGAGGATGCTACTTTGCCAAACGGTGCCAGAATAACTTTATCAATGCGTGCGGCAGATTCGGCGGCGAATTTAGATTCGGCTACTTGGCAGGAAGTTGCTTCTTCTACTTCTACTTTTTTAACCTCGGGTTGTACCAAGCTTAGTTCAACGGTAACTTGTGACGCCGATAGTATTCCGGCTGCGCTTAAAGACGGAAGTGAAGATAGGTTTATGCAATATAAAGTTGCTCTGTCTTCAAGCGGAACAGCGGCGGCAACGCTTGATAATATTAATATTACTTATGTTGTTAATAATCCGCCGGAGTTACAGAATATTATTGCCTCTCAAGGATCGGACGGCTTGGTTAATATTTCTTATGATGTTCGGGATTCGGATACAACATCCGGTTCAAATACGCGCGGAAAAGTTAGCCCGTCCTTTGAATATTGGAACGGCTCGGCTTGGGTTCCTTGTGCAACTTTAAGCGCCAATGCTACCGATGATAAAGATGTGGCAGAAGTTGATTATACAAATTATACCTTAACCTGGTCTCCATCCGTTGATTTTAGCGGACAATTTATGAATAATACCGCTAAAATCCGAGTGACGGTTGATGATAATGAAGCGGCTAATAATACGACGAGCGCCGAATCGGCAACTTTTACTCTTGATACGAAAAGTCCGGTTATTAATACTTTTTCGGTTGATGCCAGAAGCGACGCAACTAATATTTTAACAATTTCCGTTACTGACGATAACAGTGATGGTTTGCTCATGAAAATTTCTAATAATAGTAATTTAAGTCCGGATGGCCGCAATGCTGATTCGGGAACTTGGATTGCTTACACCGAAACAAAATCCTGGGTCTTATCGGTAAATCCTAAAACAATTTATTATCAAATTAAAGATAAGTACGGCAATGTTTCTAATAATAATACAATCACTTCAATAGTCTTGCCGGCGGAACCGCAAAATATTATTTATCAGGATGTTTCCAGTATTGATACTTCGGAATGGCGGGAATTTATCGCTTGGGGAACGGTTACCGAACCGATTCTAGAATTTAAGCAATATAATATTTATCGCTCCAGCGATGGGACAAGCTATACTTTAGTTAAAACGGAAGCGAGCCGCTTAGTTAATTATTATATCGATACCGGCTTAAGTAGCGGAACTACTTATTATTATAAAGTAACGGCCGAAGATAAGGCGGGCAATATTTCCAATTACTCCAATGTTATTGGCGATACGCCGGACGGACAAGGGGGAAGCGATTTAACTTCGCCGACTATTTCCGGTGTTGATGTCAGTAACGTTACGGCGCAGTCGGCGACAATTATTTGGGATACGGATGAGCTTTCTAATTCGGCAGTTGACTATATTACTTCCGTCGGTGGAGATTTTACAGACGCGCCAAGTACGGGCGTCGCCTCAATGATGAATAACGCCGCCGGGCTCGGTCGTCACGTTGTCGTTTTAAACGGATTAAACCCAAATACTGATTATTATTTTCAAGTTAAATCAAGCGATCCCGATGAAAACGTTGTTACGCAAAAATTCGGCGATGACGGTTATACTTTTAAGACCTTATCCGGTCCGACAATCAGCGACGTTAGCGTTGATAGAATTGGCAATACGCAAGCGACAATTAAATGGACGACTAATCCGGCGAGTAGTTCCTATGTTATTTATTCGGTCAATCCTAATTTAAGCGGTTCAACCCAAGTCGGGCTTGATGATAATGCCAGCGCGCATTCTGTTGACTTAAGCGGATTGGCGCCCAAGACAACTTATTACTATTATGTTCGTTCTGGTTTGGCGGAGGATAAAAATGTTATTGACGGCGTAGTTAATTATTATTCTTTTTCAACCATTTCCGATTTAACACCGCCGGTTATTACTTTTTCCGCTATTAATGACGTTACAAATATTGAAGATACTTCGGCGACTATTTCCTGGGTTACCAACGAAATTGCTTCTTCAAGTTTAGAGTACGGGACAAGTACAGAGTATGGAGCAACGTTAAATAATAATAATTTTAATTCTAATCATACTTATTCTTTGACTAATTTAGTTAAAGGAACGCTTTATCATATAAAATTAAAAAATACCGATCAAAACGGGAACCCGGTTGTTTCTTCCGATTATACTTTTACAACTTCCGACAGCACCGACGTTACGCCGCCAACTATAAGTTTTGACGCGGAAACAAACATTACTAATATCGGCGATACTTCGGCAACGGTTTCTTGGCTTACTAACGAAATTGCCAGTTCTACTTTAGAGTACGGCACGAGCACGGAGTATGGTACAACTTTGAATAATGATAATTTTAATTCCAATCATACCTATTCTTTAAGCGGATTAATTAAAAATACGCTTTATCATTTAAAATTGAAAAATGCCGATCAAAACGGGAACCAGGTAGTTTTAGAAGATATTTCATTTACGACAACCGACAGCGGCGATTATATTGCGCCAACAATTTCTTCAATTTTAGTCAGCCCGATATTTGATACGACCGCGATTATCAATTGGGAAACTAATGAACTGACGACCTCAATCGTTAATTACGGAACAGCGACCGGAACTTATACGCTTTTATCAACCGATACCAATTTAAACAAATCACACGCGATAACTCTAAATACCTTAGCGAGTAGTACGAAATATTATTTTAATATCATTTCTAAAGACGCCAGCCTTAATACAGCCACCAGTACCGAGGAGAGCTTCACCACGTTAGAGAAATTAACCGATGAAACGACGGTTCAAGCGAGGGAAGAGGCGGCAAGAGCGGAAGGGGTAACGAGCGGGAGAAGTAATGCCAGCGGTGGCGGGGGAATGCTCATTATTGATAAGACGGACAAAATCCCGCCAGTAATTTCAGAAATAAAAATTTCCGATATTAGTTCTAATTCGGCAATTGTTTCTTGGACGACTAACGAAAATTCCGATTCCTATGTTGAATTTGGATTATCAACCGATTATAAGCAAACCGACGGAAGCAGGGCGAGAGTAACAAACCATAAAGTTTCTTTAGACGGATTACTTCCAGACAATACTTATCATTATAAATTGAGTTCAGTTGATGCGGACGGTAATATGAGCGAATCAATGGATGCGACTTTTACGACGATTTCTATGGAGCAAGAACTGCAAAAAGCGGCTGCGCCAAGCGCCGATACGACAATTGCCGATTCAGAACAAGACAGCGCCAGAAAATTATTTAATTTAGCGAGCCAAGCTATTCAAAAAGCGGTCGGAATAATTAAGGAATCAACTTCTAAATTATCTTTAAATTTTGTAGAGTCGTCTTTAGCTAATCAGCAAATATCTATTGAAGAACTGGCTTATCTATTGCCGACCCCGGTTATGAGCGCCGACCCTTATGTTGAGACGACGGATAAAACAGCAACCATAAAATGGATTACCGATAAAGAAGCGGGGTCGCAAGTCGCCATTGCTTCGGAAAAAGAATATAAGCGTAATCCGGATAAGCCATACTCTCAAACCGTCGGCAATTCTAATGAGAGAACGATAAACCACTTGGTAATGATTAGCGATTTAGAACCGAATACGGTCTATCATTATCAACTTAGGAGCAAGCCGGTAGTCGGAAGTGAAGCTAAGTCAAGAGATTTTACCTTTAAAACTAAAGCGGAGTCTCTCGGAATTCAGAGCTATGTTGTTCAAAATATTTCTGACGACGAAGCGAAATTCAAGTGGGTAACCAATACGGAAACGGATTCAACAATTCGCTATACGGCTTATAGAAACGGGGTGCTTGATTTAGAGAGTGCACAAACTAAAACTGATAAAGATTTAACGACTATTCATGAAATAGGACTCAGCAATTTAGAAGCGGGCATTACTTATAAGGTAGAGCTTATTAGTGAGGACTCGGCTAAAAACACGGTTTCTGAAGTTATTCCTTCATTTTTAACTTCCAAAAACGATTTGGCGCCGGCGATAGATCAAGTTCAAACAATTTCCGCGATTTCTCCGGGTAAAAATTTAAAAATTCAAACCGTTATTTCCTGGCTTACTAATGAACCGGCGACTACCAAGGTCTATTATCAAAGAGGGGTGGCGAGATCCGGCGAGAAGTTAAAAGAAGAAACGAAAATTGACGAGAGCTATACTAAAAAACACGTCGTCGTTATTACTAAGTTTGATCCGGGAACAGTTTATAGTTTTCAAACGGAGAGTATTGATTCTAGCGGCAATATTACGCTTTCTAAAGTTTATACGATTTTAACGCCGCGCCAAGAGGAGTCGGTTTTCCAAGTTATTATTAAAAATTTAGAAGGAGTCTTCGGTTGGGTTAACCAAATTAAATAATTCTTATGTCCGTTAAACCGGTTATTAAAATAAATAATCTTAATATTACCTATTTCAAGGGGAAGCCGAACGAGATGAAGGCTCTCAAAAATATTAACCTAGAAATTTTTCCGGGTGAGTTTATTATTTTCTTCGGACCATCGGGTTGCGGAAAATCAACTTTGCTTTACGCAATTGCCGGATTAGAAACGAATATTACGGGAGAGATTATTATTGACGGTAAAGATATTAATAAGTTAAAATCCCGTGAACTGGAAAAGTTTCATCAACAGAAAATCGGTATGGTTTTTCAAGCCTATTATTTAATCGGCTCTTTATCGGTTTTAAAGAATGTTATTTTACCGCAGGTAGTCAATCGGGGAAGTTCCAATAAAGAAAGAAAAGATAGGGCGATGGAATTACTAAAGAAATTCGGCGTCGGAATGGTCGCCGATCGTTTTCCGAGCGAACTCTCAGGCGGACAACAGCAGAGAGTCGCGACTAGTCGGGCTCTTATCAATAACCCTGATATTCTACTGGCGGACGAGCCGGTCGGTAATCTTGATTCTAAGTCTTCCAAGGAAGTTATGAATTTATTTCGGGAGCTAAACGACACTCAGAAAAAAACGACTATTTTAGTTACGCATGACCCGTCTCACTTAAATATTGCGCACCGAGTTTTTTATCTTAAAGACGGGGAAATCGTTGACGTAAAAAAGAATAGAGATTTAGCGCCTCGCGAGAGTAAGCAAGAAAACGAAATTTATGCCGCCGGAGATTTGAATGAAGCAAAATTATTAAGCGAAACTTATTCCGGCTTAGAAACCGAGGGCGCCGGCGCTTTACTGACAAGGTATAAGGCTAAAGAAATTGTTTCAGAAGTTTTAACCAGTTTTACCTCCGACGAATTATCCTCCATTGAAAGTTATGTTGAAAAACTATTTATTGACGGCGTAAATGACGACGGCAAAATGTTTTCTTATCTTGACAAGAATATTAAAAACGGCGGATTAGGTCTAGATTCGCGAACGGCGCGAACCTTAACGGAAAGAATTAAAGAGCTTATTAAGAAAGTTAAAATATTAGAGGGTGCGGAGAAGGGCACTAAAACCGTTTGGTCATCGGAAATTATTAATCAAGTCGGGCTATATTTAATTAAGGAATTTAAAGTCCGTCTCCGTCGCCAAGAACTTTTGACTAAATTCAATCAAGCGGTTAAAGATCGCTTGGGGGATAAAATTGATAATAAGGCTTTTAGAGTCGTGTTGAATAAATCAGTTTCTCGGGGCGGTCTTGGGATTAATATTCGGGTCGCTAAAAAAATATCCAATCGTTTAGAACTTTTAATACTTGGTAAATATAAGAGTCATTTTTCTTAAATTCAAATTATGAGAACTTCAGATATTTTTTCACTGTCAACGAGAATGTTTCGGACTCGCCCGATGAGGACGTTTTTGACGATTCTAGGCGTTAGCGTCGGAATCGGAGCGGTTTTATTTTTAGTTTCTCTGGGCTACGGTTTGCAGAAAGTCGTTTTAAGTAAAATTACCACCGCCGATTCATTATTGAGCCTTGATGTTACGCCCGGAGTTGAAAAGATAATTACGATAACTCGGGATAATATTGACGATATTTCAAAAATTGAAAATGTTGAACTTGTTAGCCCGGTCGTTTCTTTAACGGCGCAAATGTCGGTCAATAATTTTACCGGTTCTAATATCGCTAATATTGTTGATTATCAATTTTTTAAATTAAGCGGTGTCGCGGTTGAATACGGGCGCATGCCGAAAGAAGGAGAACCATACGAAATTATTATCTCAACGGCCGCGGCGGAATTATTCGGTTTAGAGCCAGCCAATATTTTAGAGCAAGAAGCGACAATTTCGCTATTTGTTCCGAAAATTGTTGATACGGGGGTTGAAGAAGTTGAGGTCTCGGAGCGGTCGGAGAAATATAAGATTGTCGGAGTAATTACAGACGACAATTCTAATTTCATGTATATTTCTTCAAGCGCGGTTAAGGATTTAAATTTGAATCGCTTTGACCAATTAAAAGTAAAAGTAAAAGACAGTAAATTTATTGAAGGAATTAGGAATCAAATTATTGATAAAGGTTTTTTAGTTTCATCGCTTTCCGATGTTATTGAACAAACCAATAAAATTTTTAAAGTTGTTCAATTAATTTTAGCCATTTTTGGTTTAATTGCTTTAATTGTTTCTTCAATCGGCATGGTTAATACGATGACGATTACTTTGCTTGAGAGAATAAACGAGATTGGTATTATGCGGGCAATCGGTATTACTAAAAGAGATATTAAAATTATCTTTTTGACCGAGTCGCTTATTATGGGATTTTTAGGAGGAATAGGCGGAGTTATTGTCGGCTATGTCGGCGGATTCTTAGTTAATTTAGGAATTAATCTGCTTGCCAATACTTTTGGCGGGCAATCGCTAGATTTATTTTATTGTCCGGCTTGGTTTGTCTATTTTATTGTTATCTTCTCTACCGTTATCGGTCTTTTAACCGGAATTTATCCTTCAATTAAAGCCTCTAACCTTAATCCTTTAACGGCCTTGAGGTATAAATAATTATGAAAGAAGTTCTTATAACTTGTTATGTCAATCCCGATTTAGATGGTTATGCCGGTGTTTTCGCTTATTCCGAATTACTGAAGAAGAAAGGATTAAAAGTCATGCCAAGAATTGTCGGTGAACCCCATGATGAAGTTAAATATATATTAAAGAGATTTTCCCTTCCAGAAATAGAAATGATTTCTGATGATTCTTCGTTTGATAAAGTAATTTTAGTTGATGCAAGCGACATAAATGGTTTAGCGGGAAAAATAAGCCCGGAAAAAGTGGTTGAAATAATAGATCATCGAAAAATTAATGAAGCAGATAAATTTGTAAATGCTAGAGTACAAATTGAATTAGTCGGCGCAGTCGCTACGTTAATAGCGGAAAAATTTGAACAAGAAAGTATTGAAATTTCAAGTACAGCCGCACTGTTATTATACAGTGCCATAATTTCCAACACGCTTAACTTCAAGTGTGGAGTAACAACAGAACGCGACAAGGAAATGGCTCTTTGGCTGCGAAAGTTTATTAAAATCCCAGATAATTATTGGCGAGAACTATTTTTAGCAAAATCTGATTTGGCTGGCGATAAATTGGCATCAAGAATTGATGGTGATTTTGCTTGGTTTGAGCTTGGCGGTCAAAAAATCGGTGTAGCCCAATTAGAAATAATTGGCGCCGAAGATTTAGTTAAAAATAGAGGCGAAGAAGTAATTAATATTTTAAATAGAATCAAACGCGAACTAAATTTAGATTTGATATTTTTAAATTTGATTGAGCTAGAAAAAGAAAAAAATTATTTTGTAACTGATGATAAAAAAGTTAAAATTATTTTGGAAAAAGTATTAAGATTAAATTTTAACGGAATTTTTGCTTTGCGTGATAACTTAATAATGAGAAAACAAATTGTTCCGCTTATAAAAGAAGAACTGGAAAAATAAGAAATTATGAAAATGATAATGGGCAAGAAATTCAATAATCAAAATTCTATTGCAGTTCTGTTTTTTTGTTTATTATTTATTTTTGGTTCTATTGCCCCGTCATTTGCTTCGTCTAGCTCTATTTTAATTAAGGTTCCTTTTACTTCTCAGGCGCCGCTTGGTGCTTGGAAAGACCAGAGACAGCAGGACGGTTGCGAGGAGGCGGTTGTCGCTATGGCGATGAAGTGGGTCGGCGACGAAAATAAAAAATTTGCGAGTCTTGAGGCAGAGAAAAAAGATTGGCTTTTGCGAATTATTATTCTTTCTGAATTTGAAAAAAAGAAATACGGCGAATATCGGGATGTCGCTTTAAAAGATATTAATGCTTGGCTTTTTAGGGATTATTTTAAGTATAAGAATGCGGAAATAAAATCCGTCAAAGCGGCTAAAGATATAATTTTAGAGCTTGAGGCGGGAAATATTGTCTTAACGCCGATGGACGGGCGTGCTTTAAATAATCCGAATTTTACGGCACCAGGCCCGGAACGGCACATGATTCTGATTAAAGGCTATGACTATAAAACAAAAGAATTTATAACCAACGATCCGGGAACCAGGAAGGGCGAGAGCTATCGGTATTCGGAAAAAGTTCTGTTTGAAGCAATAAGAGCCTATCCGACCGGTTACCATAAGCCGATAGAAAGTGTAATTAAGGAGATGATTGTTGTACATAGAGCTTGAATGTACCGGTTCGTCTATTGACACATAATATTATTTATGATATAATTTCCTAAGACATTAAGATAGTAGTTGATGTTTTTACTGCTACAATTTATAATTAAATATATAATAAAACTTATTTTTTAAAAGTATGGACAATCAAAGAATATTAGAGTTGAGCGAGAAAATTAATAATCAGACTGCCACAGAAGAAGAAATAACCGAGTTTACCAATGGTTTTACTGATTTGCTAAGTAGTATCAGAAAAGATATTGTTAAAGAATAATAAAAAATAATTTAAAATCATATGAATATGAGTTTTGAGAATCAAAGTATTGTTTCGGGAGAAATTCTTAAGAGGCAAAATAATGAAGCTGGCCAGTTAGAAGTTCTCGCAGAAGAGGGAATGAGCCCGGAACGGATGAAGGCACTGGAGGCTCTTGATTTGGAACTTGCTCAGTTAGGAGAAGGAAACCTAGCAGGGGAGATTAAGCAAGAAAATCTAAAAGAATTTGGAGATAGGCTTGAGGTTCTTGTAAAAATTGGGGAAACATTAAAAGATAGAATTCCGGAAATAGCAGCAGTCTTAGTATCCATTAGTGCTTTAGCTGTTTCTTTCGCCCATTCATCAGAGGGCCTAAACGGTGAATCTATTATAAGTACTATTGCTGCATCAGTCGGGGCCGCTTCTTTATTGGTATCTGGGTTACTTCATGTACAGAGAGTGGAAGGTTCAAATAAAAAATCTAATAATGTGCGTTACGCTTAATGACGAAAATACTAAAAAACCGGCGATTGCCGGTTTTTTTAGAGTTAAGATTAATTTTGAGATTTACAAAACCATAAACTGAAAAATCAGGCTTAGGATTAAGAGAGAGCTAAGCGGCATGACCACTTTCTGAAAAGGGAAATAAGCATGATTATTATTTTTCTTTTTTAGGTAATTATACCAGGCGCTTGTCGCGGCAAAGACGATGCTTCCGAGGGTTATCCCGATAATTAATTTATCAATACCAAAGAGTTTATTGTCAAAATTTCCAATAAAGTTTTTCGCCCAAAGCGGCCAGATCGTCAGACCGTAGTAAAGGATAAAAACAATAATATCGCGTAAGTCTTTATTGCCGAATTTCCAATTTTTTTTATTAAACCAATTTATTGTCCAAATACTTAGAGCGACCAATAAACCGCCAATCCAGAGTCCGGCAATTGAATCGTCAATTCCCAGGTATTCCGATAGCCCTAATCCGGCGCCGACGGCGACAATACAAACCGGGCAAACGGCTTTAGCCGGCAGGGCGGCGAAACCAAACAAAGCGATAAAAGAATAAATTATTTTTTTCATGTTTATTTATTTTTAAACCAATCTATTATATCGGCATCGCCAAGCACGCATTTTTCGCCGTCAAAAAGAAAGGGCACGCCTATTCCGCTTGACTTATCAAGCTTACAAACACCGGCTTTTTGCAAAAGGAGGGAAGCGTTGCTTTTATTGTTAGAAACTTCCAATTCTTGAAATTTTATCCTCTCTCTAGTCTTATTCGCGCTTAAGAACTCTTCCACATTTTTACAATGCGGGCAGGTTTCGCCGTAGAATAAGATTATATCCGGTTTTTTAGTCAAAGCTGATAGCGTCAAAAGTCCGGCGAGCGCCAATAAAATTATTAGAAGCGGCAAATACTTTTTTATTTTCATGAGATTAATTTAAATTTTAAGTTAATTCTATAATAGCATAGAATATAAAAATTTAGAATACCTCCCCCTAGGGTATTAGGAGTGTTTTTTGATTTTTTCTAGGACTTCCGCGATAAATTTATCTTTGGCAATCTCTCTGGTTTCTTGCTGTCCGCGGTCGCGAACATTTAAAACGGGAGAAGCGATTTCTTTGTCGCCAATAACAAGCATATAAGGAACTTTTTCATTAACCGCTTTCCTAATTTTATTGCCGACGGTTTCGTTGGCATCGTCTAGCTCTACTCTAATATCATTGGCTTTTAGCTCTTTTGCGAGGTCTTTAGCGTAAGGAATATGAGCTTCGGCAACGGAAATTAATTTTACTTGAACCGGTGAGAGCCAAAGTGGGAAGGCGCCGGCGTAGTGTTCAATAATGACACCCATAAATCTTTCTAAAGAACCAAGCAGGGCGCGATGAATTACGACCGGGGTTTTTTGTGCGCCGTCAACATCGGTATATTTTAAATCAAAGCGTCCTGGTAATTGGAAATCAAGCTGAATTGTCGCAAGTTGCCACTGTCTACCGATAGCATCTTTTACTTTAACGTCAATTTTCGGTCCGTAGAAAGCGCCATCGCCCTCGTTTATTTTATAGTCTAGCTTGGCTTTTTCCAATGAATCCTTCAAATTATTTTCCGCTTTATCCCAAACCTCTTTTTCGCCCATAAATTTTTCCGGTCGGGTTGAAAGATGAATTTCGTCAATTTTCAAATTAAAAATCTGATAGATATCTTTAATTTTTTGTAAAAGTATAGAAATTTCATCAGGAATTTGTTCCGTGGTGCAGAAAATATGGGAATCATCTTGCGACAAACTTCTTACGCGGGTTAGTCCATGTAAGGTTCCGGATTTCTCATTGCGATATAAGGTCGTTGTTTCTGCCAAGCGAAGAGGGAGGTCGCGGTAAGAGTGAATATCGCGTTTAAAGACTAGCATATGCGCCGGGCAATTCATCGGTTTTATTCCTAAATCACAACCGTCTTCGGCGTGATGGAGAATAAACATATCTTCTTGGTAATGATCCCAATGTCCGGAGGTCTTCCAAAGTTCAGCGTTTAAAAGCTGTGGGGTTCTTACTTCTTTATATCCATCGCCATAAGAAAAAACTCTAGCAATCTTTAATAGCTCTTGGAGAATAATCATTCCTTTTGGCAGAAAGAAGGGAATACCAGGAGCATATTCATGGATCATTATTAAATCTTGTTCTTTTCCGATTTTCCGATGGTCTCGTTTTTCGGCTTCGGCTTGCATATTAAGATAAGCGGTCAGTTCTTCTTTAGAATCATAGGCTAAACCATAAATACGGGTTAACATTTTATTTTTTTCATCGCCGCGCCAATAAGCACCGGCGAGCTTATCAAGTTTAAAAGAACCGGGTTTTATTTGATTGGTATTTTCAATATGGGGTCCACGGCATAAATCGGTAAATTTCCCGACGGTATAGAAAGTGACGACGTTTTCTCCGCCGTCTTTTAAGTCGCTAATCAATTCGGTTTTATAAACTTCCGTTGTTTTTTTTGCTTCTTTTAAGGCGTCTTCAATTTTCATTTCCGCTTTCTCAAACTTTAAATTTTGTTTGATTAAAAACGACATCTTTTTTTCAAGCTCTTTCAAGTCGGTGTCGCTCACTTTAATGTCGCCAAAATCAACGTCGTAATAAAAGCCGTTTTCAATTGCCGGACCGATTGCCAGTTGAGCGCTTGGCCAAATTTCTTTTATTGCCGCCGCGAGAATGTGCGCCAAAGAATGACGTTTAATTTCAATACTCATTTCTTCTTTTTTCATATAGTTAAGAATTTAAATAAATTAATAAAAAATCTCTTGTTCTGGGCTCGGTAAGCAAATATTATTTCTTCACTTAGGATGATTTCTGGGGGAAAATATTTAATAACTTAAATATTTTCCTCTACGAAATCATATGCGCTCAGAAACAATATTTTCTTACCTCGCTGTCTATGTTTTCGTGCTTGTTTGCCTGCGGCAAACCTGGCGCTCAACATGTTTAAATCAAAAAAATCCCCTCCTGGTAAAAACAAAAAAATTGTTTTTACTAGGACGGGATTTTTATCTCGCGGTTCCACCTAGTTTCTCCGTCTTTTAGGAGCACTCAATATATCTTTCCGGCTTAGAAGTTTCCTTTTATAAACGTTTATCCGCTTACAATCCGGCTTGGTAGGCCGAACAATCGCCAGTAACGATAATATAAGTATAGATTAAATTAATTGATTTGTAAACATTATCAACCCTTCGCTAAGACGAGGGCGTAAATTTTCTTCGCACCGGAATTTTTCAGGACAAGGGCACATTCGTTTAAGGTCGCGCCGGTTGTTATTATATCGTCTATTAAGATTATTGTTTTTCCGCTTAAATCATTGCCTCGCCAGACAAAAGAGTCTTTAATATTTTCCGCCCGCTCTTTTTCGCCGAGCGAAGACTGAGGTTTATTATTTTTATTTCTTTTTAAATTAAGATTTAGGGAATAAGAGAAGAAAGAACAAAACTTTTCGGCAATTATTTCTGATTGATTGAAACCGCGCAAGCGTTTTCTTTTTTTAGAAAGAGGAACGGGAATAACTAAGATATTTGTTTCTTCGGAGCTTTTAAATTCTAAACGACTAAATTCTATCTGCCGCCAAAAAAAGATTAAAAAACGGCTCAAAATCACGCCGATATCTAGAATAAAAGAAAATTTGAATTTTTTTATCAAGTCGGAAAGCAATTTATCGTCGTAATCTCCGGCGATAAATATTTCATCAATATTCGGCAAGTCTAAATTAAATTTTTTATCTTTTATTTTTAATTTACGAAAACACGCCTCGCAAAGCCAGGCGCCTTCTTGCCGGCAAGCAATGCAGTTAATAGGGAAAAAGATATTTAGGAGGAAAGATTTAAGCGACATAAAAAAATTGGGCGCCAGCCAGACAGTCGGAAAATAAAATTAAATGGTCGGCGGGCTAGAGTTAATAAGACCCCGTCTCGCAAAAAACGAAACGGGGCAGAGATATTCTATTGAGTTAGGATATTATTTTAAGTCTACTTTATATAAGAAGCCAGTTTTTTTATCGGTAAAATAAAGGGTATCTTGATTTTCAGGAACGATAATTTGCGAGATATTATAAGCGTTATCGGGAATCGCGATAAGCTTTTGAGTACCGCTTGCTAAATCAATTTTAAAGAGATTGTCTTTTGTTTTATCAGCCATTTCGGGAAATAAGCCAGCGCCTTTTTCTAAAGTTTCCGGAACGGCACAGTAAATTTCGGTATTGGTCGCAAAAGTACATTTATCCGCCCAAGTTTGAAGATTAAAGCTTTTTCTATTTTGTCCGATATTGTCACCACTCGCTTCTACTATCCAAAGTCTTGGTTTTAAATCGTCTTTAGTATGATAAACGCTATAGAGCAGTTTATCGCCGTCTTTTGACCACTCCGACTGAAAGCCGCGACCTTCAATAATTGTTGATTTAAAATTTTCGCTATTTTGCCCGACGAAAAATACTTCCTGGCGGTCAAAATCAACGCCTCGGGTATACATTGCGACAATTTGTTGATTAGGGGACCAAGAGGGATAAACGGTATCGGCATTATTGCCAATTTGCTCAATTGCCTTAGCGCTTGAACTATCGTTGCTAGAAACGACTAACCAATTATTTTCCGGGTCAAGCGGGCTAATACTTTTAGAAATTATTTCGTCGCTTCCCGGAGAAAAAGAAAAGTCTTGCCAATGAGCAGGGAGAGTCGTTTGTTTTTCGGTATCAAAATTATATAAAATTTTATTGCCGTCGGGATATTCAATAATCGCGTTGCTTGAGTCCGGCGCCCAAGTAACATTACTCGCGTCGTAAAAAACCTTATCGCTTAGTCGGCTTAAATTTCCGTTTTTATCTACTTTGTAAAAAATTCCGTCGCTTTTATTATAATATTGGACGCTACCGTCGCTTGATAAGGTTGGATTATAAGCGGGGGATTTACTTAAGACATTCGTTTCGGTAAGTCCGCCGATAGCAATTGAACTTGGTTTATCGCCATCGGGTCCGCCGCCGCTTAAATTATTTCCGTTATTTATATCCGAACCGGTTTCACTTTCGCCTCCCGGAAGCATTCCCGTTCCGCTCGGAGTTCCATTTGTTTCTCCGCCGAGACCGGCCGAAGGTAAACCGTTAATCGTTCCGGTCGCGGTTTGATTAGGGGGACTTACTTCGCCGGTTTTGAAAAAAACTTGGTAGAGAAGGTAACCAAACAAGAAGACGAGCCCTAAAAAAAATAGGATTAAAAATATTTTCTTATATCTGCTAAATATATTCATAAAACACTTGTTTATTGTTTCCAAATATTATATAATCATTATATACTAAGAAACGAGATAATTCAATTTAATCCCGGTTTTATCCTATAAATATTTATGAGTTTATTTTCATTTGGTCAAGATAATCTATATTTGGGTATTGATATCGGAGATTCGTCTTTAAAGATGGTTGAACTTCAAAAAAGGAATAGAAAAATATATCTCTCCAACTATGCTTTTAGCGAGAATATCAGCGAGATTAATTTTAATAAAATTGAGGATATTTCTTATCTGGCGCAGGCGATTTCCAAGGTTAAAAAAGAGGCGGGGATGAACAGCGACCGAATTACCGCTTCGCTTCCGACTTTTTCGGTCTTTTCTTCTATTATAAATATTGTTAATGCCGATAAAAAAAGCTTAGAGGCGGCGGTTAACGAAGAAGCAAAAAAAGTTATTCCGCTTCCGCTTGAAGAGATGATTTTGGATTGGAAAATAGTTCCCGGTAAAGACGGGAAGATTCCGACTTCCGGCAGTATGCAGATTTTTTTAACGGGGAGTCCGAAGAAATTAGTCAGAAAATATATTGATGTTTTTAAACAGGCCAAACTTAATTTGGCGAGCCTGGAAACAGAAACTTTTTCCCTCGTTCGGTCTTTAATCGGCGATGATAAGTCAACGGTTATGATTGTGGAAATTGGTGCTAACAGTACCGACCTGTCTATTGTTCGCGAAAGCATCCCGGTTTTAAATCGCAGTCTCTCGGTTTGCGCGGCGACAGTTACCAAAGCCTTAGAAGAAAAATTAGGGATGACTTACGCGCAGGCAGAACAGTTTAAACTTGATTTAAGCACAAATTTAAATCCTAATTCTCAAGACGAAATTCCTCAACTTATTATGAAGACCCTGGAACCGATTGTTGTTGAGATGCAATACTTAATTGATTTTTTCCGTTCGCAAAATAATGGCGATATTGAAAAAATAATACTATCTGGCGGCGGTGCTCTGCTTTTAAATTTATCCGACTATTTTTCCAAGCGCTTAAATATCAAAGTAATTATCGGCGATCCTTGGAACCGAGTTAATTTTAATCCGGAGCTTAAACCGATACTTAGTGAAGTCGGACCGAAACTAGCCGTCGCTATCGGATTGGCGATGCGCGAGATTGAGTAAAAAATAATTTATGCTTTCTTTAAAGCGTCAAAAAAATAAAAGATTGGGAGGCGACGGGCGATTTTCTCAAAATCCAAAAATATTGGATGTTAATTTGATAAAAGATGAAATCAGAGTTTCTTTTAATTGGCAAAAACATTTCCTTGTTTTTCTTTTAGCGATAGTCGTTACGGCCGGTTTAATTATAGAGGTTTATTTCGGTCTTGATTGGTGGGCTAAGCAAGAGGATTCAAAGGCTCAGGTTTTGCGGGACAGTATTGAAAAAGTTAACGCGGAAATAGGGAAAATCAAAAGCCAGAGTGACGAAGCTTTATCTTTTAAGGATAAGACGGTTGAGGTAACGAAACTGCTTGATAATCATATTTATTTTTCCAATTTCTTTACTTGGCTTGAAAAGAATACACTTAGTACGGTTAGTTTCGGCGGCTTTCAAGGCGATTTAACGGGCAAGTATTTTCTTTCGGCTAAAGCAAAAACTTATGCCGATGTTTCTTGGCAGACCAAGGCTTTCTTAAACGATGATAAGACAATCGCAGTTAGCGTCGGTAATGCCGGTTTGTTTATATCTAAAAATAAGGACGAAGAAGAAGATAAAAAAGAAAAGAAAGAACAAACGGCGGAAGTCGTCTTTGATCTGTCACTTGAGGTTTTACCGGATATTTTTAAGAAATAATTATGATTAACAAGAATATAAAAAATCAAAATTCTCTAAATATATTTTTAAATCATTATTTTAATATTTTGATTCTTTTTGTTATTGTTTTAATTCTTGCCATTTCTTACTTTATTGTTTTAAAACCAAAATTCAATCAGACCTTAGGCGCGATTCAAGAGAATATTGAAAATCAGCAAAAACTTTACGATAGCCAACAGAAAAAACTTGCGGACTTAAAAGCGATTTCTCAGATGTATGAAAAAATAAGTCCGGAAGAATTAAAAAAATTCAACGGGGTTCTGCCGGATTCTTATATTAAAGAGAGACTATACGGAGAGCTTGAGGAAATAATCGCTTCCAGCGGTTTTGCCGTCAATTCTATTAAAATTGCCGGCGAAGAGGACGAGAAAAAAGCATCCGCCTCTGACGCCCCGGCGCCAAAAATTGACGCTAATGGAAGTCGGGTCGGGAAAGTAATTATTGAAGTCTCTTTAAGCGCCATTGATTATTCGGGATTTAAGAATTTATTAAAAGTCTTGGAAAATAATTCAAGATTATTGGATATTAGCGAAATTGATTTTTCCAATTCGGAAAATAAAGCCTTTTTCAAAATTACCTCTTATTATTATAAGCCGCTCAAATAATTATGAGAAATAATTATCGCACACTTTTATATTTCGTTATTATCCTACTTATCCTGGGCTCTTTGGCGATTTTGTTTTTAAGACAGCCGATTACCGAAACCTTAAGTACTAGGGCGGAATTAAGCGCTTATGTTGTTCCGTCAAAAAGTATGAATGCGGCTAATCGCGAATCGTCGGAACTAGAGATTTTAAAAAACTCACGTTTTATATCCTTGAAAAATAATGTTATTAACTTTGATTTTGAAAATATTTGCGGTAAAGCAATCGCCCAATCGGGAACCGGCAAGGCGACATCTTGTACCCTTGGCAATAATCGGCCATTTACCAGCGCGGCCGTAGTCGCGCCGCTAAATCCGCTTATTCCCGGTGACGCGGCCAGTTCTACTCCGGAATAGAAATAAGAATAAATTTAAATTTAAACCATGGATAATAATGAAAGACTGCTGACCCTTTTGCAGTCAAAAAATATAATTGACGCCGCTAAGGCGGAAGAAATAAGGCAACAGGTTTTAAAGAGCAAAGAAGACTTGGGCTCTTTTTTAATTAGTCAAAAAATAATTGACGAAGAAAAATTAACCGAGGTTAAGGCGGAATTCTACGGTCTAGCTTACTATAATTTAACTAATGAAGAAGTCGTTGAGTCTATTTTGAATTTCTTGCCGGAAGATATTGCTCGCACCTATCAAATTATTTGTTTCGGAAGGGAGAACAGGACAATTAAAATCGGTTTGGTTGAACCTAATTTAAAAGCGATGGAAGCGGTTAATTTTTTAGCCACCGACGAGAAATTGCAAGTTCAATATTTTTTAATTTCTAATTCGTCTTGGCAGAAAATATTTAAGCAATATCAGAAAATTGAAGAAGAAATTTCCAGTGCGCTTGAAGTTAAGGCGAAGGAAGAAGGGGAAGAATTAGTTACGGTTCAAACGGATTCAGAGGGAGTAAGCGAAGAAGATATAAATTCGGCGCCGGTTTCCCGGATTGTTTCGGTTATTATTCGCCATGCCGTTGAAGCGCGGGCTTCCGATATTCATATTGAGCCCTTTGCCAAAGAAAGCCGGGTTCGCTACCGTATTGACGGTATTTTACACACTTCTTTAACTCTACCGAAAAGTATTCATAACGCGATTATCGCCCGTATTAAAGTTTTGGCGAAATTAAAACTTGATGAAACGAGAGTCCCTCAAGACGGTCGTATTAGGTTAGTTATTAACGGTCGGGAAGTTGATTTCCGTGTTTCTACTTTGCCGCTCGCGAGTCAAGAAAAAGTCGTGATGAGAATTCTGGATACGGTTAAAGGTGCCCTAACTTTAGAGGCTTTAGGTTTTAATAAATTGGCGCTTCGCCGGATGCGCGAGGGAATTAAGAAAACGAGCGGAATATTTCTGGTAACCGGACCGACCGGATCGGGAAAAACAACAACTTTATATTCGGTTTTAAGTATTTTAAATCAAGAAGGGGTAAATATTTCAACGCTGGAAGATCCGATTGAGTACGAGATAAAAGGGATAAATCAATCGCAAGTTCGTCCGCGAATCGGCTTTTCTTTTGCTAACGGTCTTCGTTCGCTTCTTCGTCAAGATCCAAATATTATTATGGTCGGAGAAATTCGTGATGAAGAAACGGCCGAACTTTCTATTCACGCCTCTTTAACCGGACATCTTGTTCTTTCTACGCTTCATACCAACGACGCGCTCGGCGCAGTTTTCCGTTTGCTTGATATGAAGATTGAAAGATTTTTGCTTTCTTCAACCTTAAAAACGGTTATTGCTCAACGTCTGGCAAGGAGGCTTTGCGAGCATTGCAAGCAGGAGGTTAAGTTATCCGACGATGCCAATCAGGAAATAATTTCCGAGATGAAAAACTTAAAGCCGGAAATTGTTCGTGAAGAGTTGCCGGACTTTACGAGTGCCGAAGAAATTTTTACGAAATATAAAATTTTTAAAGCGGTCGGTTGCGCGCGTTGCGAAGGGACGGGCTACTCTAATCGTGTTTCTATTTCCGAGGTTATTGAAATTAATGATGAGTTAGCGGAACTTATTAACACCGGCGACAAGAATTTAAATATTGAGGCGGTTAAGAAAACGGAAGATTTTATTTCTATAAAACAAGACGGAATTATTAAGGTTTTACAAGGGGTGACGACGATGGAAGAAATTTTAAGAGTTATTGAAAGCTAAAATATATGCCAATTTTTAAATACAAAGCGGAAAACGCGAGCGGGCACATCAAACGAGGAAAGGAAGTTGCGCTTAGCGATACGGAGGTTATTTCCAAACTCAGAAAAAAGGAGCTTAACCCAATTTCGGTCGTTAACGTTACCAATACTTTTGAGAGCAAATTTTTAATGACCATCGCCCCGATAAAAACCAAGGATTTGGCGATTTTTTCTCGTCAGTTTTCAGTTATGATTAGCGCGAACGTCACAGTTGTTGAATCTTTGCTTATTTTAGTTGATCAGACAGCAAACTTATCTTTAAAGAACATGATTTCGGAAATTGCTTTTGAAGTTGACGCCGGTTCTTTTTTGTCGGAGGCTTTCGGCAAGCGTCCAAAAATATTTTCCGAGTTTTTTATCAATATCGTTCGTTCGGGAGAAACTTCAGGTAAACTTGACGAGGTTTTAAATTATTTGGCCGACGAGATGGAAAAGAGCTACGACATGGTCTCTAAAATCCGCGGGGCGATGATTTATCCAGTTTTTATCACGACCGCTTTAATCGGCGTCGGAATTGTCTTAATGGTTTATGTTATTCCGAATTTAACGGCGATTTTAACGGAGACCAACGCTAAATTGCCTCTTTCTACGCGACTTGTTATTGGCGCTTCCAGTTTTCTAAAAAGTTATTTAATTTTTATTGTCTTAGTTCTTATCGGGCTGGGATTTTTAGTTAGAGTTTATATTAAAACTTATACGGGCCGGCGTCATCTTGATGTTATTAAATTAAAGATGCCGATTTTCGGAAAACTATTTAAGTATATTTATTTGATGCGTTTTACGCGCTCGCTTGCGACCTTACTCAAGGGAGGGGTAACAATTACTAAGGGTTTGGAAATTACGGCGGATGTCGTTGGAAATATTATTTATAAGGAACTGATTTTAGAAACTCTAGAATCAATTAACGACGGTAACCCGCTTTCAACAGTTATGGAGGCGAGTTCATATGTACCAAAAATGGTACCGCAAATGATTGCGGTCGGAGAGAAGACGGGAAAAATTGATTCGGTTTTAGACCGGGTAACAACTTTCTATTCTCGGGAAACGACTAATATGCTTGATAATTTAAGTAAGTTGATGGAGCCGATTATTATGGTTATTATGGGTATAGGGGTTGGAATTATGGTCGCGGCAGTAATTTTGCCGATGTATAATTTAGCCAGTCAGTTTTAAGAAATTAGGGCGGAAAAAGAGAGAGCATCAGAAATGCTTAAAAAGTCTTGCCCAAGTTTTTAAATAATGTTATAATTATTTTATAAATAAATTTCAAATTTTTTAGTCCTAATACCTTTTATGAAAAACAACAAACAAGGTTTTACTTTAATTGAGTTATTAGTCGTTATTGCAATTATTGGATTACTATCAACCTTATCAATTTTGGCCCTAAACTCAGCGAGAGCAAGAGCCAGAGACGCAAAACGTGTGGCTGACGTTAAACAAATTCAAACTGCTTTGGAGATGTACTATAACGATGCCGGCGATTATCCGGCAACGATTACCGCGGGAAGCCCGATTTATAGTGGCAGTTCAACTTATATGCAAGCGGTTCCGGTTCCACCAACACCAGTTGACGGTACAAGTTGTCCAGCGACTCAAGCTCTTTATACGTATACTAAAGGAACTTATTCTTATACTCTTAATTATTGTTTAGGCGCGGCAGTAAATACTATTCCGGGTAATGCGCTTCAAACGGCGACTCCGGCGGGAATGAAATAATTTTGTTTTAAATAGATTTTTAAAAAGAGGCTTATTGCCTCTTTTTGGTTTATTAAAAAAGCTATTTAAAGGGGATGGCAATTTGTTATTTTGTGTTATAATTAGCTTATGGAAATAATATACCTCAAAGATAAAAAACAGCTTGATTCTTTCTTGGAAACTTATTCCTCGGTCTCTTCCGGCGGAGCGGAATTTTTGCAATCTTTTGATTGGGGAGAAATCGGGATTAAAAGAGGGGAAGAAATTCTAAGACTAGCCGTTATAGACGAAGCTAAAAAAATTGTTTGCGCCATTACTCTAATTAAGAAAGAAATCGCTTTCGGCTTTTATTATCTATACGCGCCGCGCGGGCCGGTTTATAATTATAAATTATTGGATAATAAATCTAGCGACTTATATCGGAAAATAAGGAATTTTCTATTTTCGGAAATAAACAAGATTTATTGCTCGGCATTATTTTTAAGATTTGAAGAAGGAGCGGAAATTTATGCTTTTGAAAATAAGACTCGTAAGACAGACAAGAAGAAAATAAAAAAAACAATAGACTTACAGCCAAAGAAAACTTTGATTTTAGATCTTGATAAATCGGAAGAAGAATTATTAAAAGAGATGCACCAGAAGACACGCTATAATATCCGTTTAGCTGAAAAGAAAGGGGTTAAGATTATTGAGGGCTTAGTTGATTTTGAAACGGAATTAAGTCGGAAAAGCAGCCTTTCCGAGCTTTGGCGGCTCTTAAATATTACCGGCGAAAGAGACGGTTTTCGGCTTCACGCGCTTTCGCATTACCGGAGCTTACTAGAAGCCGAAAGAGAAACAGTAAGAATTTATTTTGCAAGTTATAAGAATAAGAATATTGCCGTTGTTTTAACTTATTCGTTCGGCGACAAAGTAACTTACTTACACGGCGCTTCGGACAATGAATTTAGAAGTGTTATGGCGCCGTACTTATTGCAATTTGAAATAATTAAGAAAGCGAAAGCGGCGGGATATAAATATTATGATTTTTTCGGGATAGACGAGAAGAAATGGCCGGGGGTTACGCGCTTTAAACTTGGATTTGGCGGACGCAGCCTTGAATATTCCGGGACCAAGGACTTTATTTTCCGTCCGCTCAGTTATTGGTTTTACGAGATTTTTAGAAAATTAAGACGGCTAATTTAAATAATTATTATGGTCGGGATAAATAATACGACACGCTCAAAAATTAATACTAAACGAATTGAAAAAATCGTCAGTCTTTTTTTAAAGAAATTTAAGAAAGAAAATTTTGCGGTTTCGGTCGCGATTATTTCCGATAAGATGATGAAGCGTTTGAATTTTAAGTATCGTGGGATTGATAAGACAACCGATGTTCTATCTTTTCGGGGCGGAGAATATCTAACTAAATATTTGGGAGAAATTGTTATTAATATTAATGAAGTCGGACGGCTTAAAAAGTATCAGGCGATGATAGACGAATTAGACTTGTTTAAAGGTATAAGAAAAAGCGCGCAAGCCGCTTATTTATTTGATTTTATTTTAGTTCACGGGCTGCTTCATCTTATCGGCTATAACGACGAAACAGAAAAAAGCCGACAAGAGATGATGAAAATCGGGCAAAAGTTCTTAGATTGATAGTTTTCTAGTAGAATTCTATCAGACCTTTGATAGTTTTCTATTGTATTTATATCAATGGTATGATACAATTCTAGGGTAAATACTAAAATATATGATAAAAAGAGCAATATTAGCGGAAATTAAGCCTTGGATTGGTAAAGATAAAATTATTATTTTAAAAGGAGCGAGACAGGTCGGTAAAACCTTCTTATTAAAAGCGATTAAAGAGGACTTGGAATCGCGCGGCGAGAAATTGGCTTATTTATTGGCCGATGATTCTGAGAATAAGGCAATACTCCAAAGCTCGGTAAGTTTAGAGCTCTATTTAAAGCAGTATTTTAATTTTCCTGAAAGCTTCGTTTACGTTATGATTGACGAATTTCAAGTTATTGAAGAGGCCGGATTATTATTAAAAAATATTTTTGATAAATATAAAGGCAAGTTACAATTAATTGTCAGCGGGTCCAGCTCATTAGAGA
>CAYUWA010000007.1:0-11692 GCA_964448505.1 uncultured Gammaproteobacteria bacterium | reverse complement strand
AAAAATTCGGAGTTTTTAACCGGTCGGGCGATTAATTTTAATGTTAATCGGATTAGTTTCAGAGAGTATTATGATTATCGTGAAGCGATAGAAACTAATTCTTTTAGTCTTAATAAGTTTTCCGAGTTAGAAACATTTTTTAAGACTTTTCAGCCTAAACTAGAATTAAGTTTAAGCGAATATTTATCGTTTGGGGCTTATCCCGAGGTTTTGACTACTCAGGGGGTAGAAAACAAAGAAATAATTCTTAAATCAATTATTAAAACTTATATTGAAAAGGATATTATTAATCAATTGAAAGTAGAAAATATCAACGGGTTCAACAGTTTGATTAAGATTTTAGCCGGGCAACTCGGGCAATTAGTTAACGGTAACGAATTGGCCAATACGGCTAATATTTCCGTCAACACTTTAAAAAAATATTTAGATATCTTATCGGGGACTTATATTATTGATTTGGTAACACCATACTTTAAAAATATTCGGTCGGAAATTTCCAAAATGCCGAAAGTCTATCTTTCGGATATCGGTATCCGCAATTATTTACTTCGCTCTTTTAATTTTAATTTAGACGGGCAAGGGGCGCTCATTGAAAATTTTGTTTATAATACCCTGGCGGCTAGTTGTTCTAAAGAATATATTCATTTCTATCGGACAAACGGCGGAGCGGAAATTGATTTTGTAATAGAGGGGAGAGATAATCAACTTACGCTTTGCGAGGTAAAATATCGCAGTAAGACCAATATTCCGAAGATTATGAAGAATTTTACGGAGCGTTATAAAAACACTAAAAAGAAAATAATAATTACTAAAGATACGCTTAAAAAAACCGATGAATTTTATTTTATCCCGGCAGTTCTTTTGCCTTTTATTAAGTTAGATTAAAATATTTCTTTCTTCAAGAAAATGCTATAATTTAGGTAGTCTATGAGTTTAAAGAGCGAAAGTAAAAAAATAATTATTCTAAGCGTGATTTTAATTTTCGCTTCTTTTTTGTTTTTAAAAAAGGCAGAGGCGGCGACCTCAACGCTTCGTGGGGCAGCTTGGTGGGGTTCGTCTTTGGGCTATGTTTATTTTAATTGTTTAGACGATGTTATCGGCGATAGGCTTGACGTTGATGGAAATTTAAATCCCTATCATTTTTATTCGGCGCCTTGCGCGAATTTAGTTCATAAAGTTGAAATTGACGAAGGGGGGCGACTTCTCGGCGAAGCTTGGAATAACGATCAAGGACTGATTACTTTTGACTACGACGGGGAAGACCCGCCGGGCGGTTACGGTTCTTTTAATTCGGTTTGTCCTTCAACTTGTAACCCAAGCACTAAGTGTTATGCTTGCTATACGGAAGCGGATAAACAAGTTCACGGCTGGGCGAAAATTGCTTCTTCTAGCGGCGAAGGCGCTTGGCTAAAAATTAACCCGGTCCTTAATCCGGTCAAACTTCAGGGTTGGGATTTGGGAGATTCGGTTTTACCGGGGCACGATATTCAAGCAGGAGATTTTATCGGTATCGCAACCAGCACGCTTGGGGACCTCACTTTTAATTGCGAGAGCGAAGGAACAGGCAATTGCGCTTCAAGAAGTTATAAGGTTTATATTTCTAATCTACAAGTCGGAAATATGACGGCGCCGAACTGGAGTTATTCGCAAGCCTGCGATTCGGTCGCGCGCGCGGCGGTTTTAAGATGGTATAAAAAGAGCGGTACACAATCGGCTTATGAAATTATCATTAACGATTCTGATACTTTTAGCACAAGTACGAGCGATTATGTTTGCTGGTCGGGGAAAAAGACCTCGGCTATTGCGACGCAATATATTCTTCCTAATTCCGATCCAAATTGTAACGACCTAGCTTATAATACTAATTATCATTGGTGGGTCAGGCTTTATGACGAAAGTGATAATCCGACAGAGTGGTATAAGTATGATAATAATAGTATAAGCGATACCGACGCTAACAGAGATTCAAACAGCGAAACCTTTACGACTTTTAAACACGAATTTCCGAGCCCATTTGTTACTTGGGATCCGCTAGAAGTTTTAGTCGGAACCTCAACTTTATTTACGAGCAGTTCGCAGTATTATACGGACGCCTCGCCCAATACGCCGACAAATTGCAGTAACGGATTTTGTTCTTATCTCTGGACGACAACTGATGCTCTCGCCCAAATTTCTAATCCGGCGAGCGCAACAACATCTATAATCTTCTTTAGAGCGACTAATACCGCCGTTACTTTAATGGTTGCCGATAACGACGGCTATGTTTGCAGTTTATCAACGCAAATTAGGGTTAATTATGGTTTGCCGCTTTGGAAAGAAGTTAAAGCGGAATAAATATGAAAATGAAAAATAGAAATATATTTTATAAGAGCGGATTTACGATTATTGAGATGGTAATTAGCATTTCAATTATTACGCTTATTACGACGCTTTTTATTGCCAATTATCGCTCAGCGAATAAGCGGACGGATTTGATTATGACTTCTCAGAAGCTTGTTTCCGATATTCATCAAGCGCAAAATCATGCCCTCGGGCTTTTTAAGTATGGCGACGCGGTTCCGGCGGGCGGTTGGGGCATTCATTTTAGCAAAGCGGAAGGGGATAGATACTTAGTTTTTGCCGACACCGATTCGCCGGGGACGCTCGGGTATATGGATTATAATTTGGAAGAAGGGGATATTGATAAGGGGGCGCGCTTAGTTGAGCTTCCGCCTTTAATTACGATTTCTTCATTAAAAGTCGGCGGGGTTGAGAAAAACGCGGTTAATATTACCTTCTTACCGCCCGACCCGATAACGAATATTTACGACGGAACGGCGACTTCAACGGATATTTTAATTGAACTTCAAGAGGCGAAAGAAAATACGACAAAAACTATTCGCGCTAATTTTCTTGGTCTAGTTGAGGTTATTAACTAAGGACTTATTAATTAAGAGATGTTTAATTTTTCTAAAGAACAAAAAGGTTTTACGCTCGTAGAAATTATTACGGTTCTTTTTGTTATTTCTTTGGGTCTAGTCGGCGTTTTATCTTTAATTATTTCAAACATTCAAAATCAGAATTTTAATCGGACGAGCATAATCGCTTACCAATTAGCGCAAGAGGGAATAGAGTTAGTCCGTCATACTAGAGATACGAATTGGAAAGCCTTATCGGAATTTGATGAAGGTTTAGCGCCGGGCACTTATTTTATTGATTATCTTGATAGCGCGCCGACTTTAGTCAGCGATCCGGTAATTGATATTAAACTGAAGCAGGACGCAAACGGGATGTATCATCATAGTATAACTAGCGCCGACGCCGATAGCGGTTTTAACCGTCTTATTTTAATAACGGCAAGAGACGAGAGCTCTATAAATGTGCAATCAATTGTTTCTTGGCAAGATCATCAACTCAGCCGTTCCTATAATTTAGAAACTTTTATTTATGATTGGAAATAAGAAATATAGTAGCGGATTTTCTTTAGTTGAGGTCTTGGTTTCTGTGGCCTTGTTTTCGGTTATTATTTTATCCGCCACTTCTATTTTTAAACTCGTTATAGACGGACAGAGAAGCGCGCTCGCGAGTCAAAACGTTCAGGAAAGTTTGAAATATTTCTTTGAAGTAATGGATAAGGAAATGCGGATGGCGCAAAAAAATAACGGCATTTGTTCGGGAATTGATAACGCGAAAATATTTGCGGTTTCAGAAAACGCTTACGGCGACGTTTTACGCTTTAAGAACCGTTACGGAGAATGTGTTGAATATGCGCTAGCGGCAGACGGTGGTAATTTGCGTTTTCAAGTTAGTCGGAATTCAAACTATGATTTTATTTCGCCGAAAAAGATAAGAGTTAATAATTTGCATTTTGTTTTAAGCGACGCGGTTAATACTCAGCCGATGGTTACGGTTAATTTCCGCGCTTGGGCGCTTGATGAAGCGCAGTTTAAATCGGAAATGAAGATTCAAACAACGATTACGTCTAGATACTACAAATAGAATATGAGTAAAATAAAATTAATCAAAGAAATAATCGCTTACCTTAGGATATATTTTATAGACAAGCGCCATAAATCGGGCACGGCGCTTATTTTAACGATGTTTATTTTAGCCGGAATGCTGGTTGTCGCGATGAGCGGGTCTTATGTTGTTTTACTTGGAATTAAAGCGGGCGGTATTCAGTCGCAATCAACTAAGGCATATTTTGCCGCCGAAGCGGGTACGGAGAGATTTCTATTTGAACTTCGCCATAATGATTATGAGATAAATAATATTAGCGGCGTCTCGGTTTTTAGCGAAACTCTGCCTTATAGCGACTCCTCCTATAACGTTTATTTTACCAGTTTTCCGCCCTTAACTTATACCGCCATTGGCGAGTTTCAAAAAACTAAAAGAAGTGTTGAAGTTAGTATGTAGAAATGATATAATTTAGGTATTAGAAACATAAAAAAATTCTAATTTTAAATTAGATTTTAAATAATATTTAATGCACCGACTGGGGCTAAAAAAAATAAGAATATTTTTCTTCGTTTTATTATTAAACGGGGCTTTTTTATTAGTTCTAAGCCCTAATTTAGTTTTAGCGGAACATTCAACTTCAACTTATAGCAAACCTTTTAACGGGACTTTATCGGCAACGGAATGGAACGGGCTTCTTTATAATTCAAGCAATGAAATATTTGGCGACTTCGTTAATACCTGGCTTCCAGCAAAGATGAACGGTCCGCTTGGAATTGGGACTAGTTCTCCAGCTTCGGGCTTAGAAGTTAACGGGCCGATTAAAGGAACAAGTTTTGTCGGTGCTATGGCCTCAACAATTGGCGCGGAAAATATTTCTTCTGGATATTTCGGTTCTAATACCGGCGGCGGAAATTATAGCTTTCCGGGGAATGTGGGGATTGGGACTGCTAATCCAGGGACATTACTTAATTTAAGTAATACTTCTACTCCAACGATAAGGCTTGATGGACCGCAATTAGGGGATGGAACGACTGTGGCTCAAATCGAAGCAAGAATTCCGGGGCCATATTGGATGAGTGCAATCAAATTTCTTCAAGAAGGTCCATCATACGGATATCAATCTGGGATTTCATTTTTTACACAAAATTATCCCTATCAAGATGCGATGTATGAAAGAATGAGAATCTCATATACCGGCAACGTTGGTATCGGATTGACTAATCCCGCCTATAAACTAGACGTAACCGGTACTGGTAATTTTACTCAACCGGTAATTGTCGGAACACCGACCGGAGATTCGCACGCAGTTACGAAAAGTTATATGGATTCGGCGATTGCAACCGCTACCTCTTCACTCGGAACACTTGCCGGACTATGGAGCGGCACAAAAAATTCAAATATTTGGAATGGTGATGCGGGGGCGGGGAATGTAGGGATTGGGACGACTGCGCCGGGAAGTAAATTAAGTGTAAGGAGTGCGGGTGTGGATGGAACATATCAAGACATCATTAGTGGTTTATATACAAACGATGTAGAAAAAAATTCCATTCAAACAGCCGTTTCTTCTATTGCTAATTGGAGTGGATTTAGATTTCAAGTTTCGAACGGGGGCGGTTCAGCGAATCAGACTTTAGCCTATCAGATGAATCGCGATTCACATCATTTCTATATTTCTGGAAATGAAAAAATGACAATTGATTCTTCCGGCAACGTCGGGATTGGGACGACTGCGCCTGGTGATATTTTACATATATCGAAGGGGACCACGGACACATTAAAAATCATTGCCGACAACACACACTCTGCTGGAGGCTTAGAATATGTATTTAGAATGGCTGGTGTTGATAAGGCAGGTATTAGTACTAATAATACAGGTATTCTGCGATTTACAGCCAATAACTCCGTAGCAAATGGTGGTACGCCAAACATGATTATAAATAGTTCTGGAAACATCGGTATCGGTCTAACTAACCCCGCCTATAAACTAGACGTTAGCGGAACAGGAAACTTTACTCAACCAATAGTTGTCGGAACCCCGACCGGAAATACTCATGCAACGACAAAGAGTTATGTTGATTCATTAATTGGCGGTGGCTCAGGTTCAACAGTTGGATATTGGGCGATGAATGGAACGAATATTAATAACTCTAATTCAGGAAATGTGGGAATTGGGACGACGGCGCCAAATGCGAAGTTGGAAGTCAGCGGTTCCGCCACCCCTGGAATTTTCGTGACGTCGACTAACTATCCGACCATTTATAGAACGCAACTTGGAACACAAGCTGGAGCCCAAGGAATACTTGTGTTGGGTAATAACGGAGCAAATGAAATACGGTTCGGTACTAGTGCAGTGGGTGGAGCAGGTTCCATATATGTGAACAATACTGCGGATTATAGCGCTGCGGTTAATGGCACATTGGCGATGCATTTTACATCGACTGGCAACGTCGGGATTGGAACGACAGGACCAAATGCAAAACTTCATGTAATGGAAAGTGCTTTGTTTACAAACTCCGGGACCGATTCAGGATATTCATATTTAGGAACAAAGCCAATTTTAACAGTAACAACAGATGGAAACGGAGCAACAATGCCCGCTTATGCCTCAAATGCAATCTTTAAAGTCGGTATCGGTGGTGCCAGTACAGGGAATGTAACCACTGAATATTTTAGAGTAAATATGAACGGCAACGTCGGAATTGGGACGACGGGACCAGCAGAGAAATTAGATGTAAATGGGACATCAGCATTTCGTAATAATATGTACCTCACTTCTGGTTCAAGGTTTTATTGGGATAGTGGAAGTGATAGTTATCTAAATGAACCATCAGCTAATGCACTAGCTATAGTAACGGGAGGTGTTGATAGGATACGAATAGATAATACCGGTAACGTGGGGATTGGTCTAACCAACCCCGCCTATAAACTAGACGTAAGCGGTACCGGTAATTATACTTTGCCGGTAATCGTCGCCACTCCTACCGGAGATACTCACGCCGCGACAAAATCTTATGTAGATTCATTATTTACCGGCTGGGCGCCAAGCGGTAACCTAAATATGGGTGGCTATAATATTACTAACGTCAATAAATTAACAGTTAATACAATTGACCCGCTCTATAATATTAAAGGCGTAAATTATTCAACTTTTGCTTCGGCAATTGCCGGTGGGGTTAAAGAAGAATATGTTGGAAATATAACGATAAAAAATAAGAATAGCGCCGGGGAATATGAAGCGGTTATTGATTTTGATAAGCAGGAAGAGGGAAGCGACCTCTGGGTTTGGAGAAAAACCGTTGATTTTTCAATTGATAATATTGAAGCTCTGCTTACTCCCTACGGTAGATTCGCCTCCGCCTATTATTTAATTGAAGGCAATAAAATAATTTTCCGTTCCGATAAAGCGGTTAGCGTTTCATATCGTTTAATCGGCCGACGCGTTGATTGGAAATCTTGGCCGACTAAGGCGACGGACCAAACAGAGAAGGCGGGGTTTATAATTAAATAAAAAAATAGTATAATATAAGTATAGAAAACATAAAGCTTAATTAAATTTAAAATAATACGCTGGTCGCTATAAAGACCAAGCGCCACACAACAAAAATATGGAAAACAATCAGAACAAAACAGCCGGTTCCAAGAAGATTTGGATCTTGGTCGGCGTCTTGGTCGTTATTGTCATTATCGCTATAGTGACTATGACCATGAATAAAAAATCGGAGAAGGCTAATCCAACTCCGGAAGAAGCGCAACAAGCCGGAGAGACAAGCAATACACCGGAAGAGGGTAAGACTCCGGAGGTAAACTTAGAAGCAATTTCTCCAGCCTTAAAAGACGCTAAGGTTTTAATTCCGGGAGCCAGTCCAGTTAAGGACAATAAGGTTTTAACTATGGAAGGGAAGGTTGCGGTAAACAATACTACCCCGATGGCTCCGAGCGCACCCCAACAAACGGCCGCGATTGATAAAAAGACGGTTGAAAGCAATTCTAGCGTTATAAAAATTGATGTTTCTGCTGCCGGATTTGTTCCAAATTCCTTTGAAGTAAAGAAAGGATCGGTAGTTAATATCGCCGTTACTTCAACCGATTCTTATACTCATATCTTTGCTTTTAGAGACGCTAGCTTATCCGCCGTTGCGGTTGGTTTAGCACCGGGAGAAACTAGAGCGATTACTTTTAATGCTCCTGATAAGGCGGGATCGTACGAATATTATTGCAATGTTCCAGGGCATGCCGGAAGAGGCGAGACCGGAACTATGACCGTTAAATAGTAATTTAGTGGTTTAAATTTTTACGGGCGCGGATTGATTTCGCGCCCTGTTTGGTATTATAGGAAATACTATGTTAAAAAAGACAAAAAAAATAATTAAGAAGAAAGAAGTTAAGGTGCCTGTAAAAGGTCGGACGATTTTAAAGAAACGAAAAATTTTTAAAAAAAATTTTGCCAAGAGATTTTCGCACGAGATTGATTTTAAAAAACTGGAAAAAGCGGTTAATAAGCCGGTTCGCTCTCGGAAAGCTTTGATTTTAATTTACGCTTTAATTGTTATTTTATTTCTTTTGGTTTTATATAATTTTATTTCCATAATTGAAACTAAGCGGTCAATTAGGATTGATTTGCGGACGATTAAAGACAAAATCGGGGAGGATATGGGGGAACTGGGGAAATTTGTTGATATTTCAGATAACCAAGAGTCGGCGGCGGATAATCTAAGCGGGAATGTTAACGAGAATAGGGGCGCGGATAATTCCGGCGCCAGTAATTTTGGCAATAATATTTCCGGAAATTTAGAATGGCGGAGTTTTGGGGATAATTTTTCTAGTTCCGCTTATTTAGATATGGGGAAAACCGATATGGCGCTTGATGAGACGATTACTTCTTTGAGCTTTCCACCGGTTTTTAGCCTTGAAAAAATAAAAGATTGCGAAGAGGAAAATTGCGGATTAAAGAAAAGCGATTTAGTATTTTTAAGCGGCAACGACGCGGGCGCGGAGGGGAATAGGGAATTAAATAATCAAGCCAGTTCTTGTTTTAGGGGCAACTGCTTAAAAGTTGAAGGCGGAAGTTTAAAATTGAATAATAAAATTTTGAGTTTGCCGGCAGAACTAAAAGGTAAAAATATTTTAAATATAAATTTCAGTAATTTAGAAACGCGGCGCGTTGTTTCTTTTGTCGTTTCAGAAGGAAGCGAAGAAAGAGGTTTTGTATATTTTTTAAGCGGTCGGAAGTTTGAAGCGATAATCGGTGCGGTGAGCGAAAAGGAGGGCGGGAAGGAAAGAGAAAATAATAGCGGCGCAAAAATATTAACGCAATATGGCCGGGGCGGGGGGCGAATTTATGCCGGGGGAGACGACGATGATTTTATAATTTTTTACTCCGGCTACGAAGATATCGCTTATCATTTTAAGGGTGGAGCCTTATTTGATATTTCAAGGTTTTTCGGGTTGCGGGTTTCTGACCGGGGATTTACTCCTTATATTTTAAAACAGGGAGAGGGGAAAAATAGTCTTTGGTATATTATTAATTTGGTTAATGGGGCAAATAAATTTATTAAGCTTTGGCAAAATGGCGGAGAAAATATTGTCGGAGCGATTGATTTAAGCGAGGAAGTTTTTGGGGGCTTTGCTGGGAATAAGTTGAGTGCTTTTAGTGGCGGGAAAGAGAGAGGGGAGATTGAATTTATTTTTGGTAATGGGTCGGGGAGTTATGAGGGCGGAGCCCCCTTCTCTAATGGTGTCTTGTCTTCCGAAGGAACATCGTCGCTTTATAGCTTCCAAGATCAAGGATTTAGTAATAGTCGGACGAGAATTGTTGTTTCTAAAAATGTCGCTGGGATTAATGAGGCGGTAAGAGGGGCGGTCTTTCAGGAAATTGGTTTAGCGCTTTTAGGAGATAACTCGGTAAATTATGAAAAAGAATATTCCAGCGATTTGGTAAAATTGTATTTAGGAAATTCGGAGGATAATTTTATAAACGCCTCTCCAAAAAATCGGGTTGATTTTGGAAATTTCGCTCCGGGATTATTTTGGAAAGCGGAATTTTTTCCCGGGGAAAATCAGGAATATTCGCCTTGGCTCAATCATATAAATTATTTGAATTATTTAGTTGAAGGGAAGGGGAAAAAATAGGGTCTTGGGAGTCAAATCGGACATTTCTATTTGGGCTTTATGTTTACTACGGTCATATTTGTATATTTTTGTATGAATTAGTATAAAAATTATACTAATTCCTTTAAAGTTTAAGAGAAGATTGGAAAAATATCGCTGGAATTTTATTCCATTTTATGCTATAATATAAGCATAAAGTAGAAGAAATAAATTGTTTTATGCCGCCAAAATTTATTCAGCCATTTCTTTGGTTTAGCGATTTAAAAAAGATTGACTTAGAGAAAGACAAGGTTAGAATAATCTTGAATCTTTTGAATTTCGGGAGCAAAAAAGCGACTGATTGGTTATTTTCTTATTATTTAAAATCGGATATTAAACGGGTGCTCATAAATTATGGCGCCAAAGGAGAGCTAAGTGCCAAGTCTTTAAATTATTGGGGTTTAGTTTTAAATGTTAAATCGGAGCAATTAATAAAATCTCGTTTTTAATATGTTTTATAATATTTTGGACAAAAAAAGATTGGCAATTTTACCGCTTTTAAAAAATTTTAAAAAAGATTTTTATTTGGCTGGCGGAACCGGGTTGGCTCTGCAACTAGGTCATCGCGATAGTATTGATTTTGATTTTTTTTCATCCAAAGATATTGATACGCAAAAGTTATTTCTGTCCGTCAAACATATTTTTAAAGGACATGTAATTTTGAAAACCCAAGAAGAAAAAAATACTTTGACGGTTTTTATTGATGATAATATAAAGTTAAGTTTTTTTACGTATCCTTATAAGATGATAGATAAGTTTATAGATGAGGATAATTTTAGAATCGCTTCAATTTTAGATATTGCTTGTATGAAAATGGCGGCGATAGTTAGCCGGGCGACCAATAAGGATTATATTGATTTGTATTTTATTTTGAAACTTATTCCTTTAAAGCTAATTTTAAACAAGTTAAATAAGAAATTGCCGGAGCTAGAAATTAACTTAGTTTTAAAGAGCTTGGTATATTTCAAGGACGTACTTAAAGAGCCGGTTAAATTTAAGAATAATCACAATATTGATTTTGAGACTATCAAGATTTTTCTGCGGGAAGAGATTAATAAGATTTAGGCTATTTTTTAAGCTATTTTTTTGTTGTCGCCGAGATTAAAAAATGATATAATTATTTATATAAAGTTTATATAAATTTGAAGATTACGTGAGGAATTTTTTATGATTAAATCCTCTATTTTTAGAAATTTAAGATGCAAGCGCGGGCTGGCTTTTTTTGCTTTTGTCGGGCTTTTTTTATTTCTGGGAGTAGGAATTTCGCAGGCGAAAGTTATTAATTTTTTGACGAGTTCGGGGACGGTTTATATCGGTGGTAATTTAGGACTTAAAACAACTAATCCAAGCGCGGCTTTGCAGATAAATTCAGGAGGAATTAAATTTCCAAATGCGACTTCTTTAAATTCGGCTTTTGTGGCAGCAACTAGCCCTTTGAATAATACAGGAGATCTTGTTTTAAATGCTGATTCTGATAGTAATGGAACGGGGGCTTTAAAGATACAAACGAAGGGGGTTGATAAGATGTTGTTTTTAAGTGGGGGGAATTTAGGTCTCAACACTACCAACCCTCTTGGGATGATTCATACTTTTTCCCAAATGTCAT
>CAYUWA010000006.1:44066-48033 GCA_964448505.1 uncultured Gammaproteobacteria bacterium | reverse complement strand
CATCAAAGTTAACAATAGTTTGATTAATGACGTTAAAGCCGAGATTATTATAGAAAAAGACGAAATTCTTATTCAAAGGGGTAAGAGACAGTTTCTCAGAATAAAAAAATAATTTATGTTTTTAGACGATTTAAAAAAAATTATCGCTCAAGAATTAAAATTAACAAAAGCGGATTTTTCTTATCCGCCTAATTCTGATTTAGGAGACTTAAGTTTAGCTTGTTTTGAATTAGCTAAAAATTACGGGCAAAATCCGGCTGAACTAGCGAAGTCTTACGAGATTGAATTAGTTGCTCGGAATAATTTAAAAAAATATTTTAAAGATATTAAAGCATATGGACCGTATTTGAATTTTTTTGTCTCCCCTTTGTTTTTAGCCGAACAAGTTTGTTCCTCTGTAAAGCGAGATAAAGAAAAATACGGGAACAATAATAGCGGGAAACATAAAAAGGTAATGCTGGAATATTCAAACGGCAATACGCACAAAGAATATCACGTTGGGCACTTAAGAAATATTTCTTATGGCGATGCTATTTACAAATTATTGTTGGCAAATGGCTACGAGGCTATACCGGTTTCTTATATTAATGATTTCGGGATTCACGTCGCCAAAACTATTTGGGAATGGGCCAAAAACGATTTTTACCATAAGAGCAAGGAAAATAAAGGTTATCTTTTGGGGAAGTGTTACGCCGAGGCGAGCAAAAAATTAGTTGAAAGTCCCGCTGATAAAGAAGAGGTAATTGAGATTATGAAAGAAATCGAAAGTCGTACCGGAAGGAATTATGCCCTTTGGCAAGAAACTAGAAATTGGAGTATAAAATATTTTGCCGGGATTTATAAGGAACTTGATATAAAATTCAATCACATTTTTTATGAAAATGAAGTTATCGGAGCTGGGTTTAAAATAGTTGACCGGCTTTTTAAAGAAGGGATTTTAGTAAAAAGTGAGGGCGCCGTTATCGCTAATTTAGAAGAGTATAATCTTGGTGTTTTGCCAATCATAAGAACTGACGGGACGGCGCTTTATCCGGTTGCCGATTTAGCTTTAGCCTCTGAAAAATTTGATAAATATAATTTAGATGAGTCAATTTATATAGTTGATATAAGGCAAAGCCTATATTTCAAGCAATTATTCAAGCTCTTGGAACTAATGGGATACAAACAGAAGCTGATTCATCTGACTTATGATTTTGTTACCTTGCCGGACGGAATGATGGCATCACGAACCGGTAATATTGTTACTTACCAGGATATCAAAGAAAAAGTTTGGAATAAATTAATAATAGAGACAAAAAACAGACATGCTGATTGGACGATGGGTCGAGTTAAACACGTTGCTTGGAATTTAACGGTTTCGGTTATTAAGTTTGAGATGCTTAAAGTTAATTCTGACAGAATAATTACCTTTAATATTGAAGAGGCTTTGCGCTTTGATGGATATACCGCTTGTTATCTCCAATATACCTATGCTCGGCTTAAAAGCATTATCAGAAAAGAAAGTTTTTCTATATTTAAGCACCGGGTTGCTTTGGATAATTTAAGCGAGCAAAAAGAAAAATGCTTATTAATTAAGTTAGCCAAGTATCCTGAAATTGTAAGAAGCGCCGGACAGGAATTTAATCCTAGCGAATTAACTAAATATTTATTTGAACTTGCCCAGCTAAGCAATGATTATTATCACGAGTTTACTATTTTAAAAGCCGAAACGAAAGTCAAGAACGCTCGTTTAGTATTAATTAAGTCAATTGCGCAAGTTCTAAAAAATGGTTATAGTATTCTGGGCATGAATGCACTAGAAGAAATGTAATAATATATATATGAAAAAAAACGAGAATAATTCTTCTTTAGATAAAATTGTCTCACTTTGTAAAAGGCGCGGATTTGTCTTTTCGTCCTCAGAAATTTATGACGGCTTTACCGCTATTTATGATTTCGGTCCCTACGGTGTTGAACTGGCTAATAATATTAAGAAGGAGTGGTGGAAAGAAATGACTCAACTTAGAGATGAAGTCGTCGGTCTTGACTCGGCTATTTTTATGAGCCCTAAAATCTGGGAAGCCTCGGGTCATGTCAAGGGCTTTTCCGATCCGTTAACCGAATGTAAAAAATGTCATAGCCGTCTCAGACTAGATACATTATTAGAAGAAGCCGGGATTTTCGCTGACGAGAAGATGAGCGAGGAAGAGATAAATAAAATATTTAACGACAATAAAGAAAAAATTAAATGTCCTAATTGTGGCGAAAAGAATTTTACGGAAGGAAAAAAATTTAATCTTCTCGTTCAATCAAATCTGGGAAATTTTACCAGCGATTGGACAAAAGAGCCGACTTATTTGCGAGGAGAAACTTGCCAGGGAATTTATGTTAATTATAAGAACGTTCTTGACTCTACTCGAGTTAAGATTCCGTTTGGCATCGCCCAAATCGGCAAGGCTTTTAGAAATGAAATTACGGCGCGCCAATTTATTTTTAGGACAAGAGAGTTTGAACAGATGGAAATGCAGTATTTTGTTAAACCGGGAGATGATTTGGAGTATTTTGAGAAATGGCGAAAAATTAGGTTTGATTTTTACTTGGGCTTGGGAATTAAAAATGAGAATCTGCAGTGGCACAAGCACGAGAATTTAGTTTTTTACGCCAAAGAGGCTTATGATATTGAATATAATTTTCCTTTTGGTTTCAAAGAGTTAGAAGGAATTCATGCGCGGGGAAATTATGATTTAACTCAGCATAGTAAATTCTCCGGTCAAGATTTATCATATCTTGATCCGGCGACTAACGAAAAGTTTATCCCGCATATTATTGAAACCTCGGCCGGAGTCGGAAGGACTTTCTTGGCCGTTTTAAGTGAGGCGTATACGGAAGAAACAATCGGCGAAGATACAAGAATTGTTTTAAAGTTAGCCCCGAAATTAGCACCGGTTAAAATAGCGGTTTTTCCGCTTCTAAAAAATAAACCGGAATTAGTTGAGAAAGCGCGAGAAATTTTTGATTCTCTAAAAACAAATTGGCGCTGCGAATTTGATGATAATGGAAATATTGGAAAGCGTTATAGAAGACAAGATGAAATTGGTACTCCATATTGTTTAACTGTTGATTTTGATACTCTAGAAAATCTACAAGTAACAGTTCGCGATCGCGATACTATGGAACAATCAAGAATAGAAATTTCTAAGTTAAATAATTATTTTCAAAAAAAGTTTGATCAGTAATCAAAACTTTTGATAAAAATATAAAGAACAAAAATTTGAAAAAATCCTCGCTTCGGAATCGGCGGGGATTTTTTTGCAAAAAAGACAAAAAACTATTGCTTCTTATTTTTATAAGTTGTATAATATTAGTAGGAAATAAATTTTTTATTTGTTTAATAAATTTATTTTAAAAAAAATTTAAAAATCTTTTAAGAAAGGGGGTGATATTATGAAAAAGAAAGCTGCAAAAAAGGTTGTAAAAAAAGTTGCAAAAAAACCTGCTAAAAAAGCTGTGAAGAAGGTTGTAAAGAAAGCTGTAAAGAAGGTTGTAAAAAAAGTTGCAAAAAAACCTGCTAAAAAAGTTGCAAAAAAGAAGAAATAATTTTTAAAATTTATTAATTTAAGTTAGTAGGTTTTATTAATTTAAAAATTATACAAAGATCGTCTTGCGGAATCAGGGCGGTTTTTGTATTCGGGCGATTTTTAAAGGGATATTTAGATTATATTTATTTTTTGTTTAAAGCCAATCCTTTATACTAAAGATATTATGAAACAAATTTGCCGCTCAATTAAAAAGAATAAAAAATGGTTCCGGCGGGGCTTATTTATTATTATTTTTTTTATTTTTTTAAAATCTCATTTTTTAAATCGTCCGCGTAGTTTAAATGTCAATTTCTTTGATGTCGGGCAAGGTGATTCAAGCTTGATTAAGACTCCCGGCGACAAATATATTTTAATTGATGGCGGACCAGACAACCGAGTATTGAAACAAT
>CAYUWA010000006.1:41489-44056 GCA_964448505.1 uncultured Gammaproteobacteria bacterium | reverse complement strand
TTCTACCCGCCAGTTGCAGGAGTTTGATCAAATTCTTTTGCAGTTTCAGAAAAAGAATTGGCAGTTGCAGTTAGGTGATATTGATCTTCGGGCTGACCAAGATTATTTTCTCCGCTTTTACAAACGAATGCAGGGAATTGGCTTTCAAACAAAGCAACAATTGGGAAAAAAAATTCCCTTTTGGGAGCGAAAAATAGATTTAATTCTAATAAGCCATTTTCATGATGACCATATCGTCGGGCTGATAGAAATAATTAAAAGGTATAAGATAGGAATTATAATTATGCAAAAGGATAGTCCGACCTCCTTAACTTATCAACTGCTTTTAGAAAATATTAAAGCGCAAAATATAAAACATTTGTTTCTGGAGGATATCTATAATGTTAATCTTGGCGATGGTTGTGAATTTAATCTGATTCCTCCAAATATTTTAAAGTTAAAGAAAGATGACAATAATTCTCTCATTTCTAAGTTGAGTTGTGAGAATAAGTCTTTTCTTTTCAGCGGTGATAATAACGTTAAAGCCGAGAAAGCGCTTATTGAATCCGGATTTAATCTTAAATCGGATATATTTAAAGCGTCACATCACGGCTCTATAACGGCCAATAGTTTGGACTTTTTAAGAATAGTTTCGCCGCGCGCTTTAATAATTTCGGTCGGAAAAGATAATAAATTTAAGCATCCCAGCCCCTTAATATTAGAACGAGCGCTTTCTCTCGGTATTGAAACTTACCGCACTGATTTACGTGGAAATGTTGAAATAATAAAGGAATATTAGGCTTCGTCTAATAATTTTAAGGTTGACCTGAGGCTTTTGCTTTGGTATAATAATTGTGGGGTTATGTGACCTATTTTTATTATTTTAGAACTATTGAAATATATGATAATTACTTGGCAAGGACATTCTTGCTTTAAAATTCAAGATAAAGCCGGTCCGGAAGGGGTTACTTTAGTGACCGATCCGTATGGTAAAAGTACCGGATTAAAGATTCCTAATTTTGAGGCGGATATTATTACAATTTCCCATGATCATGAAGATCACAACAATCGCGAAGCTTTGCGCGGAAAGCCTTTTGTAATTGATTGCGCCGGAGAGTACGATTTCAAAGACGTTTTAATAGAAGGAATTGATTCTTTTCATGATGATAAAAATGGTGCAGAGCGAGGGGCTAATATAATGTATAGAATTGAGATAGATGATATTTCTATTGCTCATCTCGGAGATTTAGGTCAGGTTTTAGATAATACCCAGTTAGAAAAATTAGTCGGCACGGATATTTTGCTTATTCCGGTCGGCGGGAAATATACACTTGACGCTAAAAAAGCGGTTGAAGTTATTTCGCAAATTGAACCAAGAATCGTTATCCCGATGCACTATAAAACCAAAGATTTAAAGATTGAGCTTGATGAAGTAGATAAATTTGTAAAAGAATTAGGATTAACTCCTACTTATGAAGAAAAATTAAAAATTTCCAAAAAAGATCTTCCTCAGGAAGAGATGGAACTAGTTATATTAAGTATTTAAAATTATGATGCACCCAAAAAAAGAAAGAACTTTCGTAATTCTTAAACCAGATGCTGTTCAGCGCGGTTTAGTCGGAGAGATTATTAAGAGAATTGAAAACACCGGTTTAAAACTGGTTGCTTTAAAAATGCACCAAGCTAGTGAGGACCAAATCTGGAAGCATTATGAGAAAGATGACGCCTGGTTTTTAAAGAAAGGGGAAAGAATATTAGAAGAAAGAAAAGCCGCCGGAATGTCTTGTGATAAAGAGGCAATTGAATACGGCAAAGATATAATTCGTGCTCTTGTTACTTTTATGAGTTGCGGGCCGATTATTTGTATGATTTGGGAGGGGAATCAAGCGGTTGGTATAGTTAAAAAAATCGTCGGTTCAACCGAACCGATGTCTTCTGATAGCGGAACAATCAGAGGAGACTATACCCTGGATTCCTATGAACTTGCCAGCTTTGATAGTCGAGCCGTTCGTAATTTAGTTCATTGTTCAGATCCGATTGCCGATGCGGAAAGAGAGATCCCGATTTGGTTCAGCAAAGAAGAAATCCTTGACTATCGCTTAGTTGCCGAGCAAATTCTATATGATGTTAATTTAGACAACATCAAGGAATAATATTTATGAACGATGAACAAAAAAAGAAAATATTTCTAATGAAGGTAGGTATTTCTTTTTTTGTACTTTTACTGCTCGTTGTTTGGGTTTTAAATTTTAAGCATATTTGGAATTTTCAACCCGTTGAGATAGTTTCTGATAAAAAAGATGAATGGTCAGAACTCAAAACAAATATAAACCAAGCATTTTCTGAAATCAACGGAAAATTAGAAAAGCTGGAAGAAGAGAAAAAGGTAGAAGAACAAAATAACGCAAAACTCCAAGAACTAGCCAGTAGTACATTAATCCAGGATTTAATTAAAGAAACCGAAAAAATGACTGCTTCGAGTTCGGTTTCGTCTTGCCCCGCGTTTATTGATTGCATGCCGACAATCGGCGAAGCACGTAATTGCCAAATCCCTGTTGGGTGCGAGGGAATAACTCAAATTGCCTATT
>CAYUWA010000006.1:31140-41479 GCA_964448505.1 uncultured Gammaproteobacteria bacterium | reverse complement strand
AAAGAAAGAATAGATATTGTTGCTTCAATCATTAAAGAAAATAAAGACGAAGAAGTGATGATGGATGAAAATATGCCACCGTCTCTTAACGTTCGTCGGAAAACGGAGTATGGAATAGTTGAAGACCAGCCGATTGTTGATGAAATGAGTAAGTCTTATCTTGATTATGCGATGAGTGTTATTGTTTCGCGTGCTCTGCCTGATGTCCGTGACGGTCTTAAGCCAGTTCATCGTCGTATTCTATATGCGATGTGGAGCGTCGGGCTTAGAGCTAATGTTAAATTTAGAAAATCCGCGACTGTTGTCGGTGAAGTTTTAGGTAAATATCATCCGCATGGCGACTCTGCAGTTTATGATTCTATGGTTCGTATGGCGCAAGATTTCTCAATGCGTTACCCACTCGTTCGTGGTCAAGGAAACTTTGGTTCCATGGATGGAGACAGCGCTGCGGCCATGCGTTATACCGAGGCCAAGCTTTCAGCAATTTCCGAAGAAATGCTTTTTGATATTGAAAAGGAAACAGTTGATTTTATCCCTAATTTTGACGGTTCCCACAAAGAACCTCGAGTCTTGCCGGCGAAATTACCAAATCTATTATTAAACGGAACTATGGGTATCGCGGTCGGAATGGCGACTAATATTCCGCCCCATAATTTACGAGAGCTTTCCGGTGCCATTGATCATTTAATAGAAAATCCCGATGCTAGTATTGAAGATTTAATGCAGTTTGTTAAGGGTCCGGATTTTCCGACCGGAGGAATAATTTATAATAAGAAAGATATTTTAAGCGCCTACGCGACTGGTCGCGGCGGTGTTGTGCTTCGCGGTAAAGCGGAAATTGAAGAACAAAAGGGCGGTACTTTCCAAATTATTGTTTCCGAAATCCCTTACCAGGTTAATAAGGCCGACTTAGTTGAGAAAATTGCCGATTTAGTTAAGGACAAAAAAATTGATGGAATTAAGGCCCTGCGTGACGAGTCAGATAAAGACGGCGTCCGTATCGTTATGGAGCTTAAGAAAGATTCTTATCCAAAGAAAATTTTAAACTCGCTTTATAAACATACTTCTTTGCAGACGACCTTCCATTTTAATATGCTAGCGTTAGTCGACGGAATTCAACCGAAGGTTTTGACGCTTAAGATGATTTTAGAAGAGTATATTAAGCACCGCGAAGAAATCGTCAGAAGAAGAACACAATTTGATTTAAATAAAGCTAAAGACAGAGCTCATATTTTAGAAGGCTTGATGATTGCCTTAAAGCATATTGATGAAGTAATCAAAACTATTAGAGCCTCTAAAGATAAAGAAGTCGCTAAATTTAATTTAATAAAGAAATTCAAACTCTCGGAAAGGCAGGCGGTTGCGATTTTGGAAATGAGATTACAGAACTTAGCTAACCTAGAACAATTAAGAGTTGAAGAAGAGTTAAAGGAAAAACTAAAGCTGATTAAAGAGTTAGAAGCAATACTTAAATCAGTCGCTAAAATAAGAAATATTGTTAAAGACGAGTTGAAAATCTTAACCGATAAATTCGGTGACGACAGAAAAACCGATGTTGTACCTCATGGCGTAGCAGAATTTAGCATGGAAGACTTAGTCCCAAACGAAGAGACGGTGGTGATGATGACCAGAGACGGTTATATTAAAAGATTGGAACCGGATATTTTTAAAGTTCAAGCTAGGGGTGGCAAAGGAGTAATGGGGCTCTCAACAAAAGAAGAAGATACGGTTGAATTTATGTTTACGAGTCATACTCATAATGACGTTTTATTCTTTACAACCAAGGGGCGAGTCTTCCAGCTAAAAGTTTACGAAATTCCGCAGGCGTCGCGAATTGCCAAAGGAACACCGGTGGTTAATTTTTTAAATTTAATCGGCGGAGAACAGGTTTCGTCAATTTTACCTTTAGATAAAGCAGTTTTTAGTAAATATTTATTCTTTGCAACCGAAAAAGGATTGGTTAAAAAAGTTGAAATCGGCGCTTTCTCGAACGTTCGTCGCAACGGTCTTATTGCCATAAAAATTAAAGACGATGACAAGCTTATCTGGGTTAAGCCGACTTCCGGAAGCGATCATATTCAATTAATTTCCGCCGAGGGACAAGCTATCCGCTTTAAAGAAACTGATGTCCGCGATATGGGAAGAGGAGCGGCGGGCGTTCACGGTATTCGTTTGCATAAAGACGATTTAGTAATCGGTATGGGAATTGCAAAAACCGATAAAGAGAGAAAAAGAAATTACCAAATTTTAACTATTATGGCTAACGGTTTTGGTAAGAGAACTGATTTTGGCGCCTATAAGGTTCAGGGACGCGGTGGAAGCGGAATTAAAACAGCTAAAGTAACTGATAAAACCGGAAATATTACTAACGCCTTCTTAGTTAACGCCGATACAATGGAGGATAAAGATTTAGTTATTATATCCGAACAAGGGCAGGTTATTAGAACACCGTTTAAATCAGTTAATGTTTTAGGTCGCGATACGCAGGGAGTAAGAATAATGCGCTTTAAGGCGGACAACGATAAAGTCGCCGGGGTTACCTGGGTTTAGAATATTCGCCCCGTTTTTTGCGGGGCGCTTTTGTATGATAAATTTTGATAAAATTAATTTATGAGATTTATAAAAGAATTTAAAGAGTTTGCCGTTAAAGGAAACGTCGTTGACTTAGCTGTTGCGGTTATTATTGGTGGCGCTTTCGGCAAGATAGTTTCTTCACTAGTCGCGGATGTCGTTATGCCTTTTATTGGATTAATTATCGGCGGCGTTGACTTTACCAGTTTTAAAATTATATTAAAGAGCGCCCTACTCGCTTCTGACGGGGCGATATTATCGCCCGCCATCGTTTTAAATATTGGAGTTTTTATTCAAAATATTTTTGATTTCTTAATTATTGCCTTAGCGATTTTCTTGATGATAAAAGTCTTAAGTCGTTTAAAGAAGAAACTTCTTAAAGAAGACGAGGCTAAACAAAAAGTGGAAGAAGCTAAAAAAACAAATCGTCAAGAAGAACTCTTGGTTGAGATTAGAGATTTGTTGAAGAACAAAGATTAATCTATAATTAGTATATGGACTCACTATTTTTATATTTATTAGTCTTCCTAATTATCGGAGTTATTGCCGTTATCGTTTTATTGTTGCGGAAAAAGGAAAATTCAGATGGTCTCAAAATGGATTCTCTAGCCGAGAGACTAATTCAGCAATCGGAAAAATTATCTCATCTTTCAACTCAAAATAGTGAATTGCGCCAAGAATTAGATAAGAAACTGTCGGAAACACATAGAACTAATCAAGAGCAATTCGGCCAAACGACCAGAATCGTTCAGAATATAACAACTCAGTCGGCTAAATTAATTGCCGAAGTTACCGAAAAGCTTACTAAACTAGACGAGACAAATAAGCAGGTGGTTAATTTTTCCGCTCAACTTCAGAGCCTACAAGATATTTTAAAAAATCCTAAACAGCGCGGAATTTTAGGAGAATACTATTTAGAGGAAACTCTAAAAAATGTTTTGCCACCAAACGCCTACGAACTTCAATATAAGTTAGGAAAAGACGAGAAGACCGGCAAAGATTTAATTGTTGACGCGGTCGTTTTTGTTAAAGACAAAATAATTCCGATTGACGCCAAGTTCTCTTTGGAAAATTATGAACGTATTTTAAATACTTCCGATGAAAAAACCAGAGAAAAATTTGAAGGAGAATTTAAGCAGGATTTAAAAAACAGAATAGACGAAACTTCTAAATATATCGTTCCCGGAAAAAATACGATGGATTTTGCTTTTATGTTTATTCCTTCCGAAGCGATTTATTATGATTTATTAGTTAACAAAGTCGGCGCAGTCAAAATAAATACCCGTGATTTAATTGAATATGCTTTTCGGGACAAGAAAGTTATCATTGTTTCTCCGACTTCGTTTTTCGCTTATCTTCAAACTGTTCTTCAGGGTCTAAAAGCGATGCAAATTGAAGAAAAAGCCAAAGAGATAAAGGTAAATATTGAGAAATTAGGAAGACATATTTTAAGTTATGATGAGTTTATGAAAAAATTGGGGGTTAGTATGTCAACGACGGTAAATCATTATAATAATGCTTATGTTGAATTTAAAAAGATAGATAAGGATATAACAAAAATTACCGACAAAGAAACAAAAATAGAACCTTTGAAGATTGAAAAACCGAAACATGTTTAATTATGACTTAGAAAATCCGCAAAATTTAAGAAAGGCAATCATTTCTGTGATTGCTTTCTTTGATTTGTTTGAATACCCGCTGAGTATTTTTGAAATTTGGAAATATCTTGATAAAAAAATAGAACTGGCTAAAATTTTAGAGAAATTAAATGAAGAAATTAAAAGCGACGCAGTTATTGAGAATAAGCGCGGTTTCTATTTTTTGAAAGGACGGGAGAATATTATTGTTACTCGCCAAAAGCGTTATAATTATTCAAATTGTAAAATAAAAATCGCGAAACGCTTTAGCCGTCTTTTTCGACTCCTGCCTTTTATCAAAGCTACTGCGGTCTCAAACTTTATTGGCGATCATAATTTAAGAGACGAGAGCGATATTGATTTTTTTATTATTACATCTTCTAAAAGAATCTGGCTCAGCCGCTTATTTTGTACCGGTTTAGCCAAAATCTTAAATAGCCGTCCCAGCGCTCGTAATAAGAGAAACAAGATTTGTCTCAGTTTTTATCTCTCGGAAGATTCTTGTAATATTGATTATTTAAGATTACCGGAAGACCCCTATTTCCACTATTGGATTAGAGGTTTATTTGTGTTATATAATAATGATAATACTTTGGAGAGATTTTTGTCGGCTAACAATATTTTAGATTATCATACTCCGGAACAAAAAAATAAGAAAAATATTTTTCTTGATAAACTTGAGAGGCTGGCTCGCTTATTTCAAATAAAGATAATGTCTAAAGATTTGAAACGGGAAATAAACAATTCAAACGGCGTCTTTATCAGTGATAGTGTTTTAAAACTCTACTTGCGCGATAGACGGGAGGAATTTCTTAATAAATATAATTCTAAAATAAATGAGATATTGTAAAACAATTGCTAAATATTTGGTCTATAGTTTAATTTTTTTATTGCCCTGGCAGACTAAATTAATATTGCGAAGTGGCGAGACAAATTTTACCGAAATTAGCTTATATTTTAGTCAACTTCTTTTTTTATTAATTTTAGTTCCGTTTTTTATTTATAAGATAAAAGAAAAACCCGCGGAACAGAAAACTCCGCTTATCTGGTATTTTCTTGGCGGCTTAGAATTATTTGTTTTAATTTCCTTCTTTTTCGCGCCGGATAAACTGCTTGCCTTTTATCACTATGTAGTATTTTTAATGGGTTTGGCTTTATTTTATTTTATTCGCGACGGCTTAGAGAGAAAAAATTATCAGGAGTGTTATTTAGATAAAGCGAAAATTATTTATTGTTTTCTATCCGGAGTTTTGCTCCAAGCTTTTTTAGGAATATATCAGTTTTTAAGCCAAAAGTCGTTTTCTTTTAAATATCTTGGAATAGCAGCGCACGATCCGCAAATTAGCGGAACTTCAGTTGTAGAAACCCTATCTGGGCGCTGGCTGAGAGCTTATGGCGGAATGGATCATCCGAATATTTTAGGAGGAATTTTGGTTATCGCTTTAATTTTAAGCGCCTATCTTTTAGCCAAAAAGAAAATAATAAGAACTAGAAATGAAATCTTTGAATTAATATTTTTATTTATTGTCTATTTTTTTTCTCTGTTTGCTCTATTTTTTACTTTTTCGCGGGCGGCCTGGTTAGCGCTATTTATCGGTTTTATTATTTTGCTTATTAGTTTAATAAAAGAGCGAGATAAATTTATTATCGGCCGTTATATCGCTTTATTATTTTTTTCTCTAATTTTAATTGGCATTACCGCTTCGCCGTACCAAGATTTATTAAAAACAAGGTTGCTTGTCCAGTCGCGGTTGGAACAAAAATCAATTACGGAAAGAAACGCTTATATTTCGGAGGCCGGTGTAGTAATTAAGAATAATTTTCTTTTTGGAACGGGTATCGGAAACTATGTTAGCTCATTAAAAAATAATGACGCTATAAAAAAATCCGCCTGGCAGTACCAACCGGTTCATAATTCTTTTTTACTTATCTTCGCCGAGGGAGGAATTTTTTCTTTTCTTTTCTTTGCGGGTTTTCTTCTGGTTCTTCCTAGGGGAAATTTTCGGGAGAAATATTCCTGGGCGATTTGGGGCGCCTTAATTGTTCTACTATTACTTGATCATTGGTTATTAAGTTTGCCGTTTGGAATATTGTTTTTATTTTTAAGCTTAGGGTTAATTTGATAATTAGCCTGCAAAAACATCAAATCTTTTTCAACATTACTTAAAGTTTTTTCTAAGACGTCGGCATTTTTGCAGTCGTCTTTTTCAATTTGCTGTCTTATCAAACTTAGCACGGTCGCAATAGTACCAAAATAGTCATCACTTTTAACGTGAAATTTAACACTATTTTCATCTTTTACAAAATTAAGCAATGATTTTATTTTATATCTTTTCAAAAACATAAATTCCGTTTCTAAAATTAAAGAATGCTGGCAAACTTATTTTTGCCGATTATAAGATGATCTAATACTTCTATGTCTAAAATGCGTCCCGCTTCTATTAATTTATTAGTAATTTCAACATCGGCTTTAGTTGCCTTGAGCACCCCAGACGGATGATTGTGGGCGATAATAACCGCTGCCGCCGAGTATTCTAGCGCCGGACGAAAAACTTCGCGGGGTTGGACGATAGCGGCATCAAGCGTGCCGATTGAGATAACCTCGTCGTGTATTAGTTGATAATGGGAGTTTAAGTATAGACCGCGAAATTGTTCTTTATTAAGATAGCCCATATCTTTTAGATAGGCGTATGCTTGGGCGGCGGTTCTAAGAGCTATTGATCCGCCCGGTTTCTTTTGGTAGAAGCGCCTTCCCAGTTCAAAACAAGCGACAATTTGGCAAGCTTTAACAATCGGGATTTTTAATTCTTTCTCAATTATTTTTGGATCTTTTTGATGAGCAATTCCTTTTTCACCATATTCTCGGAGTAATCTATTGGACATGGAAAAAACCTCTTCCTTCTTTGTCCCGGTCCCAAGAATTACTGCCAGTAACTCAGCCGAGCTCAAGACAGAAACGCCACCTTTAATTAATTTTTCTCTTGGTTTTTCATCATCCGGCAGGTCTTTTACTTTTAAGATTTTATAAGTTTTGCCGTGATTTAGGACAAAATTGCGATCACTAATTTTATAAGGCATAAATTTGAAAATTTAAGGGAAATAGTATTATTTCAACTTACTTTGAATTATATCAGAGATGTGGTAAATTTAAAACATGGTTTAAAAAATTAAATATTTTAAAATATGAATAAATATAGAAAAGAGGTATTGTCAAACGGTGTTCCTTTATATCTGGTACCGATTAAAGGAGCCAAAACGGCTACGATTTTGTTTATGTTTAAAACCGGTTCCCGCTATGAAACTAGGGAAAATAACGGTATTTCCCATTTTCTAGAGCATTTGTTTTTTAAGGGAACGAAGTCTCGCCCTAATACTATAAATTTAGCCGGTGAGTTAGATTCTTTAGGCTGTGAGTTTAATGCCTTTACGGCGAAAGAATATACTGGGTATTGGATTAGAATAGCTCAAGAAAAGATTAAATATTCCCTAGATATCCTGGGGGACATGCTTTTAAATTCAAAATTTGAAGCTGAAGAAATTGAGCGTGAGAAGGGAGTAATTATTGAAGAGCTTAATATGTATGAGGACAATCCGATGATGCATATTGAGGATGTTCTTGAGTCTTGTCTCTATGGTGACACTCCGGCCGGCTGGGAAACGGTGGGGACTAAAAAGAATATTCAGAATTTTAAGAGAGAGGATTTTATTAAATACTTCAAAAGCCAATATGGAGCAAAGAGCTTACAAGTAATATTAGCCGGCGGCGTTAGCCAGAAGGATAAATTAATGACGGAAAAATTACTTTTAGAATTTCCCAAAAATAATTGGCGCAATAAGAAAAAAGTAATTGAGAAACAAAAATCACCCCAGCTCCTGGTTGTTAATAAGAAAAATGATCAACTCAATTTATCCTTGGCGGTCAGAGCGCATGCCATTGGTCACAAAGAGGAATTTGTTGTTAAGCTGCTTTCAATAATTTTAGGCGGCGCAATGAGTTCAAGACTCTTTATTCGTTTGCGAGAAAGAAACGGTCTGGCTTATTATGTAAAAACCTCAACTGAATTTCATTCGGATTCCGGCTACCTAACTACTCAAGCTGGTGTACCGCTTGAAAAAACCGAGCAAGCGATTAGAATTATTTTAGAAGAATATACCCGCTTAACGAAAGAGATTGTCAGCGATAAAGAATTAAAGCGAGCGAAGGATCTTTTAAAAGGCCGTGTTTTATTGCAAATGGAAACCAGCGACAATATTGCCACCTGGTATGCTAGGCAGGCCGTGCTTCGAAATAAAGTTTTAACTCCGGGTGATTTCTTGCGTGAAATAAATAAGATTAAGCCTGTTGATTTACAGAAAGTTGCTAAAAATATTTTTGTAAATTCTGGTTTAAATCTAGCAATGATTGGACAGGTTAAGGCGGATAAATTCAAAAAGCTTTTAAAGTTTTAATTCGTTTATTATGAGATTAAGTAAGACTGATTATTTAATTTATAGAGAATGCGCTAAAAACGCCTGGCTTAAGATACACCGGTTGGATATTTACCGCTCTAAGCCGTTATCAGTCTTTGATGAAATGATAATTTCCGTCGGTAATGAGGTTGATAGTTTAGTTCGTTCTTTGTTTCCGGGCGGCTCATTAGTTTCTAACCGCGATGATGTTAAATTAACCGCCGATTTAATTAGCGCTCGGACTTCAATAATTTATCAACCGGTCTTTGAAACAGAAAAGTTTAAAACGATTTGTGATATTTTAGTTTGGAATAATGAAGCGCAGGCCTACGATATATATGAGGCCAAAGCTTCAACTAGCGGAGAGGATAAAAAAGCCAAGGATGATTTATACGCCCATGATTTAGCTTTCCAGTATTTAGTTTTAAGCGAGTGTGGTTATAAGATTAACAAAACTTTTTTAGTTAGGCTTAATAAAGACTATAGTAGAGAGGAGAAGCTAGATATTAACGAATTATTTACTCAAGAAGACTTTACGGAGAAAGTTTTTGAAATAAAAGAAGAAGTAGCGTTAGAAATGAAGGCCGCTCAAATTGATTTAAGCCAAGAAGATGAGCCGCGTGGCCATTGTTCTTGTATTTTGAAGGGGAGAAGCGCTCATTGTACTACTTTCTCTTATTCTAATCCTGAAGTTCCGGCATATAGCGTTCATGATATCTCTCGGATTGGTCTTTCTAAAAAAAGATTGGCCGAACTTATAGACTCGGCAATATTTTCTATCTCCGATATTCCGGAAGATTTTGTCTTATCTGAAATACAAAGAAATCAAGTTGATGCGGCCCAAAAAGGAGAGATTAGAGTAAATCACGAATTACTAGCCGAGTTTTTTAAGCAAATTAAATATCCTATTGCTTTTTTAGATTACGAAACTTTTCCAGCCGCCGTTCCTAGATTTATCGGCTATCACCCTTATGATCAAATTCCTTTTCAGTTTTCTCTCCATGTTTTAGAGGAGGGAGAAAAAGAGCCTAAACATTTTGAGTTTATTCACGCTAAAGACTCAAATCCGGACAAGGAGTTTATTAAAGCGCTTTTAAAATATTTACCGAGCGATGGCTCAATAATTGTTTGGAATAAAAGCTTTGAAGCTAATATAAATAAAAATTTAGGGAGGCGCAACCCGGAATACGAAAAAGCGTTGGACGAAGTTAACGAAAGAATTATTGATTTAGAGGACCCGTTTAAGGCTCAGCATTATATTCATCCCGGTTTCAAAGGAAAGACTTCAATTAAATATGTTTTGCCGAGTCTCGCCCCGGAATTTTCCTACAAAGCTTTAAATATTCAAGAAGGAGCCACCGCTTCTAATACTTGGAACGATATCGTTATTGGAAAATATAATGAAGAAATGGCTGAACAAAAAAGAATAGACCTCTTATCATATTGCGAGCTGGATACATACGCCATGTATGCTATTTGGAAACATTGTCAGGAGCTTTAAGTTCGGTATTTATAGCGGCGTTATTAAAAAAAGAGCATTTTTGATATAATACTAATATATGGTAAAAAATTCAGACAGAATAATTAATCCAGCCGAGAAGAAGGGCGAAGAAAACTTCGATTTATCTTTGCGCCCGAAGGTATTAGGAGAATATATCGGCCAGGAAAGAGTTAAGGCCAAT
>CAYUWA010000006.1:29346-31130 GCA_964448505.1 uncultured Gammaproteobacteria bacterium | reverse complement strand
TAGAAATTACAATATCAGCAGCCAAGAAACGCAACGAACCGATTGAGCATGTTTTATTGTACGGTGCCCCCGGATTAGGAAAAACTACTTTAGCTCATGTTATTGCTAATGAAATCGGGGCAAATATTAGAGTTACTTCCGGCCCGGCGATTGAAAAAAGCGGTGATTTAGCGGCAATACTAACCAATCTTGAGGCGGGAGATATCTTATTTATTGATGAAATTCACCGTCTAAATAAAACCGTTGAAGAAATATTATATCCGGCGATGGAGGATTACGCTCTTGATATTGTTATGGGAAAAGGTCCAAGCGCTCGGACTCTTCGTTTAGATTTGCCGAAGTTTACGATTATCGGAGCAACAACTATGGCTAGTTTATTATCCGCTCCGCTTCGCGATAGATTTGGAATTACTCATCACTTAAATTTTTACGAAACCGAGGATATCGAAAAGATTATCAAACGCAGTGCTAAAATTTTAGGGATTGAATTAGACAAGAAGGCGGAGAATGAAATTGCAAAACGCAGTAGGCGTACTCCGCGTATTGCTAATCGTCTTTTAAAGCGGGTTCGTGATTACTGTGAAGTTAAAAGTGACGGGAAAATTACACCTGATAATTGTTTAGAATCTTTTAAAATGCTTGAGGTTGACGAACTCGGTTTGGATTTGATTGATAGAAAAATTTTAGAAACAATTATTTCTAAGTTTAAGGGCGGACCGGTCGGGCTTAATACCCTTGCCGCTTCAACGGGCGAAGAAATGGAAACGATTGAAAATGTTTATGAGCCATATTTAATGCAACTAGGATTTTTAGATCGCTCGCCGCGTGGCCGAGTTGTTACTGCTTTAGGCTACGAACATTTGGGCCTGAAGGAGTCGGGAGCAGATAAATTAATATAAATATCATGGACTATAAAATAGTATTTGGTATAGCCGCTGTGGTTATTAGTTTTATCGGTTATATTCCATATTTTCGAGATATAATAAGCAAGAAAACAAAACCTCACGTTTTCTCTTGGTTTATTTGGAGCCTCTCCGGCGGTATTGGTTTTTTTGCACAAATAATTAGTGGGGCAGGTTCAGGTGCTTGGATTATGGGGTTAGGATTTACTGTTAGTGCTGTTATTACAATATTAGCTTATAGACAAGGTGAAAAAACAATAACTTTATCTGATTGGGTTGCTTTTAGTGGCGCCCTGTTAGGTTTAGTTTTATGGAGATTAACCGATAATCCATTATTAGCCATTATTTTTGTTACTGTTACGGACGCCTTGGCATTTGCTCCAACTTTTAGAAAAGCATATCATAAACCTCACGAAGAAACGTTTGTATCTTGGTTTTTTTCTTCTGTTAAGTATTTGCTTGCTTTAGTCGCAATACAATCTTATAGTTTGACAACAGTGCTTTATCCATTATATCTTGGTTTATCGAATGGCGGTTTTGCTATAATGTTATTAGTGCGTCGCCAAAAATTAAATAAAACAGAAAAATAATTATGTATAACGTTTCCGATTTTGATTATCATTTGCCGTCCTTGCTTATCGCTCAAAAACCGGCTAAACCGCGAGATAAATCGCGGCTTTTGTTATTAAACAAGAAAACCGGAGAAATTGAGCATCATATTTTTTCTCAGATAATAGATTATTTGCAGAAAGGCGATTTATTAATATTAAATAATTCTAAAGTTTTTCCGGCGCGATTAATTGGACACAAAAAAGATAGTGGCGGAGAAGTTGAAGTCTTTTTGCATCAAAAGGGTAATATTGTCAGATGTGTTTCCATGTC
>CAYUWA010000006.1:24499-29336 GCA_964448505.1 uncultured Gammaproteobacteria bacterium | reverse complement strand
TGAGAGTGGGTTTGGTAATTAAGTTCCCGGAAAAATTGGAGGCGACGGTTTTAAAAAATAATAATGACGGGACTTGGCTCGTTGCTTTTAATTTAAAGGGAAATAAATTCTGGCAGGCAATAAATAAGTTTGGGCAAATTCCGCTTCCGCCTTATATAAAAAGGATTAAACAACTTCAAACGGATAAAAAAAATTATCAAACAGTTTTTGCTGACTCGCATAAAGTCGGTTCTGTCGCCGCGCCGACCGCGGGGCTGCACTTTACTAAAACACTATTAAAAAAAATAAAAGAAAAGGGCGTCATAATTTCTTATGTTACTCTTCATGTCGGGCTAGGAACATTTTCACCCGTTAAGGTAGACAAGATAAAAGAACATAAAATGCATAGCGAGTTTGCCGAGATAAAAAAAGAAACAATTCAAAAAATCCTGGATGCTAAAAAAGTAGGGCACAGAATTATCGCCGTGGGGACAACAAGTTGCCGAACTCTTGAGTCAATCAATTTTTCTAATTTAAATGCCGATAAAGATTATGCCTTTTCAACTGATATCTTTATTTACCCCGGATTTAAATTTAAGAATGTTGATGCTCTAATTACTAATTTTCATTTACCCAAATCCACCCTATTAATGTTAGTAAGCGCGCTTGCCGGCAAAAAACGCATTGACAAGGCTTATCGGGCCGCCGTTGAGGAAGAATATCGCTTCTTCTCTTATGGCGATGCGATGTATATTTATTAAATACTAGCTAAATAATTAGATTTGATTATTTTGTCTAATTCTGATATAGTAAGGGTTGATAATTTACAAATATTATGAAGAAGTTTTTCTTGTTTGTTTGGGAAATAACTAAAGTAGTCTGTGTCTCCTTGGTTATAATTTTGCCTGTTCGTTATTACTTAATACAACCGTTTTATGTTAAAGGCGCTTCTATGGAGCCGAATTTTCATGACCACGAATATTTAATAATAGACGAAATAAGTTATCGCTTCAAAACCCCTGAGCGCGGACAAGTCATAGTCTTTAGATATCCCCGTAATCCACAAGAATATTTTATCAAGAGAATTATTGCTTTGCCTGGAGAGAGCGTATTAATTAAGGAGGGGAAAATAAACATTTATAACGAAGCGAACCCATCAGGATTTACCATAAACGAAAAATACTTACCCGATAATTTACTGACCGATAGTCAGAATGAAACGCCGGTAAAGGTTGGAGAAAATGAATATTTTGTATTAGGAGATAATCGCAACGCTTCAAAAGATTCTCGCAGTTTCGGAGCGGTTGATAAAAATTTTGTAATTGGTAAAGTTCTATTTCGCGGTTGGCCACTTAACGAAATAACGGTGTTTGATAAAAATTACTGGCCGACTTATTAATAAATTTGCTTTTATGCCAAGACGTAAAAAAACGGAAGTTAGTACACATTCTCAGAAAGTGGAAAGGCGGAATACCCCCGGCCGGCTTTTAGGCATGAAAGATTTTGTTGATCTTGAATATGCTTGTTTTGATTTAGTTACTAGCAAGGCTTTGGAATTAGCCAAACTTTATAGCTTTTCGCAAATTAAAACACCAATTCTAGAGTCTTTGGATTTATTTAAAAAATCAACACGCCGTAATTTTGATAAAGAATTTTTCTCTGTAGAGGCAGAAAAAAACGAGAAAATTGTTTTGCGTCCGGAAATGACTCAGGGGATCATCCGAGCTTATTTGGAGAATAATTTAAGTGAAAATACAAAATTATCAAGGTTATTTTCTCTTGGCCCGATTTTTAGAAGGGAAAAATTGCAAAGTGGGCGCTATCGTGAATCCAATCAATTTAATTTGGAAATAATTGGTGAAAAAAAGCCGATGGCTGAAGCGCTCCTTATAACAATCGCCAATAATTTCTTTGAAGAATTACAAATTAAAACTCAGGTTCAAATTAATAGTCTCGGTGGCGCTGATTGTCGCAAGGAATACTGCAATAAACTATTAAATTTCTATAAGGAGAGAGGCCGGAAGTCAAAGCTTTGCAATTATTGTAAAAATAATCTCGGAAAAAATTGCCTGAGCTTATTGGATTGTAAAGAGGACTCTTGTGTTAAGTTAAGGGAAGAAGCTCCGCAGATTGCCGATTTTTTATCGGATGAAAGCCGGGAATATTTTACTAAAACTTTGGAATTTTTAGATGAATTGGGTGTAAATTATAATTTTAATCCATATTTAGTGAGAGGTTTGAATTATTATAATGATACGGTTTTTGAATTCTGGCCCGTAAATGAAGATGAAACTGTTTCCGGTAAGATGGCTCTTGGCGGAGGAGGCCGGTACGATTCTTTAGTAGAAAATCTAGGAGGAGCATCAACGCCCGCCATCGGCTTAGCCATAGGTCTTGAGAGGACTATTTCTAAATTGAAAGATAAACATTTAATTGCCAGCAAACAAGAAGACGATATTATTTTTATTGCGCAATTAGGCGAGCAGGCGAAACTAAAAGCCCTTCAATTATTTGAAGAGCTCCGAAAATCAGGATTTAATGTTAGACAGTCTTTCGCTTCCGACAGTTTAAAAATTCAGGTGGAAGAAGCAACTGCGATGAGAGCAAAAACCTGCCTTATTATGGGGAAAAAAGAAATAATGGATGGTACTATATTAATGAGAGATATGGACTCCGGAGCGCAAGAGACCGTTGTTTTCAAGAAAGTAAAAGAGCGCTTGGAGAAGAGAATGATTCAAGAAAAAAAAGTTACAAATAGAAAGGGAGGTGGACTATATGGCTGACTTTAAAAGAAAACCAGGAGAAAGTTTTGAAAGTTTTTTAAGAAAATTCAAAAAAGGATTAAAAAACAGCAAACGTTTAGAAAAGGCTAGATCAAAACAACACTTGGAACCGAAAAAGACCAAACGTTTGTTCAAAAAACAAGCACTATCTGGATTGGCGCTTAGCAAGAAAAACGAATTATTAAGAAAGACCGGAAAATTACCAGAAAGCGGAAAAAGAGCATAAATATTTTAAAAAATCGTCTCGTTAGCGGGACGATTTTTTTGTGCTCATTCCAGGAATGTATTTTTTAATGTTTTCGAAAGTGGATTTTTTACCATATTGTTTTATTCTATCGCGCGCACGCTTCGTTTTTACAAATTTAAGCCAATCCTTATTAGGATAAAGACGGTTTTTCTCTATAATAATTTCTACCAAGTCTCCATTTTTTAATTCTTGATCTAGTTTTCCGAGTTTATCATTTATCATAACGCCCGAAGCCTTATTTCCAACCTTGCTGTGAACCGCGTACGCAAAATCTATCGGCGTTGATTTCTCCGGCAGTTCAAAAACGTCGCCTCTCGGCGAAAAAACGAAAATACGGTCGCGGAAAATATCAAGTTTAATACTTTTTACAAATTCGCTTGTATTAGTTATTTCTTTTTGAATATCAACTATTTCTTTAACCCAGGATGGTTGTTGGTAATTGCCTTTATTCTTTTGCGCTTTATAATACCAGTGAGCTGGTAGACCATAAATTGATTCTTCGTGCATTTCTTTGGTTCTAATTTGGAATTCAGTCGCTTTGCCCTCCGGACCGAAAATTGTTGTATGAAGAGACCGATAGCCGTTTGGTTTAGGAACGGCAATATAATCTTTAAAGCGATTAGACTTAGGCTTCCAGAGAGTGTGAATTATTCCTAATACTTTATAACAATCATCAATTGTCGGAACTATAATACGGAGAGCAAACACATCATAGATTTCGTTGAACATTCTGTCTTTCTCCTGCATTTTCTTGTAAATGCTATAGAGATGTTTAAAACGGGCCTCTATCTCATATTTAATACTTGCTTCTTCAAGCTTGGGAATCAAGATATTTTTTACTTTTTGAAAATATTGTTGACGCTCCACTTTCTTTTCAACTTCGTACTCATATTCTAACTCGTGATATTTATCGGGGTAAAGATGCTTGAAGCAAATATCTTCCATCTGCCATTTCAAGCGCCCGATTCCTAAAAGACCGGCAATTGGAACATAAATTTCTAAAGTTTCTTCGGCAATACGCTTTCTTTTCTCTGGAGCCAAGCTCTCTAAAGTTCTTAAATTATTAAGACGATCGCAGAACTTAATAAATATAACCCGGAGATCATTAGACATCGCCAAAAACATTTTTTTAAGATTTTCTCTATAACGTTCTATGCCGCGATATTTAATAGTTCCAAGTTTGGTGACGCCTTTTACTAAAAAAGCAATTTCTTCTCCAAATTCTTTTTTTACTTCTTCTATGGTAATTTCAGTGTCCTCTGGAACATCATGTAAAATTCCCGCTACCACCGTCGGTAAATCCGCTCGGATTTCAGCGAGAATATAGGCCGTGTGGAGGGGGTGTTGAATATAGGGTTCGCCGTTTCTTCTGAGTTGCCCGGAATGCGCTAAGTCGGCAAAAATAAAGGCCTTTTCTAGAATGGAAGCATCAACGCCAGGGTTGTTTTCTTGGAATTTTTTTATTATCCTTTCAATCGTCATAAAATATTTTTATTTTATTATATTTATGATATAATAAAGCTATCTAAAATTATATCACAATAGGAGTAATTTGAAAGCTTTGTATTTTTTTAAATGTTGAAAAAAAATAAAATAATTTTAAGCATTCTTTTGTTTTTAGCTACTCTGGGGATAGCTTCTTTTGCTATGGCGGCGGATTTTGGTATTTCTCCGATTGCTGATTCAATTTCTTTGAGTCAGACCGATCCCCGAATAATTATTGGGCGGATTATCCAGATTGCATTAAGCTTTTTAGGTATTATTGTTCTTGGTTTAATTATTTATGCCGGTTTTCTTTGGATGACTTCAAACGGCGACGAGGAAAAAA
>CAYUWA010000006.1:16632-24489 GCA_964448505.1 uncultured Gammaproteobacteria bacterium | reverse complement strand
TACAGAATGCAATAATGGGTCTAGTTATTGTACTATCGGCTTGGGCAATTACAACGTTTGTCTTAAGTCGTCTTTCCGATTCAATTAATGGTACAAGTAGCGGAGACAGTAATAGCTCCAATGGCAATCTTTCTTATTCTGGGCTAGGAACAATGGGAACTTGTACGGTTGAAAGTTTCTATCCGGATAATGGGCAGAAAGATGTGCCGAGAAATACTAGTATAATGTTGACTTTCAAGGAGCCTTTAAAGTTAGCTTCGGTTTGTGTTGACAATGGCGGGGCCTCTTGTGCTTGCAGCAGTACTTGTAATTTTGTTAATCCAAAAATAATTAGAATCTATCGCAGTGATTTAGGAGACGCTTGTTCTAGCAATAATTGTCCGGCGCAAAATACCAATGTTTCTAATGTCGCCGTCTCGGTAACTAATTTGAATAAAACAATTATTTTAAGTCCGCTAACGCCGATTGGGTTAGAAAGCGCCGATACTAAATATGTTGTTAAAATTACTAGCGGGCTGAAAAAAGTTGATGATAGCTCAATGTTTAAGGGCTGTAGTGCTGATTCTTTGACCTGGGATTTTGAAGTTAGTAATCGTCTCGACTTAAGCCCGCCGAAGGTAACTCCTGGTTTAGTTTATCCCCTGCCTGATAATGAAAGCGACAGTTTCGGTATTATTACCAGCGCGAAAAGCGCCATTGGTGAATTGAATGTCTTGGCTTGTCCGAAAGCTTATTCACCGGCGGAAGTAAAGAAAACTACTCCGCTTGGAACAGCGGCTAATTTAAGTTCAGTTGTTTTAGACTATCATGGTAGTATAAGCAAATTTAAAATAATTGTGCCGGCTGACGCTCAAAACACCGCGCAACTCTTTAATGCTAATACTAATGAAGCATTGGGCGCGGCTGATTTTAGTGCCCAAGGGCTAGTCGTATTTAAGAGTCTTTTAAGTTTTCAAGCGGCCACTCATAAGGCCGGTGATTCTTGGGAAATAGAAATAAAGCCGGAACAACTTGCCGATACTTTAACGGTCGGTTCTAATGTTTATACTTTTGCCACCTCTTCTGAGAATAATAATATTTTGGCAGAAGCAACTTGCGATACGGCCAAGCAGGCTTTAAATATCCAAGCTAAATTAAGCGGCAATCAAGATATAAATGTCGCTCGTTCGAGCAATAAAGTTATTTTAACAGCCAAGGTTGCCGGAGAAGCTGGTAATCATATTGCCCTGAACTCTACTAACTCGTCTGCTCTAAGTTTAAAGTCTTTATCCGGTGGGACGGATAGGGTAATTAATAATCAAATCAAGGATAAAAAAGATAATCCGATGAATTCGGTTATTCAAATTAATTTTAATGAAGCGATTAATCCGGTTACCGTATCTGGACGTGCGGACGAAGTCGCTAGATACGTAAGAGTGGTAAATGCCAATGCCAGTAGTACTTTAAATGGCACGGCTTGTTCAAACAATTCAGATTGTCGTTCTTATAAATGTGAGAATAGAATTTGTCGCGGAGATTATTTGGGCGGAACTTTTATGCTTAGTAACGCCTATAGAACATTGGAATTTATTTCCGACACCGAGTGCGGTATAAATGCCTGCGGCGAAAAAATTTATTGTCTTCCGGCTGACAGCCATATCTCGGTTGAACTGATGGCGGCTAATTTTAGAAGATGTTCAACAGACCAGGACTGTCTTGCTTTTAACCCGTATAAATATTGTAAAGTTAGTTTGCTGGGATATTCAACTTGCCAAGATCAGAATCAACGCAATTATCCAGCAGCTAATTTAGGTTCTTTGGACGGAATAGTCGATGCGGCTGTAAATTCTTTAGATGGTAATCGCGATACTTATGCTGATGGCCCGCTGGCTTTCTTTAGTGATAATTATAGTAGTGACACCAGCAAAAAAGATAAATATAAATTCTCTTTCTATATTAATGACGTTATCGCTTCGGCGACTCCGCTTATTACCTCTATAACGCCGTCTCAAGGCCAGTCCGAAGTCAATTTGTCTAATCCGATTCAGATTCGTTTTAATACTCTGATGATGAATAGTACCTTAAGAAGCGGTAGTGCTTCTATCGCCAGCGGAACAAGCAGTGTTGAACATAAGTTAGTTAATCTAAAAAGCTCCGCCGCTTCTCCTCTCGGATACTGGATTGAAAATGATAATATAGATACTGCTCCCCTAGACGGAATTCCGGATTTAACGGTTGCTAATATCAAACATTCTCCTTTTTCCGGCTCTTTGTCGTATAAAGCTCAAATTGGTTCAGGGGTAAAAGATATTTATCAAAATTGTTTCAAGCCAAGCGCCGGACCAAATTGTTCGGCAACAGCCGAACGACCGTCTTGTTGTTTTGGAACAGCCACCAGCACCCTTGATAATAACGGCAATTGTAAATAATATAATTTAATCAAATTAAGTTTGTGTCAAAAAACTTTAGTAAAAAGTTAATAATCTTTTTTGCATTATTCGGCGCTTTATTTTTGGCGCGCTTTGTTTTAGCACAAGATTTCGGGACAGAGGCGGTTAATACGGGACTGGGCAATACGCTTAGTATAGCCGACCCGCGGACGATTATTGGACGCATTATTAATATTGGTTTAGGCATTTTAGGAGTTATTGCCGTTTCTTTTATAATTTACGCTGGCGTGATTTGGATGACCTCTAATGGCGATGAAGAAAAAATAAGTAAGGCAAAAGCTATACTTAAAAATGGCGTAATCGGGCTACTTATTATTTTAGCTTCTTGGGCTATAGCTACTTTTATTCTAACTAAGTTCGGAGGAACTATAAATGGTAATTCAAATTCAGGTGGTTGTAGTAATGGAGAGACTTCTTCTTGCGGTTGTGGAGGCTCAATGGTTTGCGTTGGTGGTTCTTGGGGCGGGTGTGTCGGCTCAGATTGCGGTAGCAATAATCGCCCAGCTAGTTGTGATTCCAGTGCTAATCCTGGTTGCCAAGCGGCAAGTCAGATTTGTGCACCCGAAGATTATTGCTCTGATAGTTGTGCTTGTGTAGAAAAAGGCGGGCCCGGTGATTCTTGCGATTCTAATATTAGTACTCCAACTTGTAACGCCGACAATAATCGTTGCGGCGAATATTTATCTTGCAACCCGGCTTCTTGCGTCTGCGAAGGACCGCCGGTTATTACGGAATTAAGCCCGGTCGGCGGATTTTGTCGAGAAAACAAAAATAAAGCTTGTAAAAAAGATTCGGATTGTGCAACGACTTGCGATAATAATACGCCAAATGGAGCGACGGCCAATTTTGTAACAATTTTTGGCAAGAACTTCGGAGAATATTCAGCAACTTCCAGCAAGGTTACTTTTTTAGGAAACTCTAAAGAGGCGCTTAATCCGGTTAAAATAAATCCGGCTTGCGTAAATTCTTGGCAGGATGAACAAATTGTTATTGCTGTTCCCGAGGGCGCAGGAAGTGGCGCGATTGAAATTACTAACCGGGATAACGTAAAAGATACAACCAATAATGAATATGGGCCGAAGCTCCCGGATTTTCAAGCTAATGGAATTTCACGTCCGGGTCTTTGTTTAATAAATCCAAATGTTGGCAAATTAAGTTCCGAGGTTTCATACCAGGGCGTAAATTTATATTCCGGCCAAGCGTATTTTGGAAATTATCAAAGCAACGTCCAAAGCTTAGATTCAAGGTTTAATAATTCTGAAGGTTTATCAGGGGTAGCCGTTACTCCTAATATTAGAAATGGAAGTTCCGGAAGCTTTGTTATAAATAACTTAAATGGTAATCAAGAAGAGAGTAATTACCTGCGCTTTACTAAACAAGCTGAGCCGGGCGAAGGTCCTTATATTGTTTCTTTCTTTCCTCGCGAGGGCAAGGCCGGGCAGTATGTAACGATTTATGGACGCGGTTTTGGAGGAGCAAGAGGTAACAATCATGTTTATTTTGGCAACAAGGAAGCATCTTATGTTTTTCCGGCGCTTTGCGCTAACTCAGTTTGGGGTGATAAACAGATTATTGTAAAAGTACCGGATGGTTTAGAAAATGGATCTTATCCAATCAGAATTTCTTTGGCTGATAAGATAATTGATACGCAGAAAATTAATCCGAATGTTTTTCGGGCTGATAGCACTTCGGTTTTAAAAACAAGTCTTTGTAAAATTTCCCCAAACAACGGTTCAATAAATACGTCGGTTAAGCTATACGGAGAATATTTCGGGGATATTGGCCGAGAAGGAACTGTTCAATTTAGTCCAAGCGAAACGCAGAGAGTATCAGCTCAAATTAAAAAAGAAAATGATGCCAATGTTATTGAAGTTGGCGTCCCCGCCGGGTCTATAACCGGTGCGGTAAAAATTATTAGAAATAATACTTGGGGGAACGAGTTAAATTTTGAAGTTGGATCTTGTTCTGTTGATTCTGATTGCGGAGCACAAGTTTGTTGCCCGGCTTCAACTTATAAAAAGGGGCGGTGCGTTAATACTTTAAATGATTGTTTAATAAATATTCCTACTTCGGTTTTTGAGTGGAGTTTTAGTACCGGCGTCTCAAAGAAATTTGACTCCTGCGCTTCTATGAAGAGCTATTACGGGTCTTGCCAAACGGGAAGTTTCTGCCCTAACGCCCCTGGAGTCTGTTCTCCTTATGCCGGCGGGGCCAAGAAAATTACTGGTGTTTGCGATTACTCTTGTTCTTCTATAGTCGGTTGCGGTGGGCTTGGATCAAGCGCGTGCTCATATGATAGTAATTTAAATAAATGCATAAAGAGTGGTAACGCGGGGGTTTGTAGTTTGCCTAAATCAATTGATTATACGGTTGGAACAAATAATTCGAGTGCTAATGCAGTTTGTAATAAAAATGGAAAATGGGAAATTAATTTGGCTACTTCCTGCCCGAATGGATGGGTCAGGGGAACGGGCAATACTTGTTTTGAGGCCGTATCTAATTGTAATATTTGCGTTGAGGGGTTAACTTGCGAAAAAGTGGGCAATGAGGGCCGTTGTGTTTCAGGAAATATTTGTTCTGGGGGAGCGGTTTGTGAAGACAACCCAGATTTAAGCGCGCCGGCGGACTCTTGTGTTGTAACTGAAAAGAGTTCTTGCAATTGTTGTTGCCGAATCGGTAAGAGCGCAGAAGATTGTTGTGCTCCTCTCCAATGCGCCGGAACTTGCGGGGAAGATACTAATGCTAGCGACAACTCTGGTTATGGAAAATGTTCCGGTTGTGCCGCGGTTGGAACAACAACTGAAGCGCACGACGGAGCTTGTAATTGTACAGGACATAGCGGACAATATTGCGAAATTAATAGCTCTAATCCTCAAGGAATTTGCGTTGACTGTTCTGGATTGTCTGGCCAGAGCTGCACCGATCACAGTAGTGTTTGTTGTTTAGATTCTAAAGGAACAAATATTGCGACCGATGATACTTGTCAGGGAGGCTCCGGAGAATTAATTACAAATAGCAAAACTAATGAAGCCTATGGTTACTGCGCCTATTATAAATGTTCACTTGATGATTCAACGAAATGTGATGTGAGCACGCCGTTTAAAATCGGCGACTATGCAGACCTAGCCTCTTGTAGCACGGGGTGCCTTAATGCCGATCCTTGTTCGGGAATAAAAGATCAAGAAACATGTAGTACAATGAGTCGCTGTTGTTTTGATTCAAAAACGGCTTCTTGTAAACTTGGCGACAAGATGCCCGAAGGAAATAGTGATACTGGCTATTGCGCTTATTATAATTGCGCGACCTTAGCTGATAATATTACGCAAACTAAAGAATGCAATCCTACACCGCTTAAAGAAGGAGACTATTCAAGCATTCAATCTTGCACGGCCCGTTGTGCCGGTAATGAAGGTGGAGTCGGAAAAGATTGTGTTTCTCCAAAAGCGGTAAGTGCTTGTAATTTTGATATCTGTAATTATCCAGGGTTTGCCTGCTTATCGGGCGGCGGAGAATTGGGTTTCCCGGATTGTGGTGCCTGTTGCTGTAATCCGGCTGATGCTAATGCTTGTAAAACAGCTGAAAATCCGAATTTACATTGTGTAGCCGATAAAGGAAATTGTTCCGGAGAGGGCCGAGGACTTTGTTGCGGTTGCTCAAGCGACAGTGAATGCGGAAGTGAAGCAACTGTCGGTTGCGGAGCTGATTCTTGTTGTCAGGCACGTCCTTTAATCGTTGATACTAATCCAAAAAACTTGGCTGATAATGTTTGTCGAAACGCAGCTATAAAAATTGATTTTGATAAGTTAATGGATATCAGTTCCCTTAACAATAATATTTTACTTCTTGAGAAAAGTGATAGAGCTTGCCCGGCTAATACATTTATTGTCGGAAATAATGTTGAGAATAAGTTATTGGTTAGAGAAGATAATTTTTTGGTTAGAATATTTAGTTTAGCCAAAAATTCTGTGCAAAAAGTTTTTAGGTCCTTCGCCGGGCAATCCTCTTTAGCAGAAATACCCGATAAAAATAGTTTATATTGCGGAATTCCCGGTACTATCACGACGGAAAATAATAATAAAAGCACTTCAGTTATATTTTCTCCGAAAGAGCTCCTAGCTTCTAATAAAGATTATTATTTGGTAGTGCTTGGAGACACGAATTTAAATAGCCAGTCGGGCGTCCGCAGTCTAGATGGAATAGGTTTTAACGGCTCCGGATATTTTGATCTTAATACTACTTATATTCCGGGAGAACAAATTGAATTCAACGAGAAGAAATATATTAACTCGGAAATTAAAAAATTTACGACATCTAGTTCTGATAAGGTCGTTTGTGAAATTGCCAGCGTTTCGGTAAATCCAACCTCTTATCTTTTTAAGACCAAGGCCAATAGTGCGACAGAAGATGATAATTATGGTTCCTCTAGTTTTGATACCGCGCAAGATAGCGATAAATTATTTACCGCCCGAGCGCTTAGTTTGGACAAGCAGTTGCTTAATCCGGTTACAGGTTATTCTTGGGATTTTGAAATGAAAGTTAATGATGCAAGTATTGCGGAGATTAAGCCGTTAGCCGGTTCGCCTATTGGCAAGGCCCTCGTTCAAGTTAAAGGTGGCGCCATAGAGGGTGAAACTAAAGTTACAGCTACTGTTAAGATGGATAGATTTACACAGTCTAGCTGCGTCAGCAATAATTGTATTTGCCGGGGACAAAACTGTTCTAATAATTGTTGCAATGCTAGTTCTATAGGAGACGGAGAGAATAATTTTAGTGATATTTACGTTTTGATTTGTGATAATCCTTGGCCACCGATTAATCCTGACGGTACTTGGTCCCCCTGGAAAGATAATTGTAATGCGGCCAGCGGAGTTTGCGATAATCATAATTATAAATTCTACTATTGTCGCGATGCCGGAGCGGCCGGAATTCAAGACGACTTACCGGCTATTTCAAGCCAAGCAGTTATAAGAGGAAAGAGTAGTAATTTATTATGCAGTTCCGATAAATCAAGTTGTAGCTTTCCTAATTGTGTTTGTGGCGTTAATGATGCCGGTATTTGTATTTGGAGTGTTTTGAAAGAATCATACTTCTTTAGAGAGGCTATCCCGGTTGGTGGCGAAATACTTAGTGTTTCCGATCAAAGAACGGGCGGAGCGGTAAGGTTAACTTGGCGCGCCAGCGGAGAAACTGTTAATACATATAAAATTTATTATTTGGAATCCGGTAAAACCGCCATGCCGTTTAAACAAGTTATACCCGCCGAAGCTTGCGTCGCAGGCTCAAATAACTGCACAACTATTATCAGCGGTCTTACTAATAATAAAGAATATGTGTTTAAGATTGGGGTTGTTTCGGCTAATATGGTTGAAAGTGCTCTTTCAGATGGAAAAACGGCAAAACCGACCGACACAACTCCACCGCTTGCTCC
>CAYUWA010000006.1:0-16622 GCA_964448505.1 uncultured Gammaproteobacteria bacterium | reverse complement strand
ACTTAATTTTAGCTGGACTATAAATAGTAGCGACACGGTTCTGTCTAAATTATATTTTGCCGTTACGCCCGGCGGCTACGGGGCCCCCTTTGATTCTAAGCAGGGAGGAACTTATGAAATTGTAATTCCGGATATTAAAAGAGGCTCATCGGCCCCTTCGACCGGGCTAAGACTTGGCCTAAATTATTATGCTGTTTCCGCGTTTGATAATTCTGATAATGAAAGCAGTAAATCAACCGTTTTAACTTGCGATTTTGCTTTTAATGATAGTTGCGTTGTTGCTAAGGATAACGGTTGCCAAGTCGATGATTGTCATGGCGACAGTCTCCGCGACCCGAATTGCTTAAATTACCGCTGTTACTAATTAGATAAAAATCTTTTGGCTGTCTTAGGAATATTCTTATGAGTAAAAAATATTTTTTAAATTTTTTCAAAATAGCTTTGATTGTTTTAACTTTGTTTTCAGTTAAGGCTTCTTTTGCTCAAACAAATCCCAATCTTTTAAATAATGATGCGATTGCCGTTCGAGTAGTCCCTAACACCAACCATTATAGTATAAGCCGTTGGTATGAAAGCCAGGGCTTCAAAGGTTCTCCGCAAACCTTGACCGTTGACGGTTACGAAGCTATTCGCGACGGAAGAACGGTTTATGTAAATGCCGCTCAAATTTCTCCGGAGACAAAGAGTATTTTCACAAATATTTATTTGATTTCTTATAATCAGGATTCAAATGCTAAAACAGTAGACGTACTTGGTCAGCTTATATCGCACTGGGAATTTAATGACAATATTATTAGCGAATCTCAAGATAGTTGTGCCATTTCCAGTTTATCATGCGATGGTAATCAGGATTGTCTAGCCGGGCAAACTTGTTCAACTTATAATAAAACTTGCGTTTTAACAGAAGAAAAAAAATGTTCTGTTGACAGTGATTGTCCGGAACATTTTTTTTGCAATAGTCTAAAAGCCAAAGTTATAAGAGACATAAAAAGAATTGGCATTTTAGGAGAGCTAAAAGAAGCACTCGCCAGTTATAATCAATCCAATAAAAAATATCCGATTCTTTCAGCCGGGACGTATTTACCAAACACCTCCGTTTCATCTTGGCCAAGTTGGAATAATTCTTTTTTATTAGGACTGTCAGTCAAGCAAAAATTTGTTGATCCGATAAATAGGCTCGGAGCTTGCCCGGGATATAACAGAAAAACTTGTTGGAACGAAGCTACAAAGAGATTTGTTTATAATCCAAGCTCGGCTTACTTAACACTACCGGCCGACAGTTATGCTTTTGTCTATTCATCTAACGCAAGCGGTTCAAGTTATAATTTGTGCGCCGTGATGGAAAGTCGTGATGCGCGTTACCCCTCGTTAAGTTATCATTTTTATCCGAACGACCCGGCCGGGAACGAGTGTGTTTTGGCGACCGGCGTTTTATCGGGAGATGATTCCGCTAACACTCCGCCAAAAGTTAAAGAGAGGTTCTTAAAAGGAGAATCAGGAAGAGCATTTAATGGATTTGTTAGTGTTGTTGACGAGCAAAACGATCCTTTGACTTGGAAATTAGAACCGGTTACAACTAATTGGACCAATTGGAAAGCTGCCGCGCCGCTTCTAGAAAGTACTAATAATTCAAATAACAAAAAAATATTTGCGCTTCAGGCCGGTGATCCTGGGACTTATCAAATGAAGCTAACGGTTTCTGATAACAAGGGAGGAACTCTAACGGAAATGTTGCTGGTTACAATCACTAACCCCGCACCGTTTATCGGAGCAGAGGATATAAATTATCTGCTTGATCCAACTATTCCGTTAGATTTTAGTTTTTTCTTATCCGACAATAATATAGGCGATCCCATAGCTAATATCGGTCCGGTTTATAAATTAACTAAGACTCAAGGACCTTTTGATATTTTAGCCGCCTTAGCTAAAATGGCGATTGCTGACGGGATTAATGTTTATAAAATAAATTATCGCGGGTTAATCTCGACTGCTAATAAATTTTTAGAAGATACGCCGTTTGTTTATAATATTGAGGCGACAGATAAGTACGGGCTAAAGACAAATAGCGGAGTTACTATTAATGTTAAGGTTGATAAACCGATTTTGAGTTTTAATTGTCAAAGCAAGATTAGGGTCGGCAAGAACTTTTCTTGTCAGCTCGGCGAAGAGAAACAAGGGAACCATATTATAAATTACTTAAGCTCCGGGGAGCCGGGCGGATTAAGTATCTTAAAATCTAATAATAATTTTCTTCTTTCTGGTCGGGTTGCTGCTGTTACGGCGGCTAATTATAATATTAATATTAAGGCGGTAAATGAATACGGAACTTTTACTCAAAAAGAATTTATTTTAAAAGTTAATACATATTGTGGAGACGGTAAAAAAGAAGAGCCAAATTCCGAACTTCGCGGAGGTTTTTATAATAATGGATATGAAGACTGTGACGGCGAAGACGGTATAACTACCAATGTTTCTGAGTCCTCACCGGCCAAACAATATCTTTGTACAACGAAATCAGAAACGCCAGAGCAGATTTTTGGAACTAATTATTGCGTCTTTGAATCGCCGTTAAAAGGCGGTGGCTTTTGCGGTGATGGGTACTGTACTCTTAAACAAGGAGAAATCATGTTGGAGAACAGGCAAAACTGTCAGAAAGATTGTGACCCTAATTGTCAACCTCAATGCGAAGGAAAAGTTTGCGGTTCAGATGGCTGTAGTGGAACCTGCGGTCCTTGCAGCGGGGTATGTAGTAGTGACGGTCAAGTATGTGATGATAAACCGGTTTGCACTCCGCAATGTACAAATAAAGAATGCGGTCCTAATAGTTGTCCTGGTGACGGAGTTTGCGGCACCTGTGCTTCTGGCTCAACTTGTAATAGTTCCGGAAAATGTGTTGTCGACGCTTGCACTCCGCAATGTACGAATAAAGAATGCGGCCCCAACAGTTGTCCTGGTGATGGAGTTTGCGGTACCTGTGCTTCCGGCTCAACTTGTAATAGTTCCGGAAAATGTATTGCTGTAAAATGTGTTGACAATAAAGCTTGCGATGATAATAAAATTTGTACCGATGATATTTGTAATAACCCAGGAACGGCAAATTCTTCTTGTTCTTACCCTGGCAATGCCTATACTCAGAAATGTTCCGGAAAATTTGGAGACTGTACAGTTGCCGGAGAAGAAAAATGTAGCAGCGGAGTACTAGGAACGTGTGGCGCGATTGATCCAAGAAAAGCCAGCTGTTCTAATAAAGAATGTGGCGATGATGGATGTGGCGGTAATTGTGGAGTTTGTTCTAACGGCAAAATATGTTCTGCGGGAAAATGTATAACCGCAAGTTGCAATAATAATTCTCAATGTGATGACAGTAATCCTTGTACTGATGATTCTTGCCAAAACGCCGGAACAGCCTCAGCAACTTGTCAGCATACCAATAATTCTTTTGTTGATAATACCTGCGTGGCCGCTTACGGCACTTGTGGTTTTACGGGGTTAAGGACTTGCAGTAACGGACAATTTGGAACTTGCACCAGTACTAACTCAAATATGACTTGTGGAGATCTAAAATGTGGGCTCAATCCTTGTGGGGTAGATTGCGGAACTTGTCCAAACGGAAAATCATGCTCTGCTGGAGCATGTATAAGCAATTGCATGAATGGTGTCTATGATGAGGGGGAAGACTGCGAAAAGATTCTTTTAGGAAATGCTGCTACTGTTCAATGGAGAAATGGTGTAACTCCAACTTGCAGTTCCGCAACAAACGGGGAGAGACCCTATGGTTTTCTTGGCTGTAACCCCTTTGTGTGTAAAACCGACGCTTCATTATGTCGAAGCAATACTATTTGCGGGAATGGAATTATTGAAGGAGATGAAAAATGTGAATTTGACATAAATAGCTATGTCATAAATCCAGGTGTTCCTGCGCCAGCTATTTATAAAACAGGGTATTCAAGCTGTGCCGAAATAAATCCGAGCAAACCGATGGGAACAATAAGTTGTTCCCAAACGACTTGCTTAATAGATAGTAGTAATTGTGTAGCCGAGGAAATTCCGGAATGTACCAGCGACGCAAATTGCCGAACCGAATGCGGACCATTAAATGATTCAAACAATCCGGTTTGCGAGCCGTATGCCGATAGCGGGGAAAGATGCGTCCAATATGATGGATATTGCACTTGTAATAATCAACGTAATGCTTTGACGGCCGAGAACTGTAATAACAACGGTCTTAACAGCGAGACTATAGATTATAATAATTTTGATTCAAACCGGTATCTTGATTCGGCTTGCTTTTGGACCACAACAAAGCTAGGTTACTGTGAGCCGAGCGCTACTTGCGTTAATGGATCCTGTGTTGCTCCCGCAATTGAATGTATTAATGATTCCGGATGCGCTACCGGTTATTATTGCCAACTGAACAATTCAACTTTCTCTAGCTGTAATACGTCTGCCAGTGTTTATACTTGTCAAAAAAAATGTTGGAGTTCTCCGGAAACAATTGCTTCTACACTGTATAGACAAGGTGATATAACTCGCGGGTCAAGTATAATAGGTTGTTCTTCTAAGATTGTTGACGAACCTTCATGCAGCGTTGATGATGGCTGCCCGCTTTATTGTAATGACCGAAGGACTCCTGTTGGCTATACGGCAGACGATGATACTTGCAAAAAGGGATTTCCATGTGTAGCTTTTTGTCGACCAACGCGTGAAGTATTTAAGTGTGAGAAAATTAAATATGTCAAAAGATATTATCAGGATGATTGTCGAGGTAAACTGGGAAGTACTTCTTTAAATGGCAAAATAGATGCCCAGGGAATTTGTATTGTGCCGAGTAGTTGCGGGGACGGTATCTGTGATAGCCAAAAAGAAGATTGTTCTTCTTGCTCTCAAGATTGCGGCGTTTGTGTCGGGGATTGCAGCGATAGCGCAGATTGCCCAGATGGAACATGTAAGGGGGCCATCGCTTCCTGCCAAGGAAAATGTTTAAACGAGCAAGACAGAATAGGGTGCGAAGAATGTGGCGGGGTTTGGAAGATTGATAATTATGGGAAGTGCATTTATTTTACTTCTTTTGAGTATAACTCTTATGAATAAGAAAAAAATTCTAATACTTATTTCGCTAATTATAGTTTTGCTTGTTTTGTTTTTTTTCATTTTTTTTATGCTTAATTCAAAAAAAGAAAAAACAAATACTAGATCCCCAGAGGCTGTTAACAGCTATACCCCGGAGTTTTTGAATATTGAAGATAAAAAGAAATTAGATATTCCGGCCGAAGTTAAAGTGCAAGTGTTTAAGAGAGATGAGTCGGGAAATGTTGAAGTTTATAAAATTATTAAAAACGATTGGGACCTTGTAAATAATCTTGAATAGCTTGAATACTTGGTTAATTGCTTCTTCTAAAGTTAAATTAGTTCAACTCAGTTTCTAGCCAAAATAGTTTTTATCAGTTATAATTTAGTTATGATAAAAAAACTTATTTAAAATCATATGTTTAATGACTTAAGCCAACAGAATCCTTCTCAACACTCATCGGTAGATGATATTTTTGCTGAGACTGATAAAACAACCGAAACAAATTTCGCTAATCAATCTAGCGGACCGATTGAGACTCAAAGAGTGGGGCTAACGGCGGAACAAACAAATTTAGAACAATCTGAGCATAAAAATAATAATTGGTTTAAGTTCGCCATTATTGGAATTATTGGTGTTATTTTTATTTTGGCAGCTTACTTAGTTTATAGTAAATTTATTAAAGCTCCGGTTGCAAAGACTCCGTCCCCGCAAACCAATACCCAGGAAACAGTTAAAACCCCAATCGAAGGGGATGTAAATAGTGGATTATTGGCCCCTGTTGTTAATAATGAATTAACTCCCAGTAGCGAGCTAGCGCCTATTGCGGCCTCAACAAGTACTGAAGAATTAGAACCGGCCGTTTCTCCTGTTCCGGTAGATTCAGACGGAGATGGTTTAACAGATGATGAAGAAAACATCGCTGGCACAAATATTAATGTTATAGATACCGATAATGATGGTCTAAGTGATTATGAAGAAATCGTTATCTATAAAACTAATCCCCTAAATGCCGACACTGATAACGATACTTACAAAGATGGGCAAGAAGTTCTTGGCGGATATAACCCAAACGGCACCGGAAAATTACCGGGTAATGTAGCGCAATAAATTATGCTAAATAGCTTTAACAATAATCAGATTAGGAACTCGAGTTCGGTTGATTTAAAGCAAAAAACGTCAAAATCAGTTTCGCCGCTTTCTCTTAATCTACACACCATGCCGAAAACAAGCAACCATCATCTAAAACAATGGTTGCTTTTAGGCTTATTAATTGGTGGCTCTTTCTTGCTAGTCGCTTATTTCTTACTTTAGTTTATGCTTGAGCGAAAGAATAAAAAAAACCCACCGGACAATTCTTTGGTTGATAAGGTCAATCAGGATTTAATAGTCCATAACATGCCTAACCGGGCCAAATTAAGCGGAGCGATTTATTCGTCTAAGCCCGCTTTTATTAGTCGTTCGACATCTGCTTCTGGTTTTTCGGAACAAAAATCGGAAGTTAAGAATAATTCAAAAAAAGTCGGGGTGATAATTATTGGGCTAGGAATTATTTTTGTGTTAGTCCTGATTTATTTTAGCTATCGCTTTATTGTAAAGCCAGGAACAAACGCCGAGCCATCTACTACTGCGGAGTTAAATACGACTTCACCTGAAAATCAAGCGACTGGCTCGGAGTCGGAGCTAGCTCTTTCAACATCAACCGTTGATGTTCAAATAAGCGACCCGGCTGTTTTAAATATTAATGAAAATGGTGATAACTTGGCTTCTTCAACCTTAGAGTTAGAGAATATTTTATTGCCGCCAATTGTTGATTCGGATTCCGACGGGTTAAATGATTTTGAAGAAGAGGCTCTTGGGACAAACATTAATTTAAGCGATTCAGATTCTGATACGTATGATGATTTTTCTGAACTTAATAAAATATATAATCCTGCTGGAGAGGGCAAATTAATAATGAACCAAAATGTCGCCGAGTATAGAGGCAAATATTATCAGTTAATTTACCCGGCAAATTGGGGGACATCTTCGCTTAATAACGATGAGACGGTTATAATTACTGCGCCCGATAATTCTTTGATTCAAATTTCTTTGCAAGATAATACTGATGTTCAAAGTATTCTAACTTGGTACGAGGAGACTTTTCCGGATGTTGTTGTAACTTATGATAAATTAAAAAAGGGTTCCGGTTGGGAGGGAATTATGAGCCCGGATAATTTAAATTTTTATTTAAGTGACGATAAGAGAGATAAAATATATGTAATTTCTTATATTGCTGCTGTCGGTGACCGAGCAGCTTATCCAAATATTTTTAATCTGATAATTAATTCGTTCTCGGTTAAATAATTTAAAATTATTATAGTTTTAAAAAAGCCCAATAAAATTAGGCTTTTTTGTATATATTTTGTTTGTTTACCTTTTTATAACTTTATCAATTAATCCATACTTTTGGGCTTCTTCGGCGCTCATAAAATAATCACGGTCGCTATCTTTTTCTACGGTTGTTATTTTTTGTCCGGTATGTTGAGCTAAAATCTTATTCATTTTGTCTTTAATTTTTAGAATATGTTCCGCTCGTATTTTTATATCAGAGGCTTGCCCTTCCGCTCCACCCATAACTTGGTGAATCATTATTTCGCTATTTGGTAAGGCAAAGCGCTTGCCGACAGCACCAGCGGCCAGCAGTACCGAGGCCATTGATGCGGCCATGCCGATGCAAATTGTTGAAACGTCTGATTTAATATATTGCATCGTATCGTAAATCGCCAAACCTGCGCTGACCGATCCGCCCGGAGAGTTAATATAGAACTTAATATCTTTGTCGTTATTTTCCGCTTCCAGGAATAATAATTGGGCGATAACAATATTGGCCGTTCTATCGTCTATTGGTTCGCCTAGAAATATTATCCGGTCTTTTAAAAGGCGAGAATAAATATCATAAGCTCTTTCTATCTGTCCCTCTTTCTCGATCACAGTTGGTATTAGTGGCATATTTTTAGTATTATTAATAAAGCTATTATAAGTAAAATCGGGTTTTTTGTAAAGGTTAAAACTTGATTTTTATTTTATAATATTCTAAGATATATTAAAGTTTCAGCTAATTATAAATAATAGTTGCCGGCGCTTGCTCGGCCTTATTTCTAAAATATATATGTCGTTTCTACAAAAATTTTCTAAGCAATCAGTGCGAGCCAAGGCTTGGTGGGTTTTAGGTTTAATCGTTGTTTTCGCAATTATGGTTTCTTTAATTGTCGGAGGCAATTATTATAATAAATATTCCCAAATATTAGCTAAAAAAACTAATAATGTAATTATTCTTCCGCAAGTGAAAGAAATACCTTTCAGCTTAGGGCTAGATCTTCAAGGAGGGGCTCATTTAGTTTATGAAGCTAATGTAACCAATATTCCGGAAGCCGACAGAGCTGACGCTATGGAGTCAGTTAGAGATGTTATCGAACGCCGAGTCAACGCTTTTGGTGTTAGTGAGCCGGTTGTTCAAGTTAATAAGGGTGGTTCTGGAGAATATAAGGTAATTGTTGAATTAGCCGGGATAAAAGATGTTAAAGAAGCGATTAAAATGATTGGAGAAACTCCTATTCTTGAGTTTAAAGAACAAAACACCAATCTTTCTGTTGATGCGGCCAGCATTGATAAAGGAACGGGCTCAGTAAATATTGATCCTAATTCATTATGGAAGAACACGGAGTTAACTGGAAAATATTTAAAAAGAGCAGTTCTTCAATTTAATACCAACGATGGTTCTCCGGAAGTCTCTCTAGAATTTAATGCTGAGGGAGCAAAAATGTTTGAGGATATAACAGCTCGAAATTTGAATAAACAAGTTGCCATATTCTTAGACGGTTATGTTATAAGCGCCCCGACAGTAAATGATAAAATTAGTGGCGGTAAAGCTTTTATTTCTGGACAATTTAACGTTGAAGAAGCAAAACTATTAGTTAAAAGACTTAATTCCGGAGCTCTTCCTGTCCCCGTTTCTCTAGTCTCGCAACAAACAGTGGAATCTAGTCTCGGCTCAAAGTCTATAGATAATAGTTTAAAGGCCGGGTTGTTAGGCTTGCTTTTGGTTTCAATATTTATGATTGTCTTCTATCGTCTCCCCGGTGTTTTATCCGTTTTATCTTTGATGGTCTATGGGTTAACTGTGTTAGCAATATTTAAGGCTCTACCAATATGGCTCGCTCTTATTCTAGTTATCATAATTATTTCTTTGATCTTCTATACTTTTACCGAAATTAAAATATTTAATAGCACTCTCGCACTGATGTTTATAATAATTGGCGTCTTGTTATTTTTCTATGCCCTAAAACCGGTCACCCTATCATTATCGGGAATTGCCGGATTCATTCTTTCTATCGGTATTGCCGTTGACGCTAATATTCTTATTTTTGCTCGTACCAGGGAAGAAATTAGAGCTGGCAAGTCAGTAAATCAAGCTGTAAGCGATGGATTTAGACGAGCCTGGCCATCTATTCGCGATGGTAATGTTTCTACGCTTATTACCTGTTTGATTTTAATGTTTTTTGGAACCTCAACCGTTCAAGGATTTGGAACGACTCTGTTTATTGGTGTTTCAGTTTCATTATTTAGCGCCGTTGTTATTACTAGAATTCTTTCTATTTTATTCTTGGGTTCTTGGCTGGAGAATAAAACTTGGCTTTTGGGCGCTAAGAAGCCGGTTGCTATAAATAAAAACTAAATAAGAATATAAAATATAAAAATATGATTTATCGGATTATTCAAGCTAGAAAAATCTTCTTAAGTATTTCAGTTTTATTGGCCACGGCTTCAGTTGTCGCCTTATTCGTTTGGGGCCTAAATTTTGGAATTGATTTTACCGGCGGCAGTCTCTTGGAAGTTCAGTTCACAAATTATCAACCCACGGTTACGGAAATTCAAGTGGCTTTAAAAGATAATAATCTTAATAGTTTAACCATTCAACCAACAGCGGAGAACTCAGTTATTGTCCGTTTTAAAGATCATGCTGAATCTGTCCATCAGTCGGTGTTGGGTAGTTTAGAGAAACTGGCCAAAGATAAGCAGGGCGTTACGTTTAAAGAATTACGTTTTGATTCCGTTGGTCCGTCTATTGGCAAGGAACTGAAAAGTAAATCGTTTAATGCGTCATTACTGGTTTTAGTAATGGTCATTATCTATATCTCTATTGCTTTTAAGAAGGTTTCTAAGCCGATTGCTTCTTGGAAATATGGGGTAGCGGCCATTATTGCCTTGCTTCATGATATTATCGTTACTTTAGGCGTCTTCTCTTTTCTTGGACATTTCTATGGTCTGGAAATTAATACCCCGTTTATTGCGGCGATACTAACGGTTCTCGGTTATAGTGTAAGCGATACAATTATTGTGTTTGATAGAATAAGAGAAAATTTGCCCAAGAGCAATGAAGATTTTGAAAATACTATTAATAGAAGCGTTAACCAGACCTTATCCCGCTCCATTAATACTTCAATGTCGGCTATTTTAGCTCTTTTGGCTATTTTATTCTTCGGCGGCAATACTATTAAAGACTTCGCCTTAGCTTTAGCGGTCGGCATCTTTATCGGTACTTACAGTTCTATTTTTATTGCTAGTCCGGTCTTGGTAATCTGGAATAATATGATGAAGAAAAAATAAATTTACAATATCAAATGTATAAAAAAGGGCTTGGTTTCAAGCCCTTTTTTTATTTGCTATAATATAGTTATGAAGTTTCATTTTCGCAAAACCATTTTCCCAAATATTAATCTATTAAATTTATTGATTGAAGCCACTTGTCTTTCAATTGTTTTTCTAGTTCCTCTTTGGTTTGCTTATTTTTTTCCAACTTTTAATATTTTCGAGCTTAATAAGATTATTTTGTTTAAAGTCTTAACCCTGGTTCTTTTATTTCTAGTATCGTTTAAAATAATAATAAATTGGTCGGAATTTTACGGTGTTTTTTTAAAAGCGGAGGGCTTTTTAAAGATTTTGAAAAAACATTTTCTATATCCCGCGCTATTTTTAACGTCGCTTATTGTCTCTTTCTGTTTTTCCTCCAACTACGCGGTCAGTTTCTTTGGGGATTATAATAGGCAGCAAGGCTTATTAAACTATTTTTTTTACTTTGGTTTTTTTATTCTTCTGATATTAAGTTTTTTTGCAACGGCGATTGGCCCAGAAAAGAAGCAGGGTTTTTCTTATAAAACCAGGATTAGGAGATTAATAAAGAGCGCTGTTTTTTCCGGTTTTTTGGTATCAACGTATGGAATTCTGCAAATTCTAGGGATTGATTTTTTTGCTTGGCCGGAATCGCCGCTTTTAAGCGGTCGGATAATATCAAGTTTCGGACAGCCTAATTTTTTAGCCTCCTTTTTATTGTTTGTTCTCCCCTTGTCTCTTTATCTGCTCATAAGTTGTAAAAAGTTTCTTGCTAAATTTGCTTGCTTGTTAATTGGTTTTTCAGAATTAGTCTGTCTTCTTCTGACTTCAAGCCGGGGAGCAATAATTGCTTTATCTCTAACAATCGCTCTTTTTTGTCTAGGCTTGTTATTTTCAAAATCAAGTCGAAGAAAAAAAATTATATCGCTTGCAGTCGCCCTGGGATTTTTGAGCGCGTTGTTTATCGGGCTAGAGACTTTTATGCCGGGGCGCGTTATAAATATGGCTAATTACCGTTCCGGAAGTTTTGCCACTCGTCTAGATTTTTTCTCCGCTGCCGCCGATTCTATTATAAAAAAACCGGTATTTGGATATGGCCTAGAAAATGAGGGTGATGTTTTTATCAAGTATTATAATAAGGATTGGGCAATAAATGGTGATGTTGGTGCTAATACCGATCGCGCACATAATTTATTACTCGATACCTTGCTCACCAGCGGTTTAATCGGATTATGCGGTTTATTATTTTTATATTTTTGGTTTTTTAAGCTCCTGGAAAAAAATATTAAAGAAAATAAAAATAGAGAGCTTTCCCTAGCCCTTATGTTTGGGGCGCTAGCTTATTTATTGTCTCTTCTGGTCGGTTTTTCAACGGTGGGGACAGAAATTTATTTTTGGTTCTTTTTAGCCTTGGCGGCTCTTATTAATATTTCTCCACTATTTTCGGTTGACGCGCCTTTTTTAAATAAGGAAAAAGACAAAAAAATAACAATTACAAAAATATTTTATATTTCTGTTTTGAGTTTATTCTGTATCTGGCAAGTTATAAGTAATTTCCGTATTTTGAAAGCGGATTATTATTTCAATAAAGTGTATATTGCGCTTACAGATAAAGAATACGGCTCCGCCCTTGTTTTAAGCGAAGATATAAGAAATTTAAAAATAAATTACCCCCAACAAAATTATTATGATAATTTTCTCGCTAATAATTTAAGTGATATTTATAACAATATTTCAGAGCTAGCAACTCAAAAATTAGTGAAGAACGAACTTGAGCGTGTTTATCCCGCTCTTGGTAATAGCTATAAAGATTTGTTGTTAAAGGCGAAAATAGCGACTACACTCGGCGATCGTAATTTAGCCAGTAACCACTTTCAGTTGCTAAAAACAATTACTCCATACTGGCCGAATTTATATTTAGAAGAAGCTATGTTTTTCTTTAGAATTAGTAATTTTGATTCGGCAAAAAAGGCTTATTTTGACGCCGAGGCTTGTTTGCCCGACTTAGATAATCCGACCTTGTTAGAACGTATAAATTTTGAGCATGAAACACAAATAAGGTTCTCCCGATACTTAATTTATAGAAATTTAGGAGATATTTACTTTCAAGAAAAAGAATATAAATCTGCGGAACATTATTATTCAAAGGCGTATAACAATTATTTAATAGATTATTCATTATTTAAAAAAATTGCCGATACTTATTATTTGCGCGGTGATTTAAAAACAGCTATTTTATTTAACGAAAGAGGGGCGATTCGAAATCCGCTTGATTATAACTGGACTATGGCTTTAGCCGAGCTTTATAGAGAAAGCGGCGAACTAGAAAAAGCCAAGTTTTATTTTAACAGAGCCTTGCAGTTAGCGCCGAGTAATATAGATTTAACAAAATTTAAAGCTTCCTTTAAAGATTAAGATATATGGAAAAAATTTCCGCTTGTTTAGTTGTCCACAATGAAGAGGCTCTTATAGGTCGTTGCTTAAACAGCTTGCGAGATGTTGTTGATGAAATTATTGTTGTCCATGATGGACCGTGTCATGATCAAACTTTAGAAATTGCCAAACAATATGGTGCAAAAATGTTTATTCAACCCTTTGCTGGTGGGGCAGAAGAACATCGTCCATTCAGTTTTGAGCAAGCCTCATTTAATTGGATTTTGCAAATTGACGCTGATGAGTTTTTGTCTCAAGAATTAAAAAATAACTTGCCGAATTTGCCTTTAAATCAAGAAATATCTGCTTATGAATTTTTTTGGCCTCTTTGGAATGGAGCTAGAGAAGTTAAGGCGCATTGGCCATATAAGCGAATCTTGTTTCGCAAAGATAAAATATCATTTTTAGGAATTCTGCAATTTGCGGTTCAAATTAGTGGCAAAGTCGAGAGAACAAATTTTAAACTTCACCATCAACCAGCGTATAATAATTATTCTTTTAATTCTTTTTTAAAAAAACAATTACCTTGGGCCAAGGTGCAGGCGGGATATTATTTTAAAGAGTTTTCACAAATAAAAAAATTTAATTACTTAGATTCCGATTGGTCAAAAACTATTAAATATCGCTTACGTTTTCCTTTAGTTCTTTTACCGAGTGAATTTGTTTGGACTTTTTTAAATAATATTAAAAGTGGTGCCTACCGAGCTGGCTATTTCGGTTTCAAAGTTAGTTTTATAACCGGGCTATACCGAGCCGCTGTTAATTATTATATTTATAAATTAAAAAATAAAATAAATAATAAATAAGTATATGATCTATTTTTTGTTTTTAGCGGCTCTTATCGGGCTCATTATCGGCAGTTTCTTAAATTGTCTTATTTGGCGCATGTATAAAGAGGAGGGTATTGGCGGTCGTTCTTATTGCCCTAAGTGCCGTAAAAGTATTGCTTGGTATGATAATATTCCTCTTTTAAGTTTTATTATTTTACGAGGAAGCTGCCGTTATTGCAAACAAAAAATATCTTGGCAGTACCCGATAGTTGAATTGGCGGGTGCTATTTTGTTTCCTGTATTCTTTTATATTAATATTTCTAATCCGCAACTTACTTTAATATTGTCTCGGGATTGGCTTCTGGTTTCCGCTTTCATCGTTATTTTTGTCTATGATCTTCGCTTTCAAATGATACCGATGCTAATTGTTTGGCCGACGCTCGCTCTAGTTTTTATTTTGAATTTATTCTTGGGTTTTTTCTGGGGCAACTTATTGCTGTATGCCGTAATTGGTTGCTTATTTTTCGGTTTGCAATATTATATTACCAAGGGCCGAGGAATCGGTTCGGGGGATATTTGGCTTGGCGCTTTATTGGGTTTAGTTTTCCCCGTGTTCGGACTTTTCTTTTTAGCCCTTTTCTTGGCTTATATCATTGGCGCAATAATTAGCTCGTTTTTGCTAATTAATAATAAAAAGAGCCTAAAATCAAAAGTTCCTTTGGGCCCGTTTTTGATAATTGGCGCTATTATTACTCTAATTTGGGGGCAACAAATAATTGTTTGGTATCTAAGCCTATTTTAGAATTGTTAAAATCTTATAAATTTTGTATAATGTAAGTATTGTTTAAAGTAACATCTCAAGTTTTTTATTTATATTAAATATAGTAACTTTATAGTTCACGAAACTAAGATATTTTGGCTAGTTATTAGCCATAATTAGAGAGCAGTGAACTAAAGGATTAAAGATTGTATGAAGGATAACATTATTGCTGGATTAGATATCGGCTCAACTTCAATCCGTTTAGTAATCGGGCAAAAAATTCCTGGGCCAACCGGAGAAGAACTACAAATTATCGGAGCCGTTAGCGTTCCGACATCCGGAGTCAGTAAGGGAATAGTAAACAGTATCGAAGAAACAACTTCTTCTATTTCGGCCTGTTTGGAAAAAGCAGAACGTTTAGTGGGTGTTCCTATCTCCCGCGTATGGGTCAGCATTAACGATCCTCATATTAAATGCGAGCGCTCTAAAGGAGTGGTAGCTGTTTCTCGCAGTGACGGAGAGATTGGCGATACGGATGTAAACAGAGCGATAGAAGCCGCCCGTGCTTTAGCCGTTCCGGTTAATTATGAAATTCTTCACGTTATCCCTATAAAATTTGGAGTTGATAATCAATCTGATATTAAAGATCCGATAGGAATGAATGGAATTCGTCTTGAGGTTGAAACATTAATTATCCAGGGACTAAGCACGCAGATTAAAAATTTAACTAAAGCAATTTATAGAACCGGTTTAGAAATTGAAGATTTAGTTTTGGCGCCCCTGGCGGCCGCCGAAGCCGTCCTAAGCCCTAAACAGAAGGAACTGGGCGTTGCTTTGATAAATTTAGGCTCGGCTACAACCTCTTTGGCTGTTTACGAAGAAAGAAATTTAATTCATACAGCGATATTACCAATTGGGGCCGAACATATAACTGCCGATGTGGCTATTGGTCTTAGATGCCCGATTAATTTGGCCGAGAGAATTAAACAAAAATATGGCCAGGCAGTTATTGACGACGGAACATCTCAGGACGAAATAGACGTTTCTAACTTAGTAAAAGAAGAAGAAATAAATGACGACATAACGACAGTTTCTCGCAAATATGTTTCTGAAATTATTAATGCTCGAGTTGAAGAAATATTTGATCGGGTTGATTCGGAGTTTAAGAAAATAGATCGTTCAGGGATGCTTCCGGCAGGAGTTATTTTCGTCGGCGGCGGCGCGGACCTTGATTCTTTAGTAGAATCTGCTAAAAAGAAGTTAAGACTCCCGGCGGCTATTGGTTTGGCTAAAAATATTAATGTTGTTATTGATAAAGTAAAGAATCCGGAATTTTTGACGGCTCTTGGATTAGTAATTTGGGGTAGCCATAGCGAATTGGAAGGAGCTAGCAATGGAAAATTTAAAAAGAGTCTAGACGGTTTATTTGAAAAAACTAAGGGTTTATTTAGTAAAATAATGCCTAAATAATTAAGAATTAATTGAGAAATATATGGCTGAGGTAAAACCAGAAATAGAAACTTTTGCAAAAATAAAAGTTGTCGGCGTTGGTGGAGGAGGAAACTCTGCGATTAATCGCATGGTTGATAATGGTATTAAAGGAGTCGGCTTTGTTGCTATAAATACTGATATCCAGGCTCTTCACTATAATAAGGCAAGCGAGAAAATCCATATCGGTAAAACCGTAACCAGAGGTTTAGGCGCGGGTATGAACCCGGAATTAGGAAAAAGTGCCGCCGAAGAATCTCAGAATGAAATTAAAGAATCTTTAAAGGGTTGCGATATGGTTTTTGTTACTTGCGGACTTGGTGGCGGAACCGGAACCGGCGCCTCACCTATTGTTGCTCAAATTGCCAAGGAACAGGGAGCTTTGACTGTTGCGGTTGTTACTAAACCTTTTATCTTTGAGGGAGGACAGAGGAAAAATATTGCTGAAAGA
>CAYUWA010000005.1:2725-50102 GCA_964448505.1 uncultured Gammaproteobacteria bacterium | reverse complement strand
TCTTGATGCTTCGTCAGTCATTGTTAGTATAAATAGGGTAAGAGCCCAAGAAACCAAAACAATAACTAAACCAATAACCGCATTCTTAAGTAGCGCCATCGCTTTTTTCGCCTGCTCCTCGTTCCCGGCGGCAGTCATATATTGAAATCCGGCAAAAACCGTTAAGCCCAAAAATATAACCCCCAATAACCCTAAAACAATATTTATTATTCTGCCGATAATTTCTCGCGGGTCCTGTTTTGCCCTATCCCCGCCATAAACCTGTTGAATGTCGCTGAGTCCTTGTTGCTGATTAAAAAGTGCTTCATTCTCGTTCGCCGCTTTAACAGGAGATATAGCCGAGAGAAAAGAAATAACGGAGGCTAAACAGAAAACCAAAATAATAAAAGAAATAATGTGTTTTCTAGTTATTTTCATAAATAATGTTATAATTGAATTAGCATTATTATTATATAAAAAACCCCGATAAAACACAAGAAAAATGAGCCTACCAAAACAAATTGCTCACAATACCTTAATCCAAATAATCGGTAAAATAATTTCAACTATTTTAGGTCTTTTGGCTTTGGCCATGATTACTAGGTATCTCGGGCAGGACGGATTTGGAGAATATACGACCATTACTACTTTTTTAACTTTTTTTGCCGTTATTGCCGACCTAGGATTAACTTTAGTAACAGTCCAGATGATAAGTGGTGAAAAAAATCCGGTTGAGGAAAATAAAATCTTAAACAACTTATTTAGTTTGCGCTTAGTTTCGGTTTTGATATTTATTTCTCTTGCCCCGATTTTTGTTCTTTTTATGCCTTATAGCCAAACCATAAAAATCGGTGTTTTAATTGCCTCCCTTTCTTTTATCTTTCCTGCCTTAAATCAAATAATAATCGGGCTCCTGCAAAAACGCTTAAGTATGGATAGAGCATCGCTTGCAGAAATTATAAGCCGCGTCGCTCTGTTAATTGGAATAATACTGGTCGCCAGAAACCAAACCGGACTAAACGGAGTTTTGGTGGTTACAGTATTAGCCGGCGCAATTAATTTTATTTTCCATTACTTATTTTCTAGAAAGTTCGCTAAAATTAGATTACAAATTAGCTTCTCGCTTTGGAAAAAAATATTTTCTAAATCTTGGCCGCTTGCTATTACTATCGTTTTAAACTTAATTTATTTAAGAGCCGATGTTCTCATTCTTTCACTTTATCAAAGCTCAAGCGCGGTCGGCTTATACGGCGCGACTTATAAAGTAATAGATGTTCTAACCAGTATTCCTTTTATGTTTGCCGGGTTAATCTTGCCGATTCTAACCGCCGCTTGGCTTGAGAATAAAACTGATTATTTTAAAACTGTTCTCCAAAAATCCTTTGATTTTATGGCCATAATTGCCATTCCTTTAATCGTCGGGGCGCAGTTTTTAGCCAAACCGATTATGGTTTATATTGCCGGACAGGATTTTATAGAGTCAGGCATTATCTTGAAATATCTTATCGTTTCTGTGGCCGCTATATTTCTTGGAACAATGTTCTCTCACGCCGTAATCGCTTTAGACAAACAAAAAAAACTGATTGGCTTCTATATCTTTACGAGTATAAGCGCTCTCGCCGCTTATTTTATTTTTATCCCGAAGTTCTCCTATTTGGGTGCGGCGAGCGTAACAATATATAGTGAAATCGCGATTGGTTTATTTTCCGCTTATTGTGTCTATAAATACAGTCGCTTTTTACCCAACTTAAAAACAACCATTAAATCCTTAGGCGCAGCATTACTAATGGGCGTCTTTCTTTACTTTTCTCCAGAACAGTATCAAACTAAGCTGACAAGCTTATTAATAATAATTGTCTTAGCCTCTTTGATTTATTTTGTCGCCCTTTATTTTCTGGGCGGAGTTAGCGCTAAAGATTTAAAATCTATTTTTAAAAAATCAAATAAAGGCGGAGCACAAACTTATGACCCTACTAGCAACCTCTAAAAATAAAGATGATTTCCCGGAAATTATTTTTGCAGATAAAAATTATTTAGTGATAAATAAACCGGCCGGCCTTGCGGTCCACGAAGGCGGTAATCTAAAAGAAAAAACTTTAGCTGATTTTCTGATAGAACGCTACCCGGAGATAAAAAAAGTCGGCGACGACCCGATTCGCCCGGGAATAGTTCATCGTCTTGATAAAGATGTGAGCGGCCTAATGGTTATTGCTCTAACCCAGGAAAGCTTTGAGGACTTAAAGAAACAATTTCAAAGTCGTGAAATAAATAAAGACTATCTTGCTCTCGTTTACGGAAGGGTTTCTAAAGACTGCGATGAGATAAACTTTCCGATAAAGCGCTCTAGAGACGGTTATAAAATGGCTGCCCTCCCTCTTAATTCGCTTGAGCTCCTTACCCGCCATACTCCAAAAAATCGCGACCAAGGAAATATTGCCGGCGTCTTTAACTCTAAAGAGGCAATTACTGAATTTAAAGTTATTAAAAGATTTGTTAATTATACCTATTTAGACGTTAAAATTAAGACTGGAAGAACTCACCAAATCCGTGTCCATTTTTTTGCCTATGGGTACCCTCTCGTTGGCGATCCCTTATACAATACCAAAAAAACAAAAGTAAAAAACCAAAAACTGAACCTGGGTCGTGTATTTTTAGTAGCCTATAAATTGTCTTTTAAATCCTTGGACGGAGAAAAGAAGGACTTTAAGATTAAACTGCCGACCGAACTTGAATCATTTTTGCCGAAATTTTGACCTCCGTCTTATTTTCTACTATAATGTATATATCTTAAAAAAATAATTAATATTTTAAAACTATGAAGAAACTACTAAAAAAATTAAAAGAACGAAAGTTCTTAGTAAGGGTACTGCTCCCTATCGTTTTGGTTATTGCCCTAGCTTTAATCGGTTATTTCTCCTTTAGAGGATCTTTCAATAACTTGAGCAAAGCAGAAGCAAAAACCCAAGCCGAAGAATTTATCAATAAGTTCTTAATGCAAGGCGATACAAAAGCAACTATTAAAGAAATAACAACTGAATACGGTCTTTATAAATTAAAAGTTGATATCGTTAGTGATGTTGTAGAATCGTATTTAACCAAGGACGGAAAATTATTCTTTCCTCAAGCGTTGGAAGTTAAAACCGGCGCTTCGGTAGAAACCGATGCTAACGGTACCCCGACCGATTCCGCTCCTTCAGCTGTTCTTCCAAAAACTGATAAGCCGGTTGTTGAGTTATTCGTTATGAGCCATTGCCCATACGGTACACAAATTGAAAAAGGAATGCTTCCGGTTGTTGAGTTACTGGGCAAGAAAATTGATTTTGAGTTAAAGTTTGTTGACTACGCGATGCACGGTGAAAAAGAATTACAAGAACAATTAGCTCAATACTGTATTCAAAAAGACCAATCAACTAAACTTAATGCCTACCTAAAATGTTTCTTGGTAAGCGGTGAATCTGCTCCTTGTCTTGAAACAGCTGGAGTAAACAAATCAAAAGTTGAATCTTGCGTTAAATCAACCGACAAGAAATTTAAAGTAAGCGAGAACTTTACTAACAAAGTTGGTTTCAAAGGAAGCTACCCGGGATTTGATATTTATAAAGAAGATAATACAAAGTATGGCGTTGCCGGCTCTCCAACTTTAGTTATAAACGGAACTGAAGCACAATCAGGACGTGATTCTGCTAGCTTATTAAAGACTGTCTGCGGTGCCTTCTCTGAAGAACCAAAAGAATGTGCAACAACCTTATCAAGCGATTCCCCTGCTCCGGGTTTCGGCTCAGGAACAGCCAATACGGCTACCGACGCCGCCTGCAACTAAACTAAGGACTTAATTACAAAAAGACCTTCCGTCCAGGAAGGTCTTTTTTTATCGTTCTATTATTTATCCTCTATATTTTTCCGCCGCTAATATTCTTGAAATCGCCAGAGCATACGCGGCTTGGCGCAAAGTTATTCCCTTATTTTTTTCTTCGTATTTAGAATAAACTCTCTGCCAATTTACTCTCATTTTTTTCTCCAATAAATTACGAAGATACTCATCGTCTAGAATTTGTCCAGTCCTGTTTTGTGCCCATTCAAAATAACTGACAATAACCCCGCCGGAATTGGCGAGAATATCCGGAACAACTATTTTCTTTTTTTCTGCCAATATTTTATCGGCATCAAAGGTAATCGGACCATTGGCTAGCTCAACTAAAAACCCTGCCTTAATCTTGTCGGCGTTATCTTTGGTAATTTGATTCTCAAGCGCCGCTAAAACTAAAATATCTGTATCAAGCTCCAATAATTCTTGATTACTTATCTTAGTACCGTCCGTATAATTTCCAACGGCCTGCCCGGAATTTTTAAAATCAATTAGCTCTTTGATATTTAATCCTTCTTCCTTATAAATTCCGCCCTGACTATCGGAAACGGCGATTATTTTAAATCCGTCATCAAATAATTTCTCAGTCATAAATAATCCGGCATTACCAAAACCCTGAACAACAACTCTAATCTGTTTTTTCTCAGATAAAAACTTGGCGGCTAATTCTTTAGTAACAATATAACCTCCTTGAGCGGTTGCATCGCCGCGCATGGCTATTCCACCAAGCTCAACCGGTTTACCGGTAATCATTCCCGGCTCATGATGACCGACCTTCTTTTCAAACTCATCAAGCATCCAAGACATAATTTGGCCATTGGTATAGACGTCTGGCGCCGGTATATCTTTATCTTGCCCTAGAAAGTCGCCAAATGCTTGAATATATTTACGGCTTATTTCCTGAAGATCTGCCAAACTTGTTTCTTTCGGATTAAATTTTACTCCGCCCTTGGCTCCTCCATAAGGAATATCGGCTAACGAGTTCTTAAGCGCCATCCAGAAAGCCAGGGATTTTACTTCATCCTCGCTAACATCGGGATGAAATCTGATTCCTCCTTTTCCCGGACCGAGAGCGCGATTAAAAATGATTCGCCAGGCCGGATAAATCTTATCACCAATTTTAAGTTCGGAATAATTAGATTGGACCGGACTTAATAATTTACTCATTTGCGCATCGGAAATTCCTTCTAAACTTTGTATTTCTTTCAAGCGTTCTAAATTATCATTAAAGATACTCATATTATTATTTAATTAAGTCCTCAATTTCTCCTTTTAATATTTCCTTGTTTCTTAAACCAATAAATTCACCAATAATATTACCGCCCTTAAAAAGCTTCATATTAGGAATGCTTTGAATTTGATATTCAATCGCTAAGTCTTGATTGGTACCGTCTTCCGTATTTACTTTAACGATTTTTACTTTTCCTGCTAACTCACCGGAAAGTTCATCTAAAATCGGCGCCATCATTTTACAAGGCATACACCAAGGTGCCCAAAAATCAACCAAAACTGGAACCGGACTTTCTAGAACTTCATTTTTAAAACTATCTTTGTTTACTTCTAAAGCGTTAGACATAAATTTTATTTTTAATTTTTAATTATTTTTTATAATCTCGGAAAATATTTTTTCCATTTTTTCTTTACCGCTTGTTTTATCGTTTAAGAAACAATGATCGAACTCGTCGCTAATTACTTTCTCCATTAGCGAGCCAAGGGCAGACTTAGTCGCTTTAAGCTGAGTAATAAGTGAAAAACAATCGCGTTTCTCCGTAGATAACATTCTTTTAATCCCCTCTAACTGACCGATAATATTATTTATTCTTTGTTCATTTGTTTTCATGAGTTTATTTTATCATATACCCCCAGGGGGTGTCAATAGACTAAAAAAAATAACCCCTAAAAATACTACTTTACTTTAATATTAGCCAATAATTGTAATTATCTTTATATAACTTTTCTATTTTAAAACCTGCCCTTTTAGAAAGGCTCCTTAATTCCCCGGCGGTAAAACCATGGTAATATCTTGTACTTACTTCTTCTCCCTGCGAGTTTTTCCAAGGAAAGATAATATCACCGAAATCAAGTTCGTTTTTCCCCAGAAGTTTTGTTAAAAAATTTCTAATTAAAAGAATGCGGTGTTTTTTACTCCGCCAAAGATTCCAATTACTGACGATGATTTTTCCTCCCGGGAGTAATAACTCTTTCATCCTTTTAAGAACGCTAATTCTTAAGTCCGTTCCCGGAATATGCTGTAAAACCGCTAAACAAAAAATATAATTATATTTTTTATCATTATTGAATTTTAAGTCAATAATATCTTGAACTAAAAAACTATAGCCCGGATAATTTAGTTTCGCTTTGGAAATTAATTCGGAGCTGGCATCAATTCCTAAATATTCTAGTGTTTTATCTTTTAAGGCCTCGACTAACCGTCCGTTTCCGCAGCCTAAGTCCAAAATCTTATCGCCCTCTTTTATTCCTTCCGCTAGAATTTTTATTTCCGGCCAAATTTCTTTGCGCCTCGTTAAATTAAAACTCTCGGAAATTTCTTCATAATTCCGTTTAACAATTTCTAATAGTTCTTTCTGAAAATTTACTTTCATAATTTAGGATAAATACTCGCGCTTCCGATAATCGTCTTTGCTGTTTTTATTAATTCGATTGGTTCTTAAACAATTATCACATTTGCCGCACTCTGCACTCCTAGAATCGCCAAAATAATTTAAGATATATTTCTGACGGCATTCTAGACTATAGACATAATTTTCCATCTCATCAAGTTTCTCATAAGCCCGCGCCATTTTTTCTTTGAGCGCTTTAAAATCAAGTTTTAAACTTTCCGCCTCGACAATTTTTAGTAATTTTATTTCCGTTCCTCTAAACGGCGGTTTATACTCAACTAAATCTTTTTCCGCTAATTTCTTTATCGCGCGAAGTAATGCGTCTTTCTTCACTTTTAAAACTATCGCAACTTCTTCCGGATTAAAATCCCAACCGGCTTCTAACTCCCGATGGTATTTTTCAACCAGGAGATTAAAAATTTCTATTTGGCTTTTTGCTCTTTTACCAAGGGCGGCGCTTATCTCTTCCGGGTTTTTCTTGGTTTTTAAATAGGAGTTGGACGTTTTCTCGTTTGGCCGAGAAATATAGCCCTCTTTCTCTAGAATTTTTAAAGCGGTGCCTATCGCCATTTCCGGCACATTTTCGCTTAAATTTTTAGCAATTTCCGCATAGGTAATTAAAATAGAGGCTTCCGGGTCAATTTCTAAACTAGCCTGAGTTACTAAAAAATCATAAATCTCAATTATCAGTTTTGGGTCAGGATTGTCTCCTTTAATAAAAAATTCTCTTAAATATCTGTCTTGGGCATGATAAAATAATAGGCAAAAACTAGGTGCCCCGTCTCTTCCGGCACGTCCGGCTTCTTGGTAATAAGCCTCAACTGTCCCCGGCAAGTCGTGATGAATAACGAAACGAATATTTTTTTTATTAATACCTAAACCAAAAGCGTTAGTCGCGACAACAACTTGTGCTTCACCTTTCATAAATTTTTCCTGGACCCAATCGCGGCTATTTGAGTCCATCCCGGCATGATAAACAACGGTTTTAATATCGTTATCCATTAATACCTCGGCGAGTTCGTCCGCCTTTGCCCTCGTCCCGACATAAACTATACCGGAACCGATTTCCGGATTGGTAACTAAAAAATTTAGAATATTTTCTATCTTTTGACCGTTAGCGGAAGGGATAACCGCTAACTGTAAGTTCGGTCTGGCAAAACCGGTAATAATTGTTTCCGGATCATGCAGATTTAATTGTTTGATTATATCCTCTCTTACTTCCGGCGTGGCCGTTGCGGTTAAAGCAACAACGGGCGGATTGCCGACAAATTTTATTGCTTCTTTAAGTCTTAAATAGCTCGGCCGGAAATCATGCCCCCATTGGCTAACGCAATGCGCTTCGTCAATCGCAAACAATGATACTTTTATTTTGTTAAGTTCGTTTAAAAAAACGGTATTATAAAAACGCTCCGGGGCGATATAAACAATCTTATAAAATCCGGATTTTAATTTCTCTAAACGATTACTGGTCTCGTCGGGACTGATTGAAGAATTAATAAAAGTCGCCGGAATACCAACTCGTTCTAAAGAATCAACTTGGTCCTTCATTAAAGCGATAAGCGGAGAAATAACAATCGTTATCCCCTCTTGAATTAAGGCGGGTAATTGGAAGATAAGGGATTTACCTCCTCCCGTCGGCAAAACGACAAGCGTATCTTTGCCTTGTAGAATATTATCAATCGCTAGCTCCTGCCCAGGCAAAAAAGATTCATAACCGAAATGAATCTTTAAAAGCTCAATTAATTGTTGTTTTTTCTTAACCATTGACAGAATAGATTATATATGATATAGTAAGCAGAACCTTAAAATTGATTACCATGGAAAAACCTATTGACGATCTTAGTATCGTCATTATGATAGCAATGAGCTTATTTTTAATAGCTCTTGCTATTTACGTTTGGAGAAACAGAAAAAAATTGTTCTCCAAATAAACCGTACAAAAATTGTACGAGCCATTTCTTTCAGAAATGGTTTTTTATTTACCCAAATTATAATGTCTTTTAAATATCTCTAAAACATTCTTAAACAAAAAAGCAATAGTCATAGGACCGATACCTCCGGGGACTGGCGTTAAATATTCTGCTTTATCTTTAACACTTTCAAAATCAACATCGCCTAAAATTTGTTCTCCGACTTTGGTTATTCCGATATCAATAATTACCGCTCCTTCTTTTATATTTTCTTTTTTTATTTTATGCGGTTCGCCAAGCGCGGTTACGAGTAAGTCTGCTTCTTCGGATTTAGTAATTATTTTTAGTCCGGCTTTTTCAAGAGATTCCTTGACTCCGCCACCAAACACTTCTGAATTATATAAAACACAAGCGGTTTTATTTTTTGCATCAAATTTTATATCTTCTAAACAAGCGCCAATTGAACCGATGACCGGAGATTGAATAAAATCCGGATGATCGGGATGAAATCCGTCAACGTCTTTCTTCGGATCAAGCGTTAAAATAATTTTGTCAGTATTGATATGTTTTGGCAAAGGCAGTTGAACCAGAATTCCATCAATTAATAAATCCCTATTTAAAAAATCTATAATATCTAAAAGATCTCTTTCGGAAGTTTCTTCCTCTAACCTATAAATATGGGTATCAATGCCAACTTTTTTTCCTTCGCTCTCTTTTAAGGAAACATAAATTTTTGAATCTTCTCTTTCACCGACTAAAATAATCGCTAAGTTCGGTCTTAGTTCGTCAAAACTAAAAATCTCTGCCGCAATCTTATCCTTAATATTTTCGGCGATTTTTTTTCCGTCTATCTCTTTATACATAATTTATATTATTTGGTCGGAATCGGGAATTCGAAACACAACTTTTTTATTTTATCTTTAATCACTGCTAATTTATTTTCGTCTTCTCTGTTTATTAAAGCGTCATCCATCAAAGCAACAATCAGTTTCATTTCTGCCTCTTTCATTCCTCTAGTCGTAATAGCAGGGGTTCCTAATCTAACTCCAGACGGGTTCATCGGCGGATTAGGGTCGTTCGGGATTGTTGAGCGAGATACAGAAATACCAATTTTTTCCCAAGTCGTTTCCGCTTCTTTTCCGGCTAATCCTTTACTGCTTAAGTCAACAACCATTAAATGATTATCCGTTCCACCGGAAACTATTTTATACCCGAGCTTTATAAATTCCTCAGCCATCGTTTTCGCGTTGCTAATTATTTGGCGCGAATATTCAATAAACTCTGGCTTTAACGCTTCTCCGAAAGCGACGGCTTTAGCGGCGGTAATATGATCATGCGGTCCGCCTTGCATGCCTGGGAAAACGGCCGTATTTATTTGTTTGGCAAATTTTTCTTTACACATTATAATCGCCCCTCTTGGACCTCTTAACGTTTTATGCGTCGTTGTTGAAACAACGTCAAAAATTGGAACGGGGTTTTTTAATTGTTTTCCGGCGATTAATCCGGCAATATGAGCGATATCGGCAAAAGTATAGGCGCCAACCTCGTCAGCAATATCTTTAAATTTTTGCCAATCAATTTCTCTTGAATAAGCGCTAAACCCGGCGACAATCATCTTCGGTTTTTCACGCAAGGCAATTTCCCGAACCTCGTCCATATCAATTATTCCCGTTTCTAAATTGGCACCATATTGAACAAAATTATATAAGCGTCCGGAAAAATTAACTTTATGCCCATGTGATAAATGTCCACCATGATCTAACCTTAAACCTAAAACCTTATCTCCCGGATTTAAAAAAGCCATATAGACAGCGGCATTTGCCGGAGAGCCGGATAAAGGTTGGACATTAACATGTTCGGCATCAAATAATTTTTTAACTCTTTCAATCGCCAAGTCCTCAATATCGTCAATAATATAATTTCCTCCGTAATACCGATGTCCGGAATAACCCTCGCTATATTTATTAGTCAAAACCGTTGCCATCGCCTCTAAAACAGCCGGTGAAACATAGTTTTCCGAGGCAATAAGCTCTAGTTCCTCATTTTGCCTCTCTTCTTCCCTTTTAATAATCTCAAAAACAGTGGGATCTTGATTTTCTAAATGATCATATATCATATATTTTGTCTTTGCCAAATGGCGAATTAAGTTAATTTTCTTATCTTAATCTTAGTTTAAAGACGCTACTTTGTCAAAAACAATTTTTTACCTTATCCGACGAAATAACGGTCCATAAATCCTATAAATTAAATAAAAAAACGTCCCAGAGAGACGCTTTAAGAAAAATCAAAAAGTTCTCCGGGTCAACAAACTGAACTGGTTAAAACAAACCCCGACCAAGTTGTAATGTTTTTAGTAATCAACATAAAATAATTATTACATACTTATTAAAATTTAACAAATTCCGATTTTTTAAGCTCTTTTCATCGCTTTTAAAACCTCTAAATACATCCTCTCTACGATTTTTTCTTGTGCGCGTCCCAGTTTAATATAGTGGTCTAGTCCCGGTGCCGCATTAATTTCTATAACTTGATATTTCTTAGCCGGCAAACTAATTTCCCCCTGAACTATCAAATCTACGCCGCAAAGACGAAGCCCCATATCTTTGGTGAGCTTAATCGCTAATTTCTTAAAGTCCGGATGGATCTTTTTCGTTACCTCAATTGCCTCTCCGCCCGAAGAAAGATTAGCGTTATTTAAAAGATATATTTTTTTGTCTTTTTTCAAAACTGATTTTAAATTCAATTTTTGTCTTTTTAGATTTTGGATTACTCTTAAATCGTCTACTTTAACATTAACCGGACGATTTAAACTCGCTAGGTTTTTTAATTTATTTTTAATTAATTTATCAATTGTATCCTTAGAATTACCGATAATACAAAACGGGATTCTTTGATAGGCGGAAATTATTTTATTGTCCAAGACGACGATGCGATAATCGTTTCCGGAAATAAATTTTTGAATAAGCGCAATATTATCTCTATCAAATATATATTTCAGAGCTCGCTTTAATTCTATTTTATTATTGGCAAGAAAAACTCCATTTCCCTGACTACCGCTATTAGGCTTAGCGATAAGCGGGAAACCAATTTCTTTGGCATACTGATACGCTTCTTGATCTTTTTGTTTTTGTCCTATGGTTTTGGCCCAAATAGGAGAACAAAAGGCTTTCCCGGAAATTATCGGGTAACCCATTTTGCTCATAAAAAAATTGGCGTAATCTTTATCTTTAGAAATTGCCGAAGCACCAAGCGGATTAAGGTCTAGGCTTGAATACCTAAAATATCTTTTAACGCCATTAGAAAAGCTTATTTGTCCGACGAGTCCCCATTTTGGCTCAACTATAATTTTCGCCCCGACTTTTGGCGCTAACTTTTTTAAAATCGGACCAAGCCCGGAAAATTTTATGTTATCTTCCATACAGATTTTATAGATTTCCTTTCAATTTTTTAATTAAGTACGAATTATAAGTCCTATACCCAAGTTTTTTATAATATCCCCTAACGCCAACTCCGGAAATAACGGCGATATTTTGACACTTATTCTTAGAAGCGATTTTTTCGGCTTCTTCCAATAATTTTTTACCGAGTCCGCTATGCTGAACCTTCTTATCACCGCCAACGGCAACAAGCTGTCCGTAAACATGCAGCTCGCGGATAATCGCTTCGGAAATTGGGCTATTACTATCAAGGCGCAAGCGACAAAAGGCATATAATATTTTTCCATCAGTGCTTTCGGCAGAAATAAAATACTCTGTTCCGATTGAAGCTGAATATTTTATTATTTTTAATTTATATTTTTTAATTTTTGTTTCTTCTTTAGACTCCCGGCATCTGATACATGAACACTTGACGCCTCTATCTTTTAGGACTTGCCTCAGATTGGTAATTTTATTGCCAGCAATAATTGATTCTTCGGGAATATCTCTAATTAATCGAATAATCCGAACATACTCCGGAACCGCCGCCTTACAATTAATAATCAAGTCTTGCAAAACTCGGTCAGAATACGGTTTATATTTTCCGGCTTTGTACCATTTGTATAATAAACTTCCTTTAGTTACGACTGTTGGATAAAATTTTATTTGATCCGGCTGAAATCTTTCGTCGGAAAATAATTGTTTGAACATTTCTAAATCTTTCTTAGGCGTCGCCCCAGGAAGAGCCGGCATCAAGTGATAGGTCACTTTGAAACCATATTCTTTTAAAAGTTTGGTCGCTTCAGAAATTTCTAAAACCCCGTGGCCTCGTTTATTTAAAGCCAAAATTTTATCGTCAATCGCCTGCACGCCGATTTCAACTCGAGTACAGCCTAAATCTCTCATCTCTAAAAGCTCTTTTTTATTTATATAATCAGGCCTGGTCTCAAGCGTAACACCGATTAAATTATAACGCGCTCGTTCGTTTATTTTTTGTTCTTTTAAAAGCTCTTTTTTTAATTCTTTTAAGCTAAGATTCTGCTTATAGGGTGCTTTTAATCCTAATTTAAATTTTTCTTCTCCGGCCGCTCTTTTAAAAACGAGTTTTTTTATCTTAGTAAAATCATTAGCCGCTTTAAAGCAGTTCAAAATATACCAATACTTATATTTGGTCGGTAAATAACTCCAGGTACCGCCAATAACAATCAACTCTATTTTAGTCGGTTCATGGCCATTATTTTCTAAAGCTTTTAATCTAAGAACTACTTGCTTATATGGGTCATAGCCACAGCGGATAGCCCGCATTACCGCCGGTTCATTAGATAAATAACTGGTCGGAACGTCGCTTTCATGAGGACAATAAGCACACTCTCCCGGGCAAGGATAAGATTTGGTCAAAACAGCAACCGGCGCAATCCCCGACATAGTCCGAACCGAACGCTTACGCAAAATCTTCTCCAAAGACTCAATTCTCTTGATTTCGCCAGAAACCAAAAGTCTCCGATATTCCTTTAATATATCGGAGTTCAAAATAGATTTAAGCTTATATTCCCGGCAAATATTCCGTTTTAAATCCTCTAAATCATCTCTGGTTTTTAGCTTCTTAACTCCTGTTTTAAGCAGTATTTCAATTGCTCTTGCCATATATTTGAGCTATAATTTAGTTATCAGACAATAATAATATAACATTTTTTAAGACTTAATAATACAAATTATGAAAAAGAAACTTATTATCGCGCTTTCTTTCGCACTTTTGTTAATACCATTAATTGCACTTAAAGCTGCGGACACAAAAAGCGGAGATTCAATTTATATCGCTAAAGACGAGATTGTTAGCGGGAACTTATATGCCGCCGGAAAAACAATAACTATAGACGGTGTTATTAGTGGAGATTTAATCGCCGCCGCTCAAACAATAATCGTTAACGGACAAGTTGAGGGTGATATTATTATTGCCGCTCAAACAATCAATATAAGTGGCGTTGTCGGAGGAAATATTCGAGCTGCCGGATCCTCTATTACTCTAAATTCAACAGTGGCTAGAAATATTAACTTATTTGCTTCTGATATTTCAATTGGAAATCAATCTCGCATCGGTTGGGATGCTCTTTTAATGGCTACTAATATTCAAATGAGAGGAAATATTAACGGCGGCTTAAGCGGAGGCGCAAGCCAGTTGCTGCTTGCCGGAAAAGTCGGCAAAAGCGTTAATGTAGAAATATCCGATTCCTATTTAAACCAAGGTCTAATCGTTTCTCCGGAAACAATAATTAATGGCGATTTAAATTATACTTCAAATAAACAAGCTCAGATTTCCGAGCAAGCAACTGTTTCTGGAAAGACGGAAATGAAAGCCCCAAAAGTTAAAACGGATAATTTATTTGCCGATTATTTTTGGAAAATAATATTTCAGATTTTAGCTTCATTTTTAGTTGGTCTATTATTAATATTCCCGTTAACAAAGCTAACCCAGAAAATATTAAGTTCTGCTAAAGAGAAATCTTTAAAAACTTTAATTCCCGGGCTAATAGCAATTTTAATAATCCCGCCAATTTCTATTCTTCTGGCAATTACGATAATCGGATTGCCCCTAGCCCTCATTCTTTTAACCGCTTGGCTTATAATAATTTATTTGGCGCCAATATTTAGCGCAATTTTGCTCGGTCAATTTATTACTAAAAAGATTATTAAAAAAGAACTTCCTAATAATTTCTGGCCGCTTCTTGTCGGCATCATAATTATTTTCTTATTATTTTCAATCCCCTATATCGGCTGGATTATAAAATTATTTGCAATCTGCTTTGGTTTAGGAGGAATTATTTTTTATGTTACAAGTCAATCCAAAAATATTTAAAGCCTACGACATTAGAGGAATCTATGGAGAAGATTTTGATAACGAGCTAGCTTATCTTCTAGGACTAGCGTTTGTTGAATTAAGAAAAAACGATTCTGATTATATAAAGGGGTCTGTCTTAACGGTCGCCGTAGCTTACGATATGCGTTTATCATCTCCTCTTTTAAAAGATAATTTGATAAGAGGGTTAATAAGTGCCGGCGCAAATGTTATTGATATCGGCCTAGCCGCTACCCCGAGTCTTTACTTTGCGGTTGGAAAACTAAATTGCGACGGAGGAATAATGGTTTCCGCTTCTCATAATCCTAAAGAATGGAATGGATTTAAATTGGTTAGAAAAAAGGGCGTGCCGATAAGCGGCGAAACCGGCATGGAATTTTTGAAAGAAAAGATTCTAGAGAATAGATTTATTCCTAGCGAAATTAAGGGAACGATAATTCAAAATAATGATATAGCCGAACAAGAACTGGAAAATGCCAAAGGTGTTGTTAATTTACAAAATATTAAGCCGCTAAAAATAGTAAGCGATTCGGCAAACGGGATGGGGGCGATTTATTTGAAAAATATCTTTAAAAATATTCCCGGCGAATTTATTACTTTAAACCTTGAGCTAGACGGCTCCTTTCCGGCGCATGAAGCTGACCCGATAAAAGAAGAGAATCTAGAGCAATTAAAGAAAGAGGTAATTAAAAACCGGGCTGATTTAGGAATATCAACCGATGGAGACGGCGACCGAATTTTCTTTGTTGACGATAAAGGAGAAACGATAAGCCCGGCTCTTATTAGAGGTTTATTGGCTAAACTATTTTTAGAAGATAAGCCCGGTTCTAGAATTGGTTATGACGTTCGTCCGGGAAAAATAACGACTGATCTAATTGTAGAAAATAATGGCGTACCAATAATGACTCGGGTCGGCCACTCTTTAATAAAGGAACAGATGCTAAAAGATGATATTTATTTTGCCGGTGAATCATCCGGGCACTTCTTTATTAATTATGAAATAGGTTGTTTTGAATATCCAATTATTATTATTCTAAAGCTTCTTCAAGAATTCTCAAATTGCGGCCAAAAGATTTCAGATTATATCGCTCTATACAACAAATATGTTTTTTCCGGAGAAATAAACCGTGATGTAAAAGACAAAGAAGCCGTTTTAAAACGAATTGAGGAAAAATATTCTGATGGCAAAATTTTTAAACTTGACGGGATAAGTGTTGAGTATAATGATTTTTGGTTTAATGTTCGCGGTTCAAACACGGAAGACAAGATGCGATTAAATCTTGAGGCGATTAACGCAACAATAATGGAAAAATGCCGAGATGAAGTACTAAATTTAATGTTTTAAAAAAGTAATAACCAAAAAAGACCTTATTTAGAAAAGGTCTTTTTTAAACACTAGTCGTATTAAATTGACTTATTTTCTTTCAACTTCAATAGTTGCCTTAGTAAGCAAGGCGGCAAGAGCGCCAATCGCCGCTAACATCGGAGCAAAAAAAGCGCCAACGACCGCAAAGGTAACCGGGATTTCCATCATCGTTTTACCTTTCTCGTTTTTAATTATAATACGACGAACATTCCCTTCCTTAATTAACTCCTTAATTTTTCCAAGCAGTTCATGTCCGTAGACCTTGAACTGATCAGCTTTTTTTGAAGAAGTTTTTGCGTTTGTTTTTTTTGTAGCCATATTTTTATATATTATTTTTTGTTACTAGTCTTATGCACTAATTTACTTTTTCTCTCTAAATACATTTCCTTCGATTTTCTGGTAATTGCTAATATTGTTAAAACAGCGATATAAGAAGAAACGACTGAGCCAGGAAGAGAATATGATTTTTCAAAAGCAAAGTCTAAAACGATAAGCGCAAAAAGTAATACCGACCAGACAACTACGAAAATTTCTCCCGGATGTTTTTCTTTGTGCTTATTATACCATCTTTCAAACTCCTTATTACTAACGTAAATTGCTAAAATACTTATATAAATAGTAGAAAGTATTCCCAATATTCCCGCCGCTTTATTATTATAAATAAAATCATAAATAATAAAGGCAAAGAATAAGAGCGACCAAAAGTTTATTAAATAACGCCAGAACCGAAACCCGACGACCGACATCTCTTTTTTCATAATTACATTAGTTATTTTTTATACCTATATTATACCAGAGCAAATTATATTTTTCGAGAGCTTAAAAATACCATGCTCACTAAGAATACTTATCCACTTGACGAAATTAAAAAATCTAATATATACTTGTCATATGTTAAAATCTTTGCAAATAAAACAACTGAATAAGGCTATGTTAATTAGCTTTTTAGTCTGGTCAATTTATCCAGATCGGTTTTTATTTGTAAATTCTAATAGCATATAGCAAAACAACTTAGAAAATTATATACAAATAAAAACCGAACCAGAAATGGCTCGGTTTTTTAATGGATATAAACAACGAACTTTAACAATTAAATTATATTAACCGGGCCGATTGGCCCACAAAAAAAATCAAAAACAATGAAAAATTTTTCATTAAACCAGGAAGTGCTAAACCAAACGGAACTGCACAAGTTAAGAAATTTGATCGACAGATGGTCAAAATGTTTCCCCAAGGAAAATACTTGGGTTAATCAGAACTACGGCGTTCCCTCTTTTATTGTTTGTACGGATTGTACTATTAATAATAGAGGAGTCCTATCAATTCTTGAAATTGATGAAGCTCCGAGAGATACTGATCTCTTGGAATATGATTCAACTTTTATCAATGCTTGGAACAAGTGTCGCCAGTACTGGCCTAAATTTAAACTGGTATCCCAAAGAGAAGCAAACCATTTTTTAGAGACACTTTCTGTACGTGAAGCGAAAGCCACTAACCAATTAATTCTGCTGGAAAGCACGAAAAACATTAGCGACTTAGAATCTTTACAACATAGGTCGGTTAGCACTTGTCTGGAAAGAGGAGACCGCAGTTACGGTCTCTCCTTAGATCTCTGGGAGGAATTAGACTCTTCGGTCCTTGAAAAGGGCTCTCGGCTAGACCTTGAGGAATCTTTTTGCTTAAAGAGCCAAACAAGGATAACTCAAACCGGGCTTCTCTCCCCAAACGGAACAGCCGTTTGGATCCCGAAAAGGATGAGAAGAAAAGAAAGTAATAAAAATGGCGGGATCACCACAAAGTCAAAAATCCTGAAAATTATTGAAGAAGAAAGGGATCTATATATCCAGGATTATATAGAACCGATGAGGTTTCGGCTGCCAACAGACAAAACCAATATGGATATGATATACCGGGTGTTCTTTCTCTTCAACGTAAAAAAGCGTTGTTACGAATACGCTGGAGGAATCTGGTTGGCCGATAATAAACACCAAAGTTTATTCGGATGCATTGTTTATGAACCGGTTACTTCAATGGCCGAATTCATGAGCTAAGAAAATACACGGAGAGAGGCCTTAAACCTCTCTTTTTTCTTTTTCTAAATTCTAATTTATAAATAAGCTTCCTGAATATACTGATTAAGTACCCTTTCAGTATTAAAGTAAGAAGCATTGATACTGATGCTAAATCGCATAATCTCGCGCCAATCTTCCGGACTTTTATAATAACGAGGTAGAATTTCTTTTCCCAATAATTTATATAGACTCTCCGCGTGGCGTTCATTAATATTTTTTGTCTTTTTATCTTCTTCGGCGCCTCTAATCGTCCAACCGGTTTTGTTTCTAATATATCCCTCCCTCCACCAGCCGTCCCAAGTACTAAGTTGCGGGATACCGTTATGCGCCGCTTTCATCCCGCTTGTTCCCGATGCTTCATTTGGCGGAAGCGGCGTATTAAGCCAAAGGTCAACGCCGGAAACTAATAACTTGGCGTTATCAAGATTATAATTTTCCAAAAAAACAATTTTAATTTCTTTTTGATATTTATTTTTCAAATTAAAGAGTTGTTTAATTAATTCTTTACCCGCCTCGTCTCGCGGGTGTGCTTTCCCGGCACAAACTATTTGGATTCTTCCGATATTATTATTTATTTCCAATAATTTCCTCATATCGCTAAATAAAAGTGTTAATCTTTTATATGGGGTAAAGCGACGAGCCAGTCCGATAGTAAATGTATTTATATCTAATATCTCTTCTGTTTCTCTTTGAAGATATTTAAAAAGTTTTTTCTTTGCTTCTTGATGTGCCTCCCAAATTTCATGCAGAGGAATAGTAGCGGCATTTCTTAAAGAGAGATTTGAACTTTGCCAACCGGGAATATATTTATTATATAATTTTTGAAATTCCGGCGAAGTCCAAGTTAGCGAATGAACGCCATTTGTAATAGCGTTAATTAAATATCCGGGAAACATTCGGCTGGCCGTCTTGCTATGGCTAATGGCAACGCCATTTATATACCGACTGAAATATAAAGCCAATTTTGTCATGTTTAAATTTCCTTTCTCTATTAAATTCGGCAAATCAACGGGAAAATCTTTTTGATATTTTAAAATTAGAGATACTGGAAAAATATCATGCCCCATTTTGACCGGGGTATGAGTTGTAAAAATACATTTCTCGCGAACTTCTTTAATCTTTTTTTCTTCCGTCCCTTGCTTTGAGTTTAAAAACTGCTCAATCATAACAAAGGCTCCGTGCCCCTCGTTAATATGATATTTCTCAACACTATAGCCTAAGCTAGCTAATATTTTTACACCCGCTCGCCCTAAAATTATTTCTTGTAAGAGCCTGACTTCTTTATCTCCGCCGTACAATTTATCGGTGAGCGCGCGATATACTGGTTTGTTAGCCGAAATATTGGTATCAAGAAAATAAACCGGAACATTGAATCCTTTAGGACTTTTTATTAAATATTCCCAAACGCCAACTAAGACTTTATCTTCGGCAATTTTAATTTCTATTTCGTTTGGCAATTTCTTAAGTTTAGAAAAATCATAATCGTTATCTACTATTTCGTTTTGATTGCCCGCCTCATCAATCTTTTGTTTAAAATATCCTTCTCTACTTAAGAGCGTAACCCCGGCCATTTCCAATCTTAAATCAGCGGCTGATTTTAAAATATCGCCGGCTAAAACGCCAAGACCGCCGGAATATGTTTTAATATTATTTTCCAGCGCGATCTCCATACTGAAATAGGCGACTTTTAAGTTTTTATTATTAGTCATAGGTGTTATTTTTCACTCTCTGCCCGAACTTTTAATAAAAAGATGGTGTCTGATTTTAATTTCGCACGGGCCCAATCTTTTTAGGGTTTGTTATTGATATATTTACTGGTAGTAAGTTTAAAGCTTACTTCTAGTACAATTATACAATAAAAAACAAATAAATATAGGTAACCAAAAATAACCCAGTTTTCGCTGTATTATTTTTATTAAGGGTGGCCCATCGTAAGACTTGGAAAAATTTTTTAATGGAATATTTAGTAAAATAAAAAGAGGGTTGTTTTTAGCACCCTCTAAACTCATTTTTTTCTATAGATAAATGCCAATGTTGAAAACACTAGCAACGATAAATAGAAAATTGTATTAGCCATCCCGCTATTTAAAGCGGGTTTTAAAAATAACATGTATCCTATTGCATAACAAATTGCAAAGGACTTCCAAAATTCTATTATTTTTTTCACTGTTAATATTTTTAATTAATGTTTAAAGGACAATCAATAATTATACTACAAAAATATAATTTTGTCAATGAATATCGCTGTAACCTCCATTTGTTGCCTTATATAACAGAAAAAACGAGCTTTTAAACTCGTCTTTTCATGTGCGGGGTGCCTAGAGAGAATCGGACTCTCGCTAGCTGGACCACAACCAGCCGTTCTACCATTAAACCATAGGCACCATAATTACGTACGCCCGGGGGGAATCGAACCCTCGTGGCCAGCTTAGAAGGCTGGTGTTCTATCCATTGAACTACGGGCGCATACTCGTAAATTCTTGTCTTATATTAATAAAAAGATAAGATATTGTCAAACTTGATTCAAAATATGGTCTTAAGAATATTTATTCTCTCTGCCTCAAAGCTTCAAAAAGGATTACCGCCGCGGAGACTGAAACGTTTAACGAATCTATCCCCCTATTCATCGGTATTTTTATAAGCTTCTCCGCATTACTCAACCATTCTTTACTTAAACCCTCTGCTTCCGAGCCCAAAACTATTGCTATCCCCTCTTTTAAATTTACCTTGGTATATGATTTGCTACTTTTTGTGGCGGCTGCCAAACTAATAATTTTATTCTTTTTTAACCAACTTATCGTTTCTTTAACGGAAGAAACAATAACTTGGTTGGTAAAAATATGTCCTTCACTCGCTCTAATAATATTTGGATTATAAATATCAGTTTTTATATCATTTATAATAACCGCGTCGGCGCCAACCGCATAAGCAGTTCTAAGTATCGCCCCGATATTACCGGGTTTCTCTACTGCCTCTAATATTATAACGAGCGGATTTTGCTTTAATTTAATATCATCAAGTTTTAGATTTTTAGCTTCGGCTAAGGCTAGAAATCCGTCCGGTTTATCCTTGTAGCAAATATGCTTATACACTTTTTCATTAACCTCAATAATTTCCAAATCTTTTCTATTATTAAATTCCCCGATCCCTTCTCTGGCCAACTCGGGGCAATAAAACAATTCCTGAACTTTAGTTTTAGCAATAAGCGCTAGTTCTATTTCTCTTTTTCCATCAATAATAAACTGGTTCGCCCTTTTTCGGCGACCAGTTTTTTTAAAATTAACAAGTTCTTTTATCCGTTTATTTTCTAAACTATTAATTTGAATCATATTAACTATTATAAATCAAAATCAAACAAAATCATAATATAAATACTGTTTTATTACTGATTTTCATTAAACGCAATAAAAATGCTATAATAATAGAGAATTATTAAATTTATGCCCATTCCTCAATTAAACAAAAGTAGCATCAATTCGTGGAGAGAATCTAGAGATGCTTCTCAAAACAAGAAAAAAAACAAAAAACTAAAACATGATTGGAAAAAAAGATTATTTATAAAATTAGTAAAACTAGGATTAATTTTTTTCGTTCTTTTGGTTATTTATGTTATTTGGATTTCCCGCGATTTACCTAATCCTAATCAATTGATAGACCGGGCTGTATCACAGAGCACAAAAATTTATGACAGAACGGGCGAAAATATTCTTTACGAAATTCATGGCGATCAAAAAAGAACTTTAATTTCTTTAAACGATTTACCGGATTATGTAAAAAAAGCGCCAATCTCTATTGAAGATAAAAATTTCTATAAGCACGGCGGTTTCAGTGTTTGGGCGATGTTTAGAACTGCTATTACTAATGTTATCTATAATAGACGGGCTGGCGGATCAACATTGACCCAACAATTTATTAAGAACGCCGTTTTAACATCTGATAAAAAAATAACCAGAAAAATAAAAGAAATTGTTTTAGCCTACCGCTTGGAAAAAAAATTCTCTAAAGATGAAATTCTTCAAATGTACCTGAACGAAATACCATACGGTTCTAATGCTTACGGGATAGAAGCCGCAAGCCAAAAGTATTTTGGTAAGCACGCAAAAGATATAAACTTACAAGAAGCGGCAACTCTCGCCGCACTAACTCAGTCCCCTAGTCGTTACTCTCCGTACGGACCAAATAAAGACCTGCTCCTGGGGCGGAAGGACTATGTTTTAACCTTGATGCAAGAACAGGGATATATAAGCGAGGAGCAGGCAAAATTAGCCAAAGAAACTCCGATAGAATTTAAAGACCCCGACAATAACATGACCGCTCCACATTTTGTTATGTATATTAAAGACATTCTTGCGGAAAAATACGGAGAGAAAATGATTGAACAAGAAGGTTTAAAAATTTATACTACTCTGGACTTATATAAACAAAAAATAGCCGAGGAGGTTATTAAGGAAAGAACAACAAATTACCAGTCAAAATATGGAGCTAGCAACGCCGCGCTAGTTTCTATTGACCCTAAGACCGGACAAATTCTAGCGATGGTTGGATCGCGCGATTATTTTGATGATTCAATTGACGGACAAGTTAATATCGCGACTAGATTAAGGCAACCAGGTTCATCAATGAAGCCGATTGTTTACGCGGCCGCATTTATTAAAGGCTATACCCCTAATACAATTTTATATGATGTCGTTACAAACTTTTCAACCGACCCCGCCAATCCTTATGAACCTCATAACTATAACGGGCAAGAGCTGGGTCCGGTTACAATCAGAAAAGCTTTGGCCGGTTCTCTAAATATCCCAGCAGTTAAAACAATCTACCTAACAGGAATAAATAATGTTATTGATTTGGCAGAAACTCTGGGATATACCTCTCTTTACCCGCGTAACCGTTTTGGTCTTTCTTTGGTTTTAGGTGGCGCTGAGGTTAAACTATTAGAGCATGTTAACGCTTATAGCGCTTTCGCTAGAGAAGGACAAATTAGTCCGATTGTTAGTATTTTAAAAGTTGAGGATAAAAATGGGAAAGTATTAGAAGAATATAAGCCGGAAAGTAAAAAAGTCCTTGAACCGCAAATCGCTAGAATGATAAATAGTATTTTATCTGATAACGGCGCCCGTACTTATATTTTTGGAGAAAAAAATTTCTTAACCTTAGGAGACAGACCGGTTGCCGCTAAAACCGGGACAACAAACGACTTTCATGATGCTTGGACGATTGGCTACACTCCATCGCTTGTCGCCGGTGTTTGGGTTGGGAACAGCAATAACGACAAAATGAAGGGATCGGCCGACGGAAGTGTTTTAGCAGCTCCAATCTGGCACGATTATATGGCTCGTGTTCTTGGTAATACCCCGGTTGAATCTTTTAACGTCCCCGACGATTATACAACGGGCAAACCAATTTTAGACGGACAAGTTCCGACTCAAGTTATAAAAATTGACACAACTAGCGGCTCACCGGCAACTGAAGCGACTCCTCAGGAATTAGTTGGCGAAAAAACAATTCCAGGTATTCACTCTATTTTATTTTATGTAGATAAGGATAATCCCAAAGGAGATACCCCTAAAAACCCTGAACAGGATCCGCAATTTTTAATCTGGGAGACAGCAATTAGAAATTGGGCGATAAAAAATAAGATTATTACGGAGGGATCGCTTTTGTCTGATTATGACAAGCTTCACTCCCCTGAGAATATTCCATCGGTTAAAATAGTTTATCCAACCAATAACCAAATTATAAGTAGTAGCAACCTTGAAATTCAGACCGAGACAACTGCTTTTAGAGGAATTAAAAAAATAGAATATTATTTAAACGGCAATTTGTTTGAAACTAAATGGGAAAAAGATACCAACTTATCTAAAAACATTAGTTTCCTAAATAATGGTTATCATTCATTAACGGTAAAAGCTTGTGACGATGTTGATAATTGTTCTGAGGCTAGTGTTGACTTCAACTTGGCGATAAAAAATAATCCGGTAAACAGCGGAAAAAATACAATTAAATTAAGTTTTCCTGAAAATGGGACAACTTTTAATCCGGTTGACTTACCAATTATTTTAAAAACCCAAATTGGTAAACCATTAAGAACCGCGGAAATAAATTATTTTGCCAAAGACAAAACCGGAAAAACAGAATTAATAAAAGCCCTAAACTCTCCTCAAGATAGTATTCAAACGATAGAATGGTCTCCGGCAAATACTATAAAAGGACAAACTACTATTTATGGAGAGTTGCGTGATTGGAATGGCGATACAATAACAAGTAATGAAGTTACAATAACCATTAACTAATAGTTTTAACTTGTTTAATAAAAAACAGATTTTAAAAAAATCTGTTTTTTAATATTTAGTATTTTATTTAATTACTGTCTAATAGGCATAACAATATACAAGTGGTTTTCATCTTTCTCCGGTCTTAAAACACAAGGGGTTGTATTATTTAAAATACTAAGTTTAACCTTTTCTCCTTCTATATTATTTAAGCCATCAAGTAAATACCGATAATTGATAGTAATTTCATTATCATCGCCGTTTACTTCCGCCCCTAAATCAACTTGGCTTTCTCCACTCGCGCCAGAAAAGGCAGAAACTAGGATTTTATTTTTAGAAAATAAAAGAGTTATATCGTTTATACCTGTTTTAGAAAAAAGAGCGGCAGCTTTAACGGCTCTAATAAGTTCGTTTCTCTCAACCAGAACTTCTGTTTGGCTTTTACTAGGAATTATTTGTTTATAATCCGGGTAGTGTCCATTTATAACTCGGGATATAAGCTCAACTGAATCAACTGTAAATAGAATCTGACCCTCTGATAAATAGATTTTAACAACGCTTTCACTCTCAGGAGAATCAAGTGATTCTAGATTATTTAATATTCTAAGAACCTCTTGAACGGTTTTTGCGGGGACAATAACTCTTTGTTCTTCCGGTTTATTATTTTCTTTTACTTTTATCTCCCGTTCGGCTAATCGGTAGCTATCTGTCGCCGCTACTACGAGTTTGTCGCCGAAAAAAGAAAAAAGGACACCGGTCAACTCCAACCTATTATCATTACTAGAAACGGCGAAGACGACACTATTTAAAGCTTTCTTAAAATCGATGACCTCACAACTGAAATAAGCATCTTTTGAAATACTCGGGATTAAAGGAAATTCTTTCGCCGGCTCTCCTTTTATTTTCGTTTTATAATTGCCACACTCTATTTTTAGAACACTGTCTTTTTCTTCAATCTTTACCTTTTCATTACCGCTTAACAGGGACACATACTCGTTTATCAGTTTTGAGTCTACTGTAAATTCTCCATCATCCTCTATTTTTCCCCTAACTTGATGAACTATCCCGATCTCTAAGTTTGTACTGACAAAATCTATATTACCACCCTCAACTCTAATTAATATATTATTTAGGATCGGTAAATTAATATTTTTAGACGTAATGTGTCCAACTATATTTAAACCCCTTTTTAAATTTTCTTGCAAACTAATAAATCTCATATTATTTATTGGTTATTATATTATTAAATTAATATATTAATTAATAATAGTAATAAGGAGGTGGATAACTTTGTAAATTATGACTTTTTGCTATTTTTATTTGGATTAATTATGTTTTATATGTTGATAAATCACTTGATATTTGAGGGATTATTTTTAATAGTTTGTGTATAGCTTGCGTAATTAGTTTTTTATTCACAAGTTCTTCAATAGGAGTTAAGCTTTGGTAAACAAGAAATTAACAAACATTTCCACAACTTATAAACATAATTTAATAAACCGATGTCAATAATTGTTTAATTGACTCAAGCTCTTGTTTAATTTTTTCATTACCGTTTTCTTTAACCTCTTGGTAAACCTTATTATAAGCGTGCATAGCGGTTGTGTGATCTCGCCCTCCCAGCTCATTGCCTATAGTTGGGTAGGAGGTGTTTAACTCCTCTCTAATAATATAAACAGCAATTTGTCTTGGCCAAACCAATTCTTTTTTACGACTGTTTCCGGTTATATCTTTATTAGAGATATTATAAAATTTGGCGACCGCTTCTATAATATCGCGTGGGGATAGCGACCGGGTTTGAATATTGGAAATAAAGTCTCCGAGAATTTCTTTTACGGATTTTATAGTTGGTGTTATATTTTTGAATTGATGGGAAACTATAACTTTTATTAAAGCCCCCTCCAATTCTCTAATATTATTTTGGACGTGGTCGGCAATATAAGCTAATACATCTTTTTCAAGAGGAAAACCTTTTTCAATTGATTTTTTTTCTAAAATTGCAATTTTAGTCTCAATATCGGGCTTGCCGACGTCTGCGACCATGCCGGACTCAAACCTAGAAATTAATCTTTTTTCTATCGCCGGAATAGACTTTGGCGGACGGTCGGAAGTAAGAACAATCTGTTTGTCATTTTGTTGTAGTTCATTAAAAGTATGGAAGAATTCTTCTTGTGTTCCATCTTTCCCTCCCATAAATTGAATATCATCAATTAACAAGAGGTCTACATTACGATAAAGATTTTTAAACTCTTTAGCCTTTCCGGTTGTAACCGCTTGAATATAATTATTGGTAAACTTTTCGCTAGTCGTATAAAGTATTTTATCGGTTCTTTTAGCAACTTCATTTCCGATAGCTTGTAATAAATGGGTTTTACCAAGTCCGACTCCGCCGTAAATAAATAGTGGATTATACGATTTTCCTAGATTATTAACAACCGCAAGGCAAGCCGCATGTGCGAGCTCGTTTCCTTTGCCGACAACAAAGTTCTCAAATAAGTATTTTGGATTTAATCCAAAGCGGTTGGTTTGGACACTGTTAGAATTGTTTTCCCTTTTAGTGCTTGTTGCTGCCGTATTTTCCGGGACTTGAGCTAGAGGAGTATCGTTTATTTTAAAGGTTGGATTATTTCCCTTTTTCAATTCAATTTTATATATTATTTCTTTTATTTCCTGTTTTGTAACGTTTTCTAAAGCGCTTAAAATATTTTTATGATATTTTTCTTCTAACCACTTCTTAACAAAAGCATTTGGGACACAAACAACAACGCGTTCATTTTCAAATGAGGAAATAAAAGTATCTTTAAACCAAGTAACGAAATTTGCTCTGGATAAGGTTATTTCTATTTCACCTAAAATAGCCTGCCAAACTTGTTCATTATTCATAAGTAGTTTAAGAATTAAGCTTAATAAAGGGGTTTTTCTGAGAAGATAAACTTAGCTCTATTATATTAGATAAGGGGTTTTTCCACAAGGAGTGTAGTTGTTAAAAATATGTGAACAAACGGTGAATAAGTCTAATTTGGGGAACGGCATTATCATTATTGACTTGGACAAATAAAAGTGTTATCGTATAAAAACGATAATAAATGAATAAAATATTCTTATGCCGAAGAGAACATACCAACCGAATAAAAAAAGAGCCAGCAAAAAGCACGGATTTTTAAAGAGAATGCAGACTGAAGACGGACGTGTTGTTTTAAAACGACGCCGAGACAAAGGACGCGTAAAACTTTCAAAATAGCTTATTTATAGCGTAAATGCTCAACAGAGAAAATAGAATAAATAAAGATAAAGAGTTTGATCAGATATTTAAGACTGGTCAATCTTTTTATAGTGGCTTTTTAGGGTTTAAAGCACTATCTACAAGCTTGAAAGAATCGCGCTTTGGGATACTTATTAGCACTAAGGTAAGCAAAAAAGCGGTTGATAGAAATCTTTTAAAAAGAAGAATAAGGGAAATTATACAAACAGAACTTAGTTTGCTTAAACCGGGGTTTGATTTAGTAATTATCGTCTTAAAACCGGCGATTAGTTTGGACTTTAAGGACCTTGAAGTCTTTCTCAGAGCTGGGTTTAAGAAATTAGGCTTATATAAGAAGTAAACTGGGTATATGTATATTTTTTTAATGAATTTTCCGAAGAAGGTGGTCGTTCGTTTAATTAGGATTTACCAAAAGACCCTATCATTTGATCACGGACCGCTGAAAACAATGTATCCACATGGTTTTTGCCGTTTTTATCCTAGTTGTGCGGAGTATGGTGCACAGGCAATAGAAAAGTATGGTATTATAAAAGGAGGAATAAAAACAATCTGGCGGGTTATGCGATGCAATCCTTGGAATAAAGGAGGAAACGATCCGCTTAAGTAATAATTAAAACTTAAATTTTATGGCGCACATCATTACGGTTATCTTTTATCAACCGATTTTGAATTTATTAGTATTTCTCTATAATACTATTTCTTTTAATGATTTTGGAGTCTCAATTATTCTTTTAACAATTTGTATTAAGCTTATTTTTTGGCCCCTAGGGAGCAAAGCGATTAAATCACAAAAAGCTTTGCAAGATTTACAGCCAAAGATTGATGAACTTAAGAAAAAATATGCCGCGGATAAAGTTGCTTTAAGCCAGGCAACAATGGCATTATATAAGGAATATAAAGTTAATCCGTTTTCTTCTTGTCTCCCCCTTTTAATTCAATTACCTTTTTTGTGGGCAGTTTATAGAGTCTTTCAGGACGGTGTTTCAAATAATCTAGGTTTGGTTTATTCTTTTATTCCTCGTCCGGAGATTATCAATACTATATCGTTCGGTTTTCTAGATTTAGCTAAACCAAATATTTATATCGCGGTTTTAGCCGGGTTAGCGCAGTTTTGGCAAGCTAAAATGATGATGTCCAAGAAAAAGACAAATAAACCCGCCGAGGGCAAAGAAGAAAATATGATGGCGATTATGAATAAGCAGATGCTTTATTTTATGCCGGCGATTACTATTTTTATCGGCATTTCTTTACCGGGAGGGTTAACGCTTTATTGGTTTGTTATTACTCTTTTAACCGCTCTGCAACAACTCGTAACTTTTAGAAGTAAAGATAATTTAGTTGTTCCTGGCGGTACGGTTGAGGGAGAAATTATAAAATAAGGGATTATCTATTTGATTTAAAAAGCGACCGCTAGCGCGGTCGCTTTTGTTTTTAGGAAGGTGTAAAGAGATTAAGGAGAAGTGCTAGTTGAAATCTGTGGAGTGCTACTTGGAGTAATTATTGCCGTACTTGTTGCACTTGAGCTCGCCGTTTCCGTATTTGGGAGAGACGAGTCTGTTGAGCTCGCTGTTGTTGCAGTCTTACCAATTAAACAAACCTCTTGCCAAGGAACATAATGGGAGCTAAAACGTCTTTCTTGAATCGGGGTAGTTGTCGCTCCTTCGGGGTAAATAACTTTATAGTCAAAATAGGCATCAGCACCATTATGAGCTTTCTCGGTACATTTCTTTTCTCCCGGTTTTAAAGTATCAGTCTCTATAATTTTAGTTGAACCCGGTTTTACAATATTATAAATTGTCGGTTTGCTAGCCGTGGTTACTCGGCCGTCTTTTACTCCCCAAAAATCAAAGTAAATATCGTTTCCGGAAATTCTAGATTGAATCAAAATATAGTTTCCCGTGTCGTTAACAAAGCGAACATCTGGCCAAGGGTCGTAAACCGCTGCGTCAGTTCCAGCGGGTTCATAATACGAAACACGATAAGAATGATTTTGTCGCGCTGTTATTGGGAGTCCTGAGGCAATTGCCGCTCTAAAAAGAGTTGTCCCGATTTGGCAAAGTCCGCCGCCATATTCCGGGATAGTTTTATTTCCTTTTATAACTAATTCCGGCAGATAGTCCGACGTTTCATCAATTGCCCCTAAATTTTTTACTAAGGAAAACTCCCCCCCGGGCTTTATTAAAAGTCCGTGGACCGAGTTTGCTCCGACTTTAATATTATGTTGTCTGTTTTTTGGTGAGCCGGAAAAGTTAGAGTGTCCCGTGCCGATTATCTCCTTGATTTGAAAATTATTTTCCGCCGTTAAGGCATCAACTGATAATTCTTTTACTATTAATTCAATATTATATACTTGTTTTAAAATATCTTCGGCTATTTTATTAGCGCTTGCTATAATATCTAACTCTCGGCCGCCTTTTCCGGTTTGCCAACTATTAACTCGGCCGCCTTTCATTTCAAAGCGTGGCGTCGTCACTTCCTGGTTAATATCTGGAGATATATTTTTTTCTAAATAGGCGGCTATCTTTTCTTTATCTAGTGACAAGACTGTTTTGTTGTTTTCTTTTTTAACGCTCACCCAAGATATTAAGATATTATCTTTAATTTCCCAGTTATTAATTTTATTGGGCGTTACACTTAAGTCGTTAAAACTAAACACAACTTTATCTTGGTTAATTAAATTTTGCGCCTCTGCTTCAAGTTCAAGCAAGTCCTCTTGTTTTACGCTCGGATATTTTGATTGGGTCTTTATTAAGATTGGCTCACTGTTTAGAATTTCTAAAGATTTATTTAAATCAGAAAAAAACTGTTCGTAGTTAATTTGCTTACCGATTTTCTCCGGTTCGCTTTTTAATTGATTAACACCAGTTTCTTCGGATAACAGGGAAAACGAAGCGTTTGCGGCAGGAATTTCCAGTTCAGGAAAGCTCTCTGCTAAAGCCGTCTTCAATTTATCTTCGTTTAGAGTATATAAAACTGTAATTGAGCTTGGTTTTACTGGTGTGAGCTTGTAAAAAAGATAAGAAAAGAAGGAAGTATTCTTTTTGTTGTTAAATAATCCATCAAGGGTCTTGTCTATTTCAAAACTTACCGCCGGGTAGGCTAAATCAGAATCAAAAGAAAAAGAAGTCAGGCTTAAAATATTTGTTTTTTCGGCGTATTTTACAGAAATGCCGTTTGTTTCTATTTCTCTAATCTTGCCGGCTATTATTTCCTTAGTCTCGGCATAAGTCTTTCCTCCTAAATCAGTGTTATCTATTCGTACGCCGGGACTTAATTTGTTTTTGTAATTTTTTTGCCAAGGTAAATAAAGTAAAAGAAGGAATATAAATAACAAAAAAACAATCAGAGGAATAATTGTTTTCTTTAGATTATTTTTTATTTTCATATATTCTAGTCAAACCGAAATTGAACTTAGTCCTTGACCTTTATTTCAATTTGGCCAGGACTTTGTTTATAAAGAGTTATTGTTAAAATTCCATTTTCAAATTCTGCCTCAACTCGTTTACTATCTACTTCAGCTGGTAAAATTATGGAACGCGAAAACGAGCCCCAATAGCACTCTCGGTATAAATAATCCTCTTCCTGGACTTCAGAATTTTCTTCCCTTCTTCCCCTAATAATCAGAAGATCATTATGGAGTGAGATTTTTAAATCTTCCGGCTTAACACCGGCAATAGCTGATTTAATAACGATTTTTTTATCTGTTTGAAAAACATCAATTGCTAATTGCCCTTCTGTTTCCGGTTCAGAATAATCTAGCCATTCGCTGATTGAAGCTTGGTTATTTTCTTGTACTAACTCTCTCTTTTTCTTGAAAAACATATATTAGAAAATAATTTTCTTTATCTTACTCTCTTTAATTTACCAAAAATTAAGGAAAATGTAAATAAAAAATCGCCATTTTGGCGATTTTCTGTGGGCCCGTGCAGACTCGAACTGCAGACCTCTACGATGTCAACGTAGCGCTCTAACCAACTGAGCTACGAGCCCTTAATTCTTATCGCCTTTTCTAAAGCTTCGGCGATCAAAGTGCGCCTAGATGGACTTGAACCATCGACCCCCGCTTTATAAGAGCGGTGCTCTAACCATCTGAGCTATAGGCGCCAGCTTTCTGTTTATTTATATCATTATCATCGTAATTTATCAAGCTTGTTTTTAAGCTCAGAAATGATTTCTAGCGAGGCTGTGCCTATGTCTTGGTTAATAATTGCTTGGACTATTTTAATTGTGCCGTATGAAGAATATTCTTTGGTAAATTCAAGAGCATTTATATTTTTAAGAGAATAAAAAAGCATTTTTGTTTTAGCCTCGTCTTGTTCTTGAAGAATAATAACTATTTTGGCGTTTGGGACACTAATAATTAATTCATCAACGATATCTCCTAAATTGTTGTCATTTGCCTCTCCGGACTGGAAGTCGCTTAACCTTAAAGAAGACCAAATTAATTCTCCATCTAATTCAGATTTTAAATTGTTTAAAATTTTTCCCCAAAGTTTTAAATCGGATAAAGTTCGGGAGCGGTATAGATTATCTACAATATCTTCTCGTCTGGCTTTTAAATTTATTAATTCGGAAGTGCTAAGAAGGGCACGCGGGGTTATGTTTTGAGATTTAAAGTTTTTCGTCTTGATTATTATTCCTGCCAACAGGTTTGTAGCGATATCTTCGTCTATAGAAGAAATTTTGTAATTTTTTAGAAGATAAAAGACGAGCTCACTTACTGATACGGCGTTTAAGTCAATAAAATTAATTTGTCCATATTCTTCGTTGGCAGATTGGTTATCAATATTTATAATAGTTGTTTTAAAGAAGAACTCTATATTTTGATCGTAGATATTACCAAGCGACTCTAAGTCTATGGATCCGAGAACAATAATTAAATCATACTTAAACTCGCCGGCTTTTGTTTTAACATCTTCTGGGCTAAACCAGCCGTCTTCCGGGCTAATAATAAAATTCAATTCGTCTTTTTCAACAGCATACTTAATTTGGCTGACCTTCGTTTTGCTTATATCAAGAGAAACAATAAAACGACGGATATCACTTAAAGAATCTTCTATTTCGGAATAGCCTGGCAAAAAGTCAAAACGTAAAGATGATTGTTCTGTTTTTTTGGCGACGATATTAACATCATAGCCTTCTTTCTTGAGAAATAGAAAAAACGCTAAAGCGGAAGCAATAGAGTCGCCGTTCCAATTCTCCGGGAAGACAATCAGAATCTTTTTGGACTTTTCAATTTGTTTGAAAATTTGTTGTTCTAAATCAAGCATTTTACGTTAAAATTTCTTTGTTGGAAAAACAAAGCTAATCATTAAATATATAATTAATTTGGGCGTAAGTCAAGCCTAAACTGGGTTGACTAAGAGTCATTTTTTTGGTAATTTTAAGTTATGAATAAAGAATTAGACAAGAATTATAATCCTGGCGAAAATGAGGATAATATTTATAAAAAGTGGGAAGAATCCGGGTACTTTAACCCGGATAATTTAGATTTGCCGGAAACGGCAAAAAGTTATACTATTGTTCTCCCTCCTCCTAATATTACCGCTAATTTACATGTTGGACATAGTTGTATGCTCGCCGTTGAAGATCTAATGATTCGGTATAAAAGATTAAAAGGATTTAGGACTCTTTGGCTTCCCGGAACCGATCATGCCGCCATTGCAACTCAAATGGTTGTTGAAAAAAAGATTTTTCAAGAAACCGGTAAAACCAGGCATGATTTAGGTCGCGAAAAATTATTGGAGGAAATTTGGAGTTTTTTGAGAAATACTCAAAAGACTATTCTAATGCAGACTAGAAAAATGGGAGCTTCTTTAGATTGGTCAAGAGAGGCTTTTACTTTTGACGAAGAACGACAGAAAGCGGTCAACACAATGTTTGTTGATATGTATAAAGAAGGAGTTATTTATAAGGGAGAAAGAATAGTTAATTGGTGCCCTCATTGTCACTCAACCCTAGCCGACGACGAAGTTGAATATAAGGAACAAAATGCCAAGCTTTATACTTTTAAGTATGACAAGGGTTTTCCTGTTCAAATTTCTACGACTCGTCCGGAAACCAAGCTTGGCGATACTGCGGTTGCCGTTAATCCAAAAGACGAGAGGTATAAACAATACCTAGGAAAAGAATATGAGGTAAATTTCTGTGGTCAAAAGTTAAAAATCAAAATTATAAGCGACTTTAATGTCGAAATGGAATTTGGGACAGGAGCCCTGGGTGTTACCCCAGCTCATTCTATGGTTGATTTTCAAATGGCGCAGGCTAATGGTTTGCCGGTTATTAAAGTTATAAATGAAGACGGGATAATAAGAGACGGGTTTGGAGATTATTCTGGGATAAAAGTTGAAAAAGCACGCGAGATGATTGTTGATTCCTTAAAACACAGCGGATTATTAGAAAAAGAGGAAGAAATTACTAATAACTTATCAATTTGTTATAGATGTGGAACGCCGATTGAACCGCTTCTTTCAAAACAATGGTTTGTAAGTGTTGATAAAAAACTAGCTCGTTTAGGGAATAAGTCTTTAAAAGAAAAAGCTCTAGAGGCGGCTCAAAAAGGAGATATTGAATTTATTCCGGAAAGATTTAACAAACAATATCAAAACTGGATGGAAAATTTACATGATTGGTGTATTTCCCGCCAAATTTGGTTTGGGCATAGCATCCCCGTTTGGTATAAGGGAGAAGAAACTTATGTCGGGACAGAATCTCCAAAAGAGGAAGGCTGGGTGAAAGACCAAGATACTCTTGATACCTGGTTTTCTTCCGGAATGTGGACATTTTCTACTCTCGGTTGGCCGGATAATTTCAAAGACGGTAAGAAGATTAATGATTTATTAAAATTCCATCCGACCCAAGTTCTTGAAACTGGTTATGAAATATTAACGCTTTGGGTATCGCGAATGATAATGATGTCGTTTTTTGCGCTTGGCGAAATTCCTTTTGAGAAAGTTTATCTTCACGGAACTATTTTAGACGCTAAAGGCAAGAAAATGAGCAAAAGCAAAGGAAATGGCGTTGACCCGGTTTCTGTTATTGAAAAATACGGTGCCGATGCTCTGCGTCTCTCATTGTTAATGGGTTCTACTCCAGGAAATGATTCTCGCTATAGCGAAGAAAAGATTGAATCAAAAAGAAACTTTATAAACAAACTCTGGAATATTTCTCGTTTCATTTTGGATTCTACTAGCCAAAAAGTTTATTTAATTCCGAATACTCAGATCCCGAACGCCAAAACTTTAAGCGATAAATGGATATTAGATAATTTTCAAGATCTGTGTTTGTCGGTTGATAATGATTTAAATAACTTTGCTTATTCGTCTGCCGCTGAAAGACTGCTTAATTTTACCTGGGACAGCTTGGCCGATTGGTATTTAGAAATAGCTAAAATTGAAAAAGACAAAGATGAAATTTTAATTTATATTTTAAAGAATTTATTGATTCTTTGGCACCCCTTTATTCCATATGTAACGGAAAAAATTTGGTCAAGTTTTAATGATAATCTGTTGATGGTTGCGACTTGGCCGGAAATGAAAGAGCTTAAAGCTGAACAGCAGAATGATAAATCAGAAATAGAAACACAATTTTTTAAAGTGAAGGAAATAATTATTGCGATAAGGAATGTGCGTAGTGAAAATAAAATTGAACCGGCCAAAAAACTTGAGGCTATAATTTATGCCGGGGCTTGGGTGAAGTTATTAAATGAGCAAATCGGCTTAATTTGCGGGCTTAAAACCGGTTTAAGCGGAATTAAAATACTTGAGTCCGGAGAAAAAGTTGAGGGAGCGATTTCCGCTATTGTCGGAGAAATTGAGATATATCTATTGGGGGCTATTGATAAGGATAAAGAGAAAGAGCGCTTAGAAAAAGAAGAAGCAAATCTAAATAAATTAATTGCTTTACAATTACAAAAGTTAAGTAATAAAGAATTCATTGATCGGGCACCGGAGAAAATTGTTGTTGCCGAAAAAGAAAAATTAGAGAATTATCAAAATGAGTTGGAAAAGATAAAAAATATAATAAAAAGTTTATGACACTGAGAAGTTATTTATTAGTGATGGCGGTTCTAACGGCTTTTTGTTGGGGTCTATTTATTTTTGTCGCCGGGATGATTGATCCGGGAGCGACTAATTGGATTGGCTTTTTATTGTTTTATCTTTCGCTCTTTTTATCGTTAAGCGGAACAGGGGCATTAATTGGATTCTTAGTTCGTTTCGGCGTAATGAAGAAGGAATTAGCCTTTAATCTGGTGCGCCTAGCTTTTCGCCAATCATTTTTGTTTTCCCTATTTATTATTTCCCTTTTATTTTTAAAATCAAAACATCTTTTTAGTTGGCTTAACCTTACTCTCCTAATAGTTATCTTTATCGTCTTAGAATTATTTTTAATAAGCTATAAAAAAAGCCGATAAATTTTTAGAGTTTTATTTAGTTCAAATATATGAAAAATAAATTACAGAAATTACGCGATGATTTCTTACAGCAACTGTCTTTAGTTAAAGATATAAATAGTTTAAAAGAGATAGAGCTTAAGTATTTATCTCGCAAGGGAGAATTAAGTCATATCCTCAGCGGCTTGAAAGATTTAAGCTTGGAACTAAGAAAAGAGGCGGGAGAACTGGCTAATAATGTTAAAACCGAACTACAGAATAGTTTTGAAGATGTTAAGCGATCCCTAAATAATTACTCCGGGAAAGAGGAGCTGCTAGATGTTACCCTGCCCGGCAAAAAAAGAGACAAAGGGCATCTTCACCCGATTACTTTAGTTCAAAATGAATTAGAAGATTTATTTACTTCTCTTGGTTTTACCGTCGCCGATGGTCCTGAGCTAGAAAGTGATTATTATAATTTTACCGCCTTAAACGTTCCCCCGCTTCACCCCGCCAGAGATATGCAAGATACTTTCTATATTGATTCTAAGAACAAAGACGGACAGTATGATTTATTAATGAGAACCCAGACTTCCCCAGTTCAAATTAGGGCCATGCAGAAATATGGCGCGCCGCTTAAAGCGATTATTCCCGGACGTTGTTTTAGAAACGAAGCAACTGACGCTCGTCACGAGCACACCTTTTATCAAGTTGAAGGACTAATCGTTGATAAAAATATAAACTTTGCCAATTTAAAAAATATTTTAGAGATAGTGGGTAAAAAATTATTCGGTCCGAATACGAAACTTAGAATGCGTCCGAAGTTTTTCCCTTTTGTTGAACCGGGAAATAACGGAGAATATACCTGTTTCTTATGTGAAGGAAAAGGCTGCCGCGTTTGCAAAAATACTGGCTGGTTAGAAATCGTCGGCGCCGGACTAGTTCACCCCGACGTGCTAAGGGCGGGCGGGATTGATCCGGAAATTTATTCCGGGTTAGCGTTTGGCTTCGGCCTAAATCGGTTGGCAATGTTAAAATATAATATAAACGATGTTCGCTTATTTAATAGTGGTGATATAAAATTTTTAGAACAATTCTAATATGTATATTTCTTATAATTGGTTACAAGAGTTTATAAAGATTCCACCCAAACTTACGCCGGAAGAAATTTCGGAAAATTTAACCAATCATACTGTTGAGGTTGAATCTTTTGTTAATCAAGCGCAGCAATTTGATAAAGTTGTTGTTGGAAAAATCTTAGAAGTTAACAAGCACCCCAATGCCGATCGGCTTCGGTTGTTGATAGTCGAAGTAAAAACTGAAAAATTAAATATTGTTTGTGGCGCGCCAAATGTCGCTGTCGGACAATTAGTTCCCGTTGCTTTAATCGGCGCTAATTTACCTAACGGCCTTGAAATTAAAGAAAGTGAAATTAGAGGAGAAAAATCGTATGGCATGGTTTGCGCCGAAGATGAATTAGGGCTTGGAAATGACCACGCCGGAATAATGATCTTAAAAGAAAACGCTAAAATCGGCGATGACTTTTCTAAATATTTGAAACTCAATGATATTGTTTTTGAAGTTGATAATAAGTCTTTATCAAATCGTCCCGATTTGTTGAGCCATTACGGAATCGCAAGAGAGTTGGCAGCGATATTTGATTTAAAACTTAAGCCTTATAATAAAATTTATAGTTTTAAAGACGAGTTCCTTTCCGACAAAGAAAATAAATTAGAGGTTAAAGTTGAAAACAAAGAGCTTTGCCCGCGCTATATGGCGCTTAAAGTTGATAATATTAAGGTTGAAGATTCGCCGAGTTGGTTAAAAGAAAGACTTATCGCGGTTGGACAGCGCCCAATTAATAATATTGTTGACCTGACAAATTATGTCATGCTTGAGATAGGGCAACCTCTTCATGCTTTTAGTTCTGATAAGGTCAAAAAAATAACAGTTCGGCTAGCCAATAAAAATGAAATAATTGAAACCCTTGATGATAAAGAGCGCAGTCTAGGAGCAGATGATATTGTTATCGCCGATGGGTCTAAGGCTATCGCTATTGCCGGATTAATGGGTGGCAAAAATAGTGAAATTAATAATGATTCAAAATCTTTAATTTTAGAAGCGGCTAACTTTAAAGCTATTTCTATAAGACGTACTTCGCAAAGGCTGGGTTTAAGAACCGAAGCTTCAACGCGGTTTGAAAAATCCTTAGATCCGAATTTAAGTACCGAGGCAGTTTTTAGATTTTTAAGTCTGCTTAAAGAACTGTGCCCGGAAATGACGCTCGCCAGCTCGTTAATTGATATAAACAATTCGCTCATCCCAAACCTAGAAATAGAATTGGATTTAAATTGGCTTAACAATAAAATAGGGCAAGCAATACCTAAAGATACGGTAATCAATATTTTAAGCAAATTAGGATTCAAGGTTAATACTTCTCATAAAGAACTATTAAAAGTTGCAGTTCCCTCTTGGTGGGCGACAAAAGATATCTCAACCAAGGAAGACTTAGCAGAAGAGATCTTACGTCTTTATGGCTACGATAATATAGAGTCAAAATTACCGCTTCAACTTCTGACTTTACCCTTACTAAATCAAGAAAGAATTCTAGAAAGAAAAATAAAGGACATTCTTGTTCTTAAAGACTCGCTAACGGAGACTTATAATTATTCTTTTGTCGGAGAAGAACAATTAAAGAAGATGAATATTGATTTCTTTAATTATTTGCGTTTAGCTAATCCTCTATCGGGTATTCAGAATCTCTTAAGACAATCTTTAGTCCCCGGATTGGCAGCCAATATAAAAACTAATCAAGCCAAGAAGAACGATTTGGGCTTCTTTGAATTTGGCAGTGTTTTCTTTAATGCCCCGGGCGCTTTGAATAAAGATAATAGCGGTCAGGAAAAACTTCCCTTTCAAGAAAAGAGGTTAGGGATTGTTTTAAGCGGAGCAAAAGACGAAGTATTTTTTGAACTCAAAGGAATTACCGATTCTTTGTTCAAAGAAGCTCTAAATAGCGGGGCGGAGGCGCAATTTTCAAGTCTTGATAATATTCCCGGTTGGGCGGACTCTAAAATGGTAGCGAAAGTTTCTTTGTTAAACAAAGAAGTCGGAGTTATTGCCATGCTTAGTTCAAATGTAGAAGATAACTTAAACTTAAAATTGAAAACCGCGGTTCTAGAAATTAATTTTGACTTATTGGCCGATATAATTATCAATTATCCAGCTCTAAGATTTAAAGAAGCGCCGAAATATCCGGCACTTATGCGTGATTTAGCCTTTGTTGTTTCTGAAGAAATATTGTATAATGATTTAAGAGAGTTAATTTTAAATTTTAATCCTCTAATTAAATCAGTTGAACTTTTTGATATTTATTCTGGAAATAAATTGGAAAAAAATGAGAAGAGCTTAGCCTTTCATCTTGAATATCAATCAGATGAAAAAACAATGACTGCCGAGGAAGTAGATTCTATCCAGTCCGCCCTACTCACCGAAATGGCTAGAAAGTTTGAAGCGAAATTAAGAGATTTTTAAATATATTTTTATGTTTTCAACTTCATTAGACGTCTTGCATTTAGTTTTAGCGCTTTGTATCGCCGTTTTAACTTTCTTCTTATGTTGGTCCTTGTATTATTTCATCGCCAATATGCGGCGAGCGAATAGGATTATTAAAAAAATTGAAACTGGCGTTGTAAAAATAGAAGAGCTTGTTGATTTAGCAAAAAACAAATTGAAAAATAGTGGCGCCTACTTTATGATTCTTGGAGAACTAGCAAAAAAAGCAATGGAGTTTATAAAAGAAAAGAGAGAGAATAAAAAAACCGCTAAAAAGAAATAAATTAATTAGAGTATAAAAAACGACAAAAAAAGAAGCGCCGCTAGGTGCTTCTTTTAAAGATTGTTACGTTTAGTAATTATATATTATTCCCCGCATTCCTTATTACTACATTTTATTTTCCCGCTTTTTGTATCTTTTATCATCAGTCCGCCACACTCTTTACATTCTTCTCCTGTCGGTTCTCCCCAATAGGCGTTTTTACAGTTTGGATAGTTATTACAAGCGTAAAAGGCGCCGCGGCGGCTAAATTTTTTAACAATTTTTCCTTCTTTACAAATCGGACAATCAACTTCTTTCCCTGTTCCCGAAGCGCCGGCGATATTTTTAATATTTTTACATTTTGGATAAGCCGAGCAAGCAAGGAAGGGTCCGAATTTTCCGACCCGGACAGCCATTTTGGAGCCGCATTTTTCACAAACTTCGTCTTCGTATTTCTTTTGAAGTTCTAGCGCCTCTTTACTTACCTCTTTCTTTTCATAAACCCCGGTACCGCCTGGCATTTTTTTAATATTTTTACAATCAGGAAAAGCGCTGCAAGCCAAGAATTTACCGTAACGTCCAGTTTTAATAATCATCTTGGCGCCGCACTTATCGCAGATTTCGTCTGATGTTTCTTCGGGCATAATATCACTTTTTTGAATCTCTTGATATTTATTGGTTAAATTATCATGAAATTCAGTATAAAAATCACTAATAACCGGTTGCCATTTTTTCTCCCCTTCGGCTATTAAGTCTAAATCATCTTCCAATTTGGCCGTGAATTTATAATCTACGATTTTTGGAAAATGATCGGTTAATAAATTTGTTACTACAAAGGCAATCTCCGTTGGTTTTAATCGCTTATTCTCATCTCGTTCAACATAGTTTCGGACAATAATAGTATTTATAGTTGGGGCGTAAGTTGAAGGGCGGCCGATTCCGTATTTCTCAAGTTCTTTTACTAATCCGGCGTCAGAGTAACGAGCCGGAGGATTAGTGCTATGTTCTTCGGCGTTAATTTTCAGTAGTTCTAGAATTTCTTTTTCTTCCATATTCGGCAATTCTTGTTCTTTAGTTTTTTCCGGCCAAACTTTTAAGTATCCCGGAAAAATTAATATTTGTCCGCTTGCTCTTAGAATATTTAATTGTTCTTTTCCGGAAGCTTCAATATCAATAACTGTTGCGGCTAATTTTGCGGCGGTCATTTGACTGGCAACCGCTCTCTGCCAAATTAATTTGTATAGACGTTCTTGATTCTTATCTAACTTACCGTCTAACATCTCAGGGCTCGTGCTCGCCTCGGTCGGTCTTACTGCCTCATGAGCTTCTTGAGCATTTTTACTCTTGTTTTTAAATACTCTTCCGCCGTTTACCGCGTATTCTTTTCCGAGCTTAGTATTTATCCAGAGTTCAGCGTCGCTTAAAAATTTAGGAGAAAGATTTAGGGAATCGGTTCTCATATAGGTAATATAGCCTTGTTCGTAAAGTTTCTGAGCGACCGTCATAGTCTGCTTGGCGCTATAACCAAGGTGACGGTTAGCCGCTTGTTGAAGAGTTGAGGTTGTAAACGGAGCGAGAGGATTCTTATTTACTTCTTTCTTCTCAATTTTTACAATTGAATAATCCGACGACTCAAGAATTTTTTTCAAATCTTCTGCCCGTTCTTTTTTAATTTCTAGTTTATTAAAAGTTTTTCCGTTTATTTTATACAGTTCTGCTGTAAACTGTTGTTTCTGCTTGGTGTTTAGTTCGGCACTTAAACTCCAATACTCTTCAGTAATAAATTCTTTGATTTCTTTTTCGCGTTCAACAATAAGACGAGTCGCTACACTTTGAACGCGACCGGCTGATAGTCCTTTGGCAACTTTCTTCCAAAGAAAAGGTGAGAGCTCGTAACCGACCAAGCGATCTAAAATACGTCTCGCTTGTTGAGCGTCAACCATATTTTGGTCTATTTGTCGCGGTGTTTCTAGAGCCTTTAAAATTGCCTCTTTCGTTATTTCGTGAAAGACAATTCTTTTAATTTTTGTTTTATCAAGTTTTAGAGCTTCAGCCAAGTGCCAAGCAATTGCCTCTCCTTCGCGGTCTTCATCAGAGGCTAAAATAACATCGCTTGCTTTAGCGGCCAATGCTTTCAATCCCGAGACGGTTTTTTTAGCTTTTGTCGGGACAACATAAGTCGGGACAAAATTATTTTCAATATCAATCCCCATTTTGCTAGTCGGCAAATCGCGAATATGGCCGAATGATGATTCGACTTGGTAAGACTTTCCCAAAAATTTATTGATAGTCTTGGCTTTAGTTGGAGATTCTACAATAATTAAATCCATATATTTCTCCGTGTTTATATATTTAAGCTATATTTCCCGTCGTCATTTTTAATCACTTCTCGCACTTCCAATATACTTAGTGTACTATTTATTATTGCTGTGTCAAGTTTTGTTTTTTTGATTAACTCGTCAGTTGTTAAACTTTCCCCAGCTTTATTCGCCTCAAGAAGAATGTCTAGAATAATTTTTTCATTGTTATTTTCAGTTTTAAAATCAAAACTAATTTGTCGGTTAATCTTTGGAGATGTCTTTTTGACATTAATATTAAAAACTTCAAGAATATCGCCAAAACAAGTTATAAGTTTTGCCCCGTCTTGAATTAACTTGTTCGTTCCGCCTGAAAGAAGCGAAAAAATACTTCCCGGAACGGCTAAAACATCGCGGTTTTGTTCTAGAGCGTAGCTTGCTGTAATAAGCGAGCCCGATTTTTGTTTCGCTTCAATAATTAAGGTTGCTTGGCTTAAACCGGAAATTATTCTATTTCTTCGAGGGAAATTTGATTTAATCGGTGGAGTGTCGGGCGGAAACTCGGAAATTATCGCTCCGCCGTTTTTAATTATATCGTCGGCTAATTTTTTATTCTCAAGCGGATAAATATTTATTTGGCTTAGCCCGGAACCTAAAACCGCCATAGTTCTGCCCTTGGCGTTTAAAGCGGCTCTATGCGCTAACGAGTCAATCCCATAGGCGAGACCACTTATTATTTCTATACGATGGTAAATTAGCGGGCCAATTAACTCATTAATTGATTTTTCGGCATAAGGACTATGATTTCTCGCCCCGACAACCGCTAGCGACAAAGGCTCGTTCTCCTCGTCTGCTCTCAGAATTCCCTTATAATATAAAATCGGCGGCGGAGAGGAAATTTCTAAAAGTAATTTTGGATAATTATAATCATGCCAAGTTACAAAACTTATTTTTTCTTCCTTTAAAGTTTTAATCGCTCTTTCTAAAGAAAAACTAACTCGCCACTTTATAAATTCTTTTATAATTTTTGTTTCTAGTCCGGCTTTTTCTAATTCATCACTATTAGCCCAAAATGCTTCAGAAAGACTTGAAAAATAAGACTCAATTTTTTTGAATCTTATCGGGCCGATTCCGATAAAATGATTGAAGGCTAAAAAATAATCGCGGTTTGTGTGTTCTTCTTTCATAGATTTGGTAAAATAAAATCCCCCTAAGTTTTTTAGGAGGATTTTATCTTTATTTTATATTTAATTTTGAAAATAGTTCCGGCAATTTATCTTTCTCTTCTTTATTAAACGGTTGAAGAACAAATTTTTCCGGCGGGATATGAACCTTAAATAGTTCGTTCTTTATGCCCAGTCTTATTCTAGTAAACTTCTTAGTTTTTAAATAATTAATTATTGATTGAATTCCCCTGTGACCGGCGCTGCCCGAATCGGTCGCAATTTTAAAATCCCCGAAATTTAAATCCAAGTCGTCTTGGATAATAGTTAAAGAATTATTTAAGTCGCTTTCCTTTTTATTAATTAATCCAAGCGTTTTTGGCAGTAGTTTATAGTAATTTAATACTTTATAAACGCTTTGTCCGGACTCATTCATAAAAGTCGTCGGTTTAACAAACAAAAATTCGCCGTCTTCAAAAACTAAGGCGTTAAACTTTTTATTTTCGCTCCATTTAACATCGCCCAGCAAAAAATCAAGATAGAGCCAGCCAATATTATGGCGTGTATTCTTATATTGTTCGCCCGGATTTCCGAGCCCGACAATAATTTTCATAATTATTCGTTATAAGTAGTGTGAGATTTATGTTTTTTAATTACGGTGATATGAATTGGCGTGCCGACAAAGCTATGTCGTTCGCGCAGTCTATTTTCTACAAATCTAACATAGGAGAAATGTAAGTCATCGTTTGGCCCGATTCTCAAAATAAATGAAGGCGGGTTAGACTTAATTTGAGCAAACTCATAAATACGTGGCGCCTTAAGTCCTTTGCCCTTAGCTGGTTTATGAATTTTAACAACGTGTTTTAGGAACTTTTCCGTTTGAGAATCGCTTAATTCTAATTTTCTTTGTTTAGCGATTTCTATAACTAAATCTAAAATCTTATTAACCTTTTCTCCGGTCTTGGCAGAGATAAACTGAATTGGTGCCCAAGCGGCAAAAGGCATTTTATCATATAGTATTTCCGTCCATTTTTTTGTGCTTCTGTCCGGAATTTTATCCCATTTATTGGCGATGAAAACCAAGCTCTTTTGGCGGTCAGCGACTTCTTGGACCATTTTACAATCCTGGTGAGTTAGGGGTTCGCTAATATCTAGAACTAATAGGGCAATATCCGCTTTAGCTAAGGAGGTAAGTGACTTCATTATACCATATTGCTCAAGACCTTTGGTTTTTTTACCTTGTTTAGAAATACCGGCCGTATCAACTAAATTAATTTTATGTCCTTTATAAAATATTTCTGTATTTTGCGGCTCTCGGGTAGTATGCGCTATCGGGCTTACAATAACTCTTTCATATCCCAAGACGGCGTTAAGAAGTGAAGACTTCCCGACATTCGGCTTTCCGATAATACAAACATTAATTTCATTTTCATCTTCAGGAATAATTCTTTTTTTGTTTTTTTTGCTCTTATCAATTTTATTTATTATTATATCAAGCAAGTCTCCCGTGCCCATACCGCTCGCAGCGGAAATAGGGACTGGTTCTCCTAGCCCGAGCTTATTAAATTGAGCGGTTTCAGAAGCCGATTTAAAATTATCAACTTTATTGGCAACAAGCAGAACTTTATTCTTATATTTCTTCATCCTGTTTATCGCCAGCGCCAATTCTTTATCTTCCGGAAGCGGTCCGGTTTTTGTATCAACTAAAAACAAAATAAGCTTAGCTTGGTCAAAATACGAAAGAGCTTGATTCTGCGCTTGGCTATCAATATCATCCTTTTTAATTTTCTTCTCGCTTAAATAACGCCAGTCTAAAAGACCGGCTGTATCAACTAACTCAAAGGCGCTACTGGCCCATTCAACTATTCCGATATTACTATCACGAGTTGTTCCCGGGATATTAGAAACAAGCGCTTGTTTCTTTTCTATAAAGCAATTAAAAAGCGTTGATTTCCCAACATTGGTTCGTCCGCAAATTGCTACTAAGGGCAATATCTTTTCGGTTGTTATTTTGTTTTCAGAAATATCTTTCATAATAATTAATTACTTCGCGTTTTCTCCAAGAATTAATAAAAAGTCGGCCGGCTCATTCGTTTCTGTTTTTAAATTGTTTAACCACTCAGGGGAATCAAATAATTGAGTAGCTCCAGTTATTTTCTTTAATGCGGACAAGGAATCATTTTTTTTCCCGTAGCTCAAATCGTAAACTACTGTTTCTTTATAATTCCGTTCAGGTGCATTGCCGATTTTTAATATTTCAAAATTTGATTCTTTAAGTTCGGTTGCCGTTGAGCTTGCTAACCCTCCGATAAAAGTTCCGTTATTGATAATTACGCTTGCTTCTCCAGAGATTTTTATGGTCTCTTTTTCGGCTGGCTTATTGTAACTATTATTTTCGTCCCCGGCAGTTTCTCCAAAGATATCTTGGATCATTAATTTTATTTTTGAAAAATTGCCGCTTACCGGAGCTAAGATATAAGCACCCTCGGAACTGATAGCTGAAACCAAAAGACCGCCCGGAGCGTCGCTTAATACTTTATTAATAATTTGGTCTTTATTTACATCTTTAAATAAATTCCAAAACTTAATCATTTCCCAGACGTTTAAGTTAGTAGAAATATTTTTACTAAACTCATTAACCAGCTTGCCAATCATAACTGGATTCAATAAAGTTTGTCTGGATAATAATTTTGTTTTTACCGCTTCTAGAATTAATTGTTGTCTTTTAGCTCGAGAGAAATCCGAGCCCTCTATTCCGTAAGCGTGACGGCTTCTCGCGTATTTTAAAGCAAGACTTCCGTTCATTCTTTGTGGGCCGGCATCAATATGAAGATGTTCAAAGCGCGCGTAGTAGTCAGGATAATCTTCTTGACCGTTTATCGGATAAGTATAATCGTCAAAAGTATTCTCTACATTTACTTCTATCCCTCCAATTTCATCAATTACGTCTTTAAATCCTTCAAAATCAGCCCTGACATAATAATCTATTTTAATATCAAATAATTCGCTTAATGAACTAATCATCGCTTCACCCCCACTTCCTTTTTCTTTGTTTTCAGCGAAAGCGTTTATATTATTTACCTTTCTCCAGCCAGCCGAAGCAAGGGGTACAGATAAATCTCGCGGAATAGATATAAGAGCAACTTGTTTAGTTGACGGTTTAAAGCTGGCGAGGATTATAGTATCGGCTAAGTACGCGCCATCGTGACCTTCCCCGCCCATACCGATTAAGAGAACGTTAATTCTGTCTGCTTCTTCCCCTTTAAGTTGTTTATCGGTGCTAGGAATTAAATGCTTCAATTTATTAAAAAAACTGCCTCCCGGTAACCAGTCGGTAGCACTTTGGCTAGACATAATTACTCGGCCGGAGAAAATTAGAGCAATAACGATAATCGCTATTAAATAAGTGGTAAATCTCTTCTTTTTTTTGCTATTAATAAGCAATTCATCCTGTTCCCATCTTGAAAGACCTCTTTGCTCTTTTCTGGTCTGTTCTTCCATTTTTTTCTTGAAATCAATCATAAATAATAAAAAAATTCTGTCTGAATTGAAGAATTCTGTTAATAGTATTTTTCTTTTGTTATTATAGCTTTAAAAACAGCTTTCTGTCAAAGACTGCCTTCGTACTTTCTGATACGGCGAGTCATAGATTGCCTTCGCTAAAGCTTCGGCAATCGCTGTCGGGCTACCCGGAATTGAACCGGGGTCACACGCACCCGAAGCGTGTATAATACCGTTATACCATAGCCCGTAAAGTGGACTTGAGGAGACTTTCGCACTCACTTTTCGCCATAATGCGAAAAGTTCGCTTGTCCAGACCGGCCGCTAAACGCTCCTTTAGTCGCGTTTATCGTCGCTCAATTATTCGCTTCGGCTTCCGCCTCAGCTCATATTTCGCTTGCCGCTGGTTCGAGTCCCTATCAAACTATAATAAATCATTCAAGCTTCGCTCGAATGCTTTATTAATAGTGGACTTGAGGGGACTCGAACCCCTTACCTCTGCAATGCGAATGCAGCGCTCTACCAGATGAGCTACAAGCCCTAATTATTTTAAATGTCGGGGTGCCGGGAATTGAACCCGGGCTACATGCACCCCATGCATGCGTACTACC
>CAYUWA010000005.1:0-2715 GCA_964448505.1 uncultured Gammaproteobacteria bacterium | reverse complement strand
AGATGAGCTACAAGCCCTATTAATCTTTTCAAGTGAGATGCTCAGACTGCCTTCGCTAAAGCTACGGCAATCGCTGTCGGGCTATCCGGAATTGAACCGGAGCTACATGCACCCCATGCACGCGTACTGCCTCTATACTATAGCCCGCAATAATAAAAAGGAGTTTATAAACCCAAGTGTATATTAGCACATAGACTTATTATTTCAAGAAGATATTGGTTGTTTTTTTATCAGTTCGTACTTGTGGAAAAAATGGGTTGACATGCCTCGGATTAAGGTGTAATTTATAAAAATTGCAGAGGTAGCTCAGTTGGTTAGAGCGCAACACTGATAATGTTGAGGTCGGAGGTTCGAGTCCTTCTCTCGGCTCTTTGTTCTTTTTTATAGGCCTATAGCTCAGTGGGCAAGAGCACCACCTTTTCATGGTGGAGATCGGAGGTTCGAGTCCTTCTGGGTCTACTTCCCAAAAATGGGAATTAATTGACGCATTAGCTCAGTTGATTAGAGTACCGGACTTCACTCCGGGGGTCGCGGGTTTGAACCCCGCATGCGCCACGAACCTGGTTGTTTTAATATAGCCAGGTTTTTTATTTTTTAAAATTTTAAGACAATTGACAAATAGCAATTGCGTTATACAATATAAGTAAAGACCTTAATTTTTAAAAAATTTAACACAAGGTCAGAAAAGAAAAATTGAGAGGTTTTATGAGGCAGGTACTACGGAAGTGTTATCCGTTGAAAAGGTGTCTCCGTTGTAAAAGACGTTAAAGACATAACACCTGTTTTAATACGGGAGGGGTCGAGCTCTCCGAAGCATATCATTTTTTCTTTGAACTGAAGCTTTATCGTTTTTAGCTGTCAAGTGACAAAGTTGCTTGCCCGAAATAAACCTTGGGCCGTTCTTTAAATTAATAAGCTAAGCCAATAGGTTAAACTTATTAAACCTCCTGGCTTATTTAGCCCCCACCCCAGTCATAAAAAACCTGGGGTATTTTTTTAAAATTGCTTTTCCCTAGCATTTACAGTACAATAATAGTATTAATATAAATTTATGGAAAATAAAAAAATCATTTTTTCCGGAATTCAGCCAAGTGGCAATTTAAATATTGGTAATTATATTGGCGCAATAAGCCAATGGGTAGAAATGCAAAAAGAGTATAATTGTATTTTTTCCGTTGTTGATTATCACGCCATTACCGTTAAACAAAGCCCGGAAGAACTACGTAAGCGTATTTTAGAAATAACAAAAATTTATTTAGCGGCTGGGATTAATCCCGAATCTTCTATAATCTTTCAACAATCAGCTATTTCCGCTCATACCGAGTTAGCCTGGATTTTAAATTGTTATGGCGCGCGTATTAGTGAATTAGAGAAAATGACTCAATTTAAAGATAAATCTGGCATATCAGAATTAAAAATGAGCGGAGCCTTGCTTAAAGATTCTTTTAATTCTTCAAAAGAATGTTTAGCTAACATGGAAAATGCACTAGAAAGTATAAATGAGAGATATAAACCAACAGAAAAAATATCAGACCTTATAAAGGCTAATATAGATAATCTTAAAAAACATGTTTCTCTTATTATGGCTGGGTCAAATTTGAATGAGCAAAAAGAGAAAATGGGTAATATTAGTGTTGGTTTATATGATTACCCTGTTTTAATGGCGGCCGATATATTACTATATAATACCGATATTGTTCCGGTCGGCGAAGATCAAATTCAACACGTTGAATTAGCTCGCGATATCGCTAAACGTTTTAATACCGAGTTTGGAAATATATTTACTATTCCTAAATCAATAATCCGAAAAGACGGAGCAAGAATTATGTCGCTTCTTGATCCAAAGAAGAAAATGAGTAAAAGCGATATAAACCAAAATAACTGCATCGGTTTATTAGATGATTTAGAAGTGGCCAGAAAAAAAATAATGCGTGCGGTAACCGATTCCGGTGATGAAATTACCTATGATTTAGAGGATAAACCGGCTCTTTCCAATCTTTTAACGATTTATGCTATCTTAGGAAATCGAGAAATACCGAGATTAGTTAAAGACTATAAAGGCAAGGGTTATGGAGAATTCAAGAAGGATTTAGCCGATGTTGTTATAAAGTTCTTAGAAAATTTCCAGAAAAAATATTATAGTATTAGCGATAAGGATGTTTTGAAAATACTAGATGACGGTAATAATAAGGCCTTAGTCATCGCTCAACATAAATTAGAAGAGGTTAAAAAATTAATTGGGGTTAAATAAATTTCAAAAAATAATAAATAATTTTATGGATCACAAAAACATTACCACCGCCTTTGAATTGCCAAATAAAAAAATTGTTAAAAATTTAGGAGTAGTAAAAGGAATTATTGTTCGCTCTCGTTCTATCTTCGGCTCAATTGGTGGGTCGCTACAAACTTTAGTCGGCGGAAACATTTCCTTGTTTACCGAACTTTGTGAAAAAACAAGAGAAGACGCTTATAATTTAATGATTACTCATGCTGAAGAATTAGGCGCTAATGCAATTATTAGCGTTCGTTATGATGCGACCGAGGTAATGGGCGGCGTGACAGAAGTTTTATGTTACGGAACTGCAGTTATGGTTGAATAAATAATTATTTAAAAAGCCCTGAGAAACAAAAAACCACCTTTAACGGGCGGTTTTTTTATTTTCAATCATGAAATGAATTGTGAGTCTAATTGGCATCAATTCGTTGTTACCTTGC
>CAYUWA010000004.1:54315-54655 GCA_964448505.1 uncultured Gammaproteobacteria bacterium | reverse complement strand
TCTCATAGCGCTAAAGAGGTCGGTCAAAGACAGATATTTAATGAGTTGGTGGCCGATATTAAAATAGGAAAATTCAACGCTATTCTAACTTGGGCCCCAGATCGTATATCGAGAAATGCTGGCGACCTTGGAGCAATAGTCGATTTAATCGACCAAGAAATACTTAAAGAAATAAGAACCTTTAGCCAGAGATTTACCAATAATCCTAATGAGAAGTTTTTATTAATGATTTTAGGTTCGCAGGCTAAATTAGAAAATGATAATCGAGGCGTTAATGTAAAAAGAGGGCTTAGAACCAGGTGCGAAATGGGGTTATGGGTAGGTCCTGCCCCGTTGGGTT
>CAYUWA010000004.1:46179-54305 GCA_964448505.1 uncultured Gammaproteobacteria bacterium | reverse complement strand
CTACGCCAAAGGAAATTATTAATAGCGGTAATATTACAAAGAGATTTAGTCATTGTGAAATTCATCCCAGTACGATGTTTGGTATATTAGCTTCTTGTATTCCATTTCCCGAAAATAATCAATCCCCACGTAATTGTTATCAGTGTGCTCAGGCAAAACAGGCGATGGGTGTATATGTAACAAATTATCATAATAGAATGGACAAAAAATGTCAGGTTATTGTTGACCCACTTAGATCGCCAGCGATTAAACAGATGTTTGAAAAAGTCGCCTATGAAAAATACAGTGGTCGAAAATTATACCATTGGTTAGTTCATGAACTTAATTTCTATACTCGAGGTAATAAACCATTAACGCTTAGTGGAATATACAGGATATTAGATAATTCTTTTTACTACGGAGTATTTGAAAGACCGAAAGGCAGTGGTAATTGGTATCAAGGAAAACATAAACCGCTTATTACTCAAGAACTATTTGAAAAAGCGAAAACCCAATTAAAGCGAGATAATATTGTTAGAGAGAATAAGGAATTCGCCTTTACTAAGCTAATTACTTGTGGGTGTTGCGGCTCGGGAATATCGGCCGAAGATAAGTATAAACAGCTTAAAGATGGCACAACTGCTCATTATATCTATTATGGTTGCTCTAGGGCTAGGGATAGATTCTGTAAAAATAAATATATCCGTGAAGAAGAATTGATAGCTGAATTACTAAAAATAATAGATAAGGTGGATATGAATGAACTCGGCATACTAACTAGAATGGAAATGGAAGTTGAGAGATTAAATAAATTTCAAAACATGGTACTTGGAGAAAAACAACCCCACAAAAAACATAAACCCGCAGTTGATATGCGGGTTTATGCTAGATATGTGCTTAAAGAAGGAAGTTCTATTGAGAAAAGAGAGCTGCTAGCGAATTTGAGGAGCAAGATCGCATTAAAAAATAAGCAACTTAATCTTATAAATAATGTATCTTAATTATTTATAATTATTATCAACTCTCTATATCTATTTCCTTATCGAGGACTAAATCATATACAATGCTCTCCAGTTTTTCTTTTTTACGACGTGTATCATCTTGAAGTCTAATAGTATCTTTATAAATTCTAGAAATTTCCATCTTCACTTTTTCTGGAAAAATAGGAAAAGGTATCTCTAAAAATTGATTTGCCTTCATTTCTTTCATTTTTGAACCGATCGATAAACAAGAACAATATTTACGCATGTATTGACAATTCATAAAACAGGACATAAATAAGAGGTCTAGATCAGCATACCCAGTTACTCTATATACGCCTTGATTGTGATGCGCCTTACCATACAAAGCGGAATCATAAAACATAGAAACGCCAACATATTCCCCTCTTCCTCCACGCGAAGTTCTATTAACCATCAGCATTGCGTTTTTATTAAGATTATTACTATCACAGGTAATACGCTCTATATTCCCAATTGTTCCGAAATCCGTAATATCTGTTGGCGTGATCCATAGGTATTTTAGATCAGACTCTTTTCCCAACATCCTTTCCTTTGGAGTACTTCCGCTTTTTATTTTTTGTTGATCCAGAAAATAGAAACCTCCTTTATAATTTCTAATAAAAAAATCTATTTTTTTAAATTCTTCATTATAAACACCTGTATCTAAACGCGAACTCGTTCTAATTTTTTCTAGCGACGGATATTCGTAGTGAAATATATTTGACTTCTGATTTACTAATTCTTTTTCAATTAATTCATTAATTAACTCCGAATTTTTTTTTATATTTTTTTCTTGATTTATAATTGAAATCACTAAAGATTCAATATATTTAACTACATCTTCTTTATTTTTTTGACTCGGAAAAGGAATATTACAGTCTAAAAATAAAGTTTTTGCATGTTTAATGGTTGTACCTCTAGAAACTAAAAATAAGAGTTGTGTCTTAAAAAACTCGCTTTTTAGTAAACCAAAAATATAATATTTAATTTTTGTTACTGGTAGCCTATAGATTCCGCCAGATACCATGTGCTTAGGGTAGTCCTTATCAAGAATAATAACCTCTCCAACATTTGAGTCCTTAGATATAAGAATAACAACTCCCTTGAGCGATATATTTTTAAAACTAGTTGGCAATATTGGAACGATGCTTTCCGGAGAAAAAGAAGGTAAAAATGATTCTGGTTGCAACCCTTTTGTCCTAATAAATTGAAAAGGTGAAAAATTAATATAACTTGAAGAGCCAACCTCAAAACCCTTATCCGAAGGCTTTAGTGGTCTATCTAATAAATCTTTTAATAAAATTTTATTTTTATTGACAATCTCAATGCCCTTATATTGAGAAGCCGAAAAGGAGTGATTTTTTAAAATCATGTCTTTTGTTGATATTTCTACCGGTGTTTTTATATATTCCATATGTATGTTTATAGAAAAATATCCTGGAGACATTTTTCTTGACCTAAACACCATTCTTTGAATTCCAAAACTGTATCAGTAAATTCTTCATCCAGTAACGGGCGGCCCTCCTTATCTGTCTCAACTTCAAAATCCTTTTTATTTATTTTATAAACAGGGGAAAAATGCTTAACACGTTTTATTGTTTTTACTTCATATCCAACCTTACGAATATCTTTAACAAAAACATTATAACCATTCTCATTTAATTTTTTTAATTCTTTTTCTGTTGGCTTGTAAGCGACAATAACGGTTGTATTTATTCCAGTGTCCGCAAAAACATTTGACGGTAAATCAAATAAAGCAACAATTCTCATTTTGGACATCAACCACTCCCTAGCTTTCTCCCATCTATCTATTGAGGCAAGAGAATTGGAAAGAACAATGCCAAAACGACCATTTTCTTTTAAAATACGGTAAGCATTCTCAAGAAATACAAGACCAAGATCGATCCATCCACCATTTCTTGCCATGTGCCATAATTCGTACATTTCAATAATTTCTTTTTCTTTTTGTGTTTTTGGCTCGAATTTCCTATCTTCACCAAAAGGCGGATTAGTTAGTACAACGTCAAATTTTTTTAATTCAGTATAATCATCCCAATTATCCCAATTTCCTTCCTTATGTTTTGTTGGTATCAAACTAACTAAATCACCGTCTTTATTAAATTTATGAGTAATTGACCCATAACCAGGTTGGCATTCAATTTTCGCATTACCATCCCCATTTAAAAGCATATTTAATTGGGCCAGCATTACCATCTGTAGATCATTATCAATGCCATAAATATTTTTATCGTCTATTTTTCTGTCAGATTTAACATATGAAATTGAAAGAAAGTCGCCGCTTCCAACAGTTGGGTCAACCATTGTATCAGTTATTTTAGGGTGGACTATGTCTACGAGAAAGTTGATAAGCGGAATTGGAGTTAAAAATTGACCCTTTTCTGATTTTGTAAAAGCATTTGCAAATCTATAAAAAATAAGTTGATATAAATCATTAGTGCTAGATCTGGTGAAGCTATAATCTTGCAAATTATACACAATTGATCCAATTGCCGCGACATGTCCTTCGTTCTTCCAGTCAATAGCTGTTTCATTTAAAAGAATCCTTCTATAGGAAGACTCTGCTTTTGCTTTAAGATCTTGTATTCTTTTGATAAAATTTTGTACATTCGGATCATTGAGTGTTCTAAAATCTCTTTCATCCTGTTCTATATAAAATTTAAGCTGAAGAATGTCTTTATTTTCAGCATCTTGAATGTAATACTTTAAAAGTTCATTCTTTTTTTCATCAAAAATTTTCAAAGCAATTAACTGAAGTAATATTTCATATCCATGTTGGTTTAACATGCTAATCTTATCAAGCGTTCGTAAAATATCTGAAATTGCTTGATTGACCTGAGTGCTAAATACTCCAGTAATAACATCTAAATCGTTGACCGTTCTAGCTGACCTATCAATTTTGATATCAACAATTCTTTTTATTAGTTGATCAAAAGAAGGTATTTTCCTAAATTCATCTGGTAGGTGTAGTGATAATTCTTTAGTTGAACTATTTTCACCTTTTATATTATAAGACTCGTCTAACCGAAGAAATTTACCTTGCTTCTTTTGGAACAAAAACAATCTCTCGGTGTCATATAAAATCCCTAAAACAAAATCTTTTTCCGATTCCTTTATCGCAGGTTTAAGTTGTTGGTTATAAACTGTCTCTATATTTTTACCATCTTCTTTTTTAAATTCTATAACTGCAATAAGATGATTTCTTAACCAATCGAGGGAATTCTGATCTTTTTTCTTTATCCACTTTTGATACACTTCAAACCACTCTGGATCATCAAAAATAGCACCATCAAATTTTATAGGAGCTGAGTTTTTATTACCTTTTGGAAAGTAAACTTCTGACCCAATATAGTCTTTCTGATACAATCCAGAGTGTATCAATCCATAAAAAAATTGCCACTTATAATACTCTTCATTCGGAGTATTTTTCACTCCTTTTATTTTAGCTTTTTTGCCAACCTCTAAATTTATTGGCAAAAAAGAGGTTAGCTCATCTTTTATTAAGTACTCTTTATCAAATTTTTGTTTAGCTTCAAAAAAATTCATATAATATGATATAAATTGGCTTTATGCTTGCCTTTTATAATTATACCAATTATTCATAAAAAAGATAGGGGTGGCTTTTCGCCTATAGTTCATCGATATTTTTAATTTAAATATTAGCCAAAATTCTTAACGCTGATTGTTTTTGTTAATTGTGAAATTTATTACCAAAAAAGCCCAGAGTTTACTGGGCTTCGTGGGTCTATCCGATACTTAATTGTCTTGGCGGAGAGGCAGGGATTCGAACCCTGGGTACCCGTGAAGGCACGACAGTTTTCAAGACTGTTCCATTCAACCACTCTGGCACCTCTCCTTTTGTATTTTATTTTACAAAAATTACTCTAACATAAAAATAAATGAAAGACAAGATTAATTTAAAAGTAAGCCATTTACCGCGCTAAATCACCCACATAATAGTCGGCAAGCATTGCCCAAGCTCGTTTAGAATGATTATTGGGAATAATATTCCCTTTTGATTTAAAGGCGCCGGAAGCTTCTTTACCGCAATATGGAGTAATCGTCATATTTTCACCGGGATGAAGATTGCGAGCTAAATATTTTGAAACGTCATAAACCTTACCGCTAATTAACAACCAGCAATCGGCAGAATTATTGTGTTTAGAAATCTCGCTTAGAGTAAAGGTCTTAATGTTAGAACTAGCGACGGAGCTATTATTTGTTTGAGCGATAGGAGAATTATTATAATTTTTTGACCCCTGCCCCGGAATAAAATTTAAAGCTAAAATAGCCAGCACGACGATAACAAATATCAGTAACGATACAGCGACGATTTTTTTCATATATTTCTTATTTTTTTGTAATTAAAATTTTGCTCAAAATAGTCCGATAGCCATAAACCAGCAGTGCTATACAAGTAAGAGCCAGGAGGTAGGCGCGAAGCGAGAAAGAGCGGGAGATATCGCTGGTAATTAAAAAACTATGAAGCCCGGCAAGAAAAAAGGCGAGCCCTAAAAACTTATGGGTAAGCCGCCATCTCTGATAAGGCAGTTTAACAAAAAACGTAATAACTAAAAAAAGAATCAAGAATAATAAACCGAAAATTCCGAAATTAATTGCCCAATCGGCTCCCGGCAGAATAAAGTCGGCGGCACTGAAAACAGAAATAAGTAGGTACTGCCCAGCTAAAAAGAGCGGATGAAAAAGTAATAGAATAAAAGACAAGGCTCCGAAAAAATGATGAGCGTCATATACTTTATTCATTCCGCCAAAATAACCTGCTAAAAACTTAAAACGGCCGCTTAAAACAAAAACGCAAGCAAACATCGCCATCCCGACTAAACCGCTAATTTGTCCGAGACTAGTTAAAATAGCGCTCAGATTTACTATTCTAGAGGCAAACGGACTCATCACTAACCAAAAAACAAGCGGCAGAAAAGACAAAACAAACACTGTTATAAACCCGAGTTTATTTTTAATTTTAAGCATAGTTATTAAAAGATTTTAAAGCTTATTTAAATTATATAAGAAATAGCAAAAAAAGCCAGAGAGAATAGCAAAGAAGCTAAAATAATGATAAAATATTAATATCTAAAAAAGTGTCGCTTAGTGTTATATAATTAATTAATTTTATATTAATTTAATCGCCATGAGATTTAAAACTATAAAAACTGGCTTATTTCTTTCTTTAATCATCGGCTTTTTATTTTTAATCCAATCAGCCAGCTCGCAAATTGAATCAAACGGTGCCATTGCTATTAGGGTTGAAGAAAATCCGCTACACTATAGCGCTCTACGCTGGTACCAGGCCCAAGATTTTAAAGGCTCGCCACAAGCCTTAAAGGTTGACGGTTATGATGCGATAAGAAACGGACGAACGGTTTATGTCAACGCCGCTAACATTAGCGACTCCAATAACGACGGCACACTTGATTTTTTGCAAAATAATATTCTAATAATTTCTTATAGTCAGGAAGTAATGAATACAACTCAAGATATCCTCGGTCAATTACTGAAGAATTTTGAGCTTAATACTAATTTAACCGAGAGAAGCACTTGCCATAAAACGACAACGCAAACTTGTCTAAATAGCGCCGATTGTCCGACTAATGAATACTGTAATAGTAAAAAAGCTAAAGTGGTAAGAGATGTTAAGAGACTAGCCGATTTAGAAACAATAAAATATCAACTTGAACGATATAAGACAAGAACTAAGAAATACCCCAGCATCCCGGCTGGAACTTATTTGGCTAATACGACTTTATCAACTTGGTCCAGTTGGCAGAAAAATCTCGGACAAACTTTAGGTATTAACTTGCCGCTTGATCCGATAAATAAATTGGGCGATTGCTCCGGTTTTGATGCGGCCACTTGCTGGAATTCGGAAACTAAGAGATTCGCCGCCGATTTATTACAATCTCAACTTCCCTCCGGAAGTCATGTTTATCTATACTCCGGAAACAGCCAAGGAACTTCGGCGAAGTATTGTACGCAAATGGAAAGCGGCTACACTAATATCGCAAGCTATAATTGTTTCTCCGATCAGGCGGCTAATAGACAACCGTCAATTGATAAAGTAAATTTAAGCGCCCGACCGGGCACCGAATTTATCGGCTACGCAAGTATTAGCGACCCTGACGGCGACGCCCTTAAACTAACGGTTGATTTAATAAGCCCCGATACAAATACCTGGACCGCTAAAAAATGGCAATGGGCGGCAGGGTTTAATAAATTCTCCATTCTTCCAAGCTCAGACCCGAAACAGAAAAAAATCTACGCTCTTAAAACCGGCGATATGGCGACAAACGGTTATTATAAAATAAGGCTTAATCTTGATGACGGAAAAGGTACGTCTAATAGTATTTTTTCTAAAATTTACGATTTAACAATCAATCCCTTCCCGATTACTTTAGGCGAAGCTAGCAAAACTGTTGTTATTGGTAGCGGTGCCTCGCTCAGTATTAGCGGCACAGATTCTAACGGCGCTTCTATTTCTAATTTAATCTTTAAAAACGCCGATTATAACTCTTCCCCACTGACGCAAGCGGAACTCGCAAATTATGGCCTAACGCTTAGCGGTACAAATCTAACTGGGCTTTTCAAATCAACGCAAGGTACCGGCGTTTATACAATTAATGTTTACGCGGTAGACCCGGCGAAAACAACGAGTCGAGTAGATTCTCGTTTTATTTATAATGTCGTCAATAACCATCCAATATTCCAAAATTTAACCGCCACATTTTCTAACAACGCTAAACAAACCTGTAGCCCTAGCGATAGGTGTTCTATCGCTATTGATAATTCGGAGGCTGCTAAAATTAAAATTAAAGCAAGCGATCCTGACGGCCATCAGGTATCTTATTCTTTAGTAGATAACTTTGACGGCAAATTAGCAATTAATTCCAGCACTGGGATTATTACCGGACTAGACAAATTAAATTCTCAACAATTAAGCGACCGGATTTTTAATATTGAAGTAAAAATGAGTGATCAGTATTGTGGCAATTCAAAACCGGAAGAATGTTCCAGTATTTATTCCTTTAATCTATCGGTTAAAAAATATTGCTCAGTTAGCAATCCGGGCTCAACACTAAAAGCAAGTACCCCACAAACCTTTACGATAAAAAC
>CAYUWA010000004.1:41098-46169 GCA_964448505.1 uncultured Gammaproteobacteria bacterium | reverse complement strand
TGTCGGCGCGAGTAAAGCTGATATAAAACTAGTTGGAGAATCTCATAGCCAAGCGGTTGTTTTTGTCAGTGATTTATCAAAGAGCATGGACACTAATGTTTTATTTAACGGAGTAAGCCAAGCGGCGATAACGAGATTAAAAAATGCCCTAACGGCGGCTAATACTGGGTTCTTTGATAGAATTTATAATACTTCAAAAAATTGGCCGTCAAAATATTTTATTAAAATTGGTTTAATCGGCTATAACCAATCGGTAACTAGTTTTCAAGACCTGATTGATTTAGCTCTTCCCGGAAGTTTGGCAAATTTGAAAAATACCGTTAAGAATTATTCAACCGGTTTTGAAACCAATACTCTAACCGCTTTAAATAAAGCGGAAGAAACTCTAGCGAAAATAAGCGACGTGAGTGTTGAGAAAATTATTATTCTGATGAGCGACGGTATTCCCGGTGTTGACGGCTGGGAAAATAGTGATCCAAGTTGCTATAACATTTTACCACCGGAACCTCCCAGCTGCTTATGTGGTGGAATTTATCCAGACGCTTGTACGGCTCCGTTCACATGCCCGACGGGATCAAGGCAATTGGGTTGTTCAGAAAGAACTTGTTGGCGTCCGACTTGCCAATGTGGTGGAGAATATCCTGATGGCTGCATTGCGCCCGCACCATGCCCAGCTGGGCAAGAACAAGGTGGTTGCGATCGTTCCGATTGTTATACGCCTATTCACTCCAGCTTTAATAACTTAATAAAAATTAAAAGATTTTTTAGTCGGCTTTTAGGAATAAATTCGGCTGAAGCGATTACCGAACAGAGCAAATGTAAATTCCAATACTGCGCGCAAGCCTTCCCTAATTTTACCTGTCAGAGCAATCAGCAAATGACTTGCCGCTATAATCAAAAATACGATTGCGATTTATCAAGCGATGTAGATATTGAAGCTAAGGCTCTAAAAGATTCAGGAATTTCTCTTTATACAATTTATTATAATACCAGCGGCTCACTCGTACCGAAACAAAAAATGTGCGACTGGTCAAGCAATAACGGTGCTAATTGCGATAATAATACCTATTCTTTCGCCGGCACCGATATTGATGCGATGATAAGCCGAGTTTTAGGACGCGTTGTTACTAAACCGAAAGATATTATTGTCGGCTCGTCCCCGATTGTAGATAGCGAACCGACGCAAACAACCAGCACGGTTAGCGGCGCGACTATAAGCGACCTAAGTTGTGGAACGATTAACCCGACAGTTACTTTTGCTAATACCGGCTATCTTGAATTTTCTAATTTAGAAATTAATTATTGTCCGGCCAAGCTTCATCCTTAAAACTATGAATAAAAAGAAATATTTAATTTTTATTATCGTCGGCGTTCTTATAATAGTGGCTTTGCTTTTTTATTTTTTTTCTAAGAAGCAAGCGGCGGCGCCGGAAAACAATAATATTCAAACGGAAAACCCAGGGGAAAAAACAGCCGATGATTTAAATAATTTTAATAAAGCGCAGGAAACGAAAAATCTTGATTTTTGTAATTTAATAAACGATAAAAGTTCTAAAGATTTTTGCGTTAAAGAATTAGCGCTTGCCACTAATTCCGATACGATTTGTAAAACAATTGAAGATATTAATACTCGTCTCGGATGCGCGGCGGAAATTATTATGGCGAGCGCCGTTGCGGAGAAAAACTTAATTAAATGTGAAACAATAGAGATAGCGATGTTGCAAAAAACTTGCGTAGAAAGGATTGCTGAAAATAATTCCGGCGCCGATTGTTCCAAACTCAATAATCAAAATCTAAAAGATACTTGCCTTTCAATTAGTTATTATCAAGAAGCGAAGACAAAAAGCGATGCTAAAATCTGTGAACAGATTCCGGAATTAATAAGAAGGGCTAATTGTTTATCGGAAATCAAAAATATTGATCTGCACTCCGACGCCGATAAAGACGGCTTGGACTTCTTGCAAGAAATACTAAACGGAACAAATCCGAATAATCCCGACACAGACGGCGATTCATTCTTAGACGGTGCGGAATTTGCGGGCGGTTTTAATCCGGACGGCGCCGGCTCGCTTAATTTAGTCGTTCCCTCTAATTTTATTGAATGTGAAGATATAAAAGATGAACAAATTAGAGCGATTTGTATTCTTGAATTAAAAAACCAAGCTTTAAATCTTTCGGCCTGCGATAAATTAAAAGATTCGGAATTAAAAGCTTATTGTTTAAATCAATTCTTCCAACCAAAAAAATAGAAATTCTTACTTTTTTGCTTATAACATAAAAACCGGCTCAAGCCGGTTTTTGTTAAAATAATGTTTACTTACCAAATTATTTCTTTTTGTCCATTGGCAATTAAATACTTATTACACTTAGAAAAATGTTTAGAGCCGAAGAAACCGGAATAAGCAGAAAAGGGCGAGGGGTGCGGCGCTTCCAGAATTAAATGTTTTTTCTCGTCAATAAGCCCTTTCTTGCTGCGCGCATAATTTCCCCAAAGTATAAAAACAACGTTTTTGCGTTTATCGGAAATAGTTTTAATTACCGCGTCCGTAAAGTTTTCCCAACCTTTATTTTGATGCGAAGTCGGATTATGCGCTATGACTGTTAAAATCGCATTTAAAAGAAAGACTCCCTGCTCCGCAAGAGGTTCTAAATTACCGGACTTAAAATCTTTCTTTATTCCTAAATCGTTTTCTATTTCTTTATAAATATTTTGTAAAGACGGTGGTAAGGCGACACCACCCGGAACGGAAAAACAAAGACCGTGCGCTTGGCCATCGCCATGATATGGATCCTGACCAAGAATAACGACCTTAACTCTAGAAAAAGGGGTTAACCAAAATGCTTTAAAAATATTTTCCGGTTTTGGAAAAACTTTTTTACTTAAATATTCTGCGCGTATAAACTCAGACAGTATCTTGAATTGTTCGCTCTTAAAAACATCACTTAATGCTTGCTCCCACTCTGGTTCTATTTTTACCTGTTTGGACATATTTTGTTTAGGAGAATTTCATAGTTGTTTTATTTAAAAATTATAACAAAAAATCGCCAGATTGGCGATTTTAAAAATGCTCTATTTAGTTCTTTTAACCTTTTTTAATAGGTATAAAAGCAAAAAATACGGTACCCTTTCTATATTTACCGTCAATGGAGTTAGAGGAGACAACATGTTTCCCTCCCTGAAAATTTAACCAAATTGGTAAATAGTTCCTTCGGCTGAAAGAGTAATAATAATCTTCACTTTTTGGAATTAAATCCTTTTTTTGATCATAGACTAGAATAATCCCCCTAATATCTAATAACAAAGAGTTTTCTCCTTGGAGAAAACTTCTTATTTCGTCACTTGATATTGAGAGGAATGGGCTAATAAATTCATAAATGATCACATGGAATTTATCTCCAGCTTTCAATCTAATCTCAGAGAGTTTGATTAAAGCAATGTTGTCAGAAAATACACTGCCAAGATGAACTTCTCCATCATATTTTTTGCGAAACATCTTAATGCATCTCTTATCTACAAAGCCCTCGGGAACAGTGAGTTCTCCCAAATCTATGAGCATTCTAAATTCAGGCTTTTTTTGTTCCTGTTTAGAAACATAAACCTTTCTAATTTCACAAGTTCCATCGCTTAAACCGATGAGGTCGTCCTTGCGAACTTGGTGTAGTACATGGAGAATTTTTGTTAAATCTATTCCCCAAAGATTCCATTTTTGAAGCAATTCCGAGAGAGACGCTAGATATTTTACCAACATCTCGACGACATCTTTTTGTGTAGCCATCTTTTTGATTTTTAAAAAACTATACTAAATAGCCATTTCATTCTACCGAAGCGGAATAAGGCTGGTTTCTTACCTTCCCACTATTTAATCACGGAAAGATTTACCTGTCAATTAATTATGGCAAATTCGCCATAATTAAAATCGGGGTTATTTATTTGTTCCCAAATACCTAAAAATTCAGGTAAGTTTACTCATCGTTTTTACCTTGATTTTAACCTAATAAAATAAAACTCGGCGGTATCGTTTATGGTATTCTCAATTTCGTGAAATGTATTTGCCGGAAATATGAATCTATCGCCTGATTCAAATACTTCTTCATTCCCTTCTTGATCTCTTATAACCCCGGCGCCTTTAATTACAATACATATTTCAATAATATTTTCATGCTGATGCGGCTCCCACTTCTCATTGGCTGGCAGATATCCATAAGTAATGGCCTCAAAGTACGGCGATGGCACATCTGGCTTACCAGCAATCATCTTTCGGGAACCAGTTGAGTGAGGGGTTTCTTCTATTGGGATAGAGTTTATATTTTTCTTTGAAAACATATTTTTATATCTTAACATATCTAGTCCCACGTCCTCGGCCAATTGGTTTTATTTTTTTTAGTTGTATTAAGCGAGCCAATGCTTGACGCACAGTTGGCATAAGCACACCGGTCGCTTTCACAATATCGCTCGGACTAGCCTCAAGGACACCGGAGATATAATGCCAAACTTCATATTGTTTAGGCGAAAGAGTATCTTCAACTTTTTCTTCCTCAAGATAAACTAAAGCCATAGTCGCCTGTTCTTTTATAACGGTTAGAAAAAAGTTAAGCCAGGGAGAAATAGTGTCATAATCGGTCTTAAAAGTTTCCTGAGATTTACGCAGGGCAATATAATATTCATCTTTTCGTTTCTCGACTAATTGCTCATGCGAAACATACTGAATAAACTGGTAGCCGTGACGGAGCAAAAGAAGATTAGTAAGTACACGCGAAAGACGTCCGTTACCATCTTCAAACGGATGAATCTTTAAAAATTCAATTATAAAGTTGGCAATGATAAGTAGCGGATGAAAACGATTCTGCTCTATCGCCTCTGCTGTCCACTCAACAAGCGCTTGCATTTCTATTGGCGCTAAATAAGCAGGAGTTGTTTCAAATAATATTTTAGCTACCTGCCCGTCTGGACCCATTACGCCGACGGCATTTTCTATTTTTTTATACTTACCTCGTTGTCGTTCGTCTTTGCTAGAATATTTAAGAAGTTCATTGTGCAATGATTTAATCGTACTTTCTCTAAGTGGCAAAG
>CAYUWA010000004.1:38415-41088 GCA_964448505.1 uncultured Gammaproteobacteria bacterium | reverse complement strand
CTGTACTTCCTGTGAATCTCGATCGGCAAATTTAGAAACTGCTAAACCTTGCATAATCTTCTGAACTTCCTCGTCGTTTAGTTTAGCTCCCTCAATACGAGTCGAAGCGCCAGCCGAAGTAATCAGAGTCGATTTCTTAAGATTAGTAATTGCTTGAGGCGTTATCCGTAAACCTGATTTAAATTCACCTCTAATACCGTCAATCTCGGCCAAAAGAGCCACGATGTGCGGTTCCGGGCTCTTAATACGATTATCAAATTTTAGAGCATTATCGTTCATAAAGTTGCATATAATTAGTGATATACACCATATAGCAGATTATAGCAGTAAATAGCAGATTAATCAAGTATTCTCTATTTATTAAACATAATTACTAACTCTGGAATAGGCACTATTTATATAAATATTAGCCAAGAAATATAACATCTTATTATTGACTCAATGCGGAGAGGCGGGGATTTTCGCGCTCGCTTTTCGCCATATTGCGAAAAGCTCACTTGTCCAGACCAGCCGCTAAACGCTCCTTTAGTCGCGTTTATCGTCGCTCCCCTTTTCGCTCGGTCTTCCGCCCTCGCTCAAGACTCGCTCGCTGCTTGTTCGAATCCCATCTATCTAATAAAAAAATAACTGGATTAATCCAGTTATTTTTTTACGCGGAGAGGGTGGGACACACTTGGAATGGCATTTTATAACTCCCCGTTAACCTCTTTATCTAATCTATCTAAAAATCCTTTAAAATAAGCCATTCTTTCCTGGCCGATTATTTTTGACGATTCCGTATAAAGATTATCTAACAAAAACTTATCTTTGGTTTCATAATTTATATGAACACTATGCTTTGATTTGTCCATTATTCGTCCATTTATTTTCCCTTCGGTCAGATTTTCTTTGGCGTAATCTCCGATGTTGTCTACTTTCTTATAAATTTTAGCCTGATGTTTCCCTATCCAAGAAAATGCCCTGGCAATGCCAATAGCACCAGCAGTTTCTAATTTATCAGCGTCATGAACAATTTTTGCCTCAATTGTTTCTGGTCTATTGTTGGTGCGATAGCGATGAGCCAATATACATTCCTGGACATGTTTAATCTTATCATCGGGAAAACCGAATTTTTCTAATATTGGTCTAGCCATTTCCGCTCCGATTACGGCGTGGTCAGTCTGCCCACTTGGGTCGCTAGACTCTTTTGCACCGCCAATATCATGAAGCAAGGCTCCAGCCTGCAAGACATCCATATCAACATTATTTTCAGTTTTAGCGATTGTCATCGCTAAATTGTAAACTCTTATAATATGGTCAATATCGTGAGCTGAATCTATTTCTTGATTCAATTCTTGCTCTACTATCTCTTTAATTTTTTGAAATTTTTCTGTCATATTAGTTAAACCCCATGTTTAAGAAGAATATAATTGACTATGTGTGCCAATGGCTACAAAATAAATAATTTGGCCTCCTTCTACTTCTTCAAAAATAGCCCGCCAATCACCATTTATATTGATGCTTCGATAACTCTTCAATTCGCCAATCAAGGGATGATTATTTAATATAGAATTATAAGGATCATTAATAAAGATCCCTAATCTTGCCTTAAAATTAGTTTTTACATTGACCGGACATTTTTTAAATTCCTTAATAAATTTTTTAGAATATTCAATAGCCATAAATTATTTATTATCCAAAAAACTAATAGCGGCCTGATTATTTTTAAAAGAATGAAAATTACCCACCCTTCTCTCATCTCTTGATTCTTTTATGGAAGATAACAGATAATCACTCGGTGTATCTTCATTTAAAGTAAATAAAACCGCTTTATTACGAATAAGTTGTTTTAAAAACCCATTAATTGCCCCACTCAGGCTCAAGCCTAAATCAGCGGCTATTTTTTGAGCCTCTTTTTTTACTTTAATGTCTGTTTTTATGTTGATAACTGTTGAGTCCATATTTTTATTATTTAAAATTATTATATACATTGTATATACTTAGTATATACAATATTGAAAGCATTGTCAATATGTATTGGTTCAACTTTGAAACTCCACTATTTTACTTATACGGCATATTTATTACTTAATGAATTAATTATATCTTATTTTGCCCACTAAAAAAGTAGACAGTTTCGTGTCTACTTTATGGGGTACAGATCACATTGCGGAGAGGCGGGGATTCGAACCCCGGATAGAAGAGTAAACTCCTATAACAGGTTAGCAACCTGCCGCTTTCAACCACTCAGCCACCTCTCCAATGTTTTTAAATTGTTGATTATTCCTATAAATGTTAGATAAATACCATAATACCAATCACTTTCACTTTAGTCAATCATTGACATATAATGACAGCTTTGTCCCCTCTTTAGGCACATCTAAGGCACAACTTTTTGTACCGGCAATGTAGGAAGAGGGGGTAAATGGTTTTGGCTACATGCTTATTTCTTAAGTCTCTTTAATATATTCATTATGCCTAAAATATCATCAATATCTTTCTTATTTATGACAGCTCTCTCCTGATATATATTATAAATTAATTTGCCTATTCTTTTTTCTAAATCACCGTCTACATAATACAAAACATCTCCTAAATCCTTTTTAAGATCCAGCCCGCTTACAGCTACTATTTTTTCTGCGCTGATGCCAATATTTGGTTCATTGTCATCAAGCGCTGCAATCTCTTCCTGGT
>CAYUWA010000004.1:16457-38405 GCA_964448505.1 uncultured Gammaproteobacteria bacterium | reverse complement strand
ATACTCTACGAAAAATTATTAATTTTGTCTCAAAAACTTTTAGCTTTTTACTTATCAAATATTGAAATACTATACCAATAATCACTCCGAATACGGAACCGACACCAATCTGAACAAGTAGCTCAATTATTTTATACATATAAAGACAATATTATTTATTTATTTATTTATTTATTTATTTATTTATTATTTTGGAATATTCTTGCGAATACGCCCAGAGAGCTTTATCTACTGTTCTTATATCTTCCTGAACATTTTTAGCAATTTCTCTCACTCTTTCACAATATCTCTGCCAAAAATTAAAATTATAGCTCTTAGGTTTTTCAATACCAAGTGATTCTAGGGCTCTAAAATCTAAAATGGGATAACTACTTGGGAAAGTAAAGTGTAAAATTACTGAAGCAACGGGCCAAGAAACTCCGCTTAACACAAGAAGGGATTTTATACGAGCTTCCTCGTTTTTAGTCGAAAAACTAAATTTTGTAATATCTTTTATTAAACTATCATCATTGCTTTTATAGAGTTTTGTTGGTCGCTTAGATTTCCATCGACCAAGCCGCACAAACTTCTCCTTATCCAAATATTTATGACCTGCAAGCCATTCTTTTAACCCCTTCTCTTCTCGTTTATCAAAAGCCTTTTCATTTTTATCGTATTTACTGGCGTATTCAATTACCATCTCCTTGGTTATTTTTATCATATAATTTTATGTTTTTTAAATTTTATAACAATGGATCATTCTTCCGCCTCTTCCACTTCTTCAATCATCGGCTTTTTCCTATCACAATTAAATTGAGCTACATAGGAATGGTGCCTATGCAATAAATGATTAATATTTTGTGAACAATAAGAAAAATATTTTTCAGTAATACCGTCGATAACTATTTCAAATTTTACTTTATACAAAGAATCCTTTCTTCTACTAATCGGGCAATGTTCAAAAACTTTTATTTTTAACTTTTGTCCATTGGCGTTAAATAATAAAGTGCAACCTTTTACGCTGGTTCGGCAGGATCTTGGCTTGATATAGCCAGTGTCCTCTTTTGTTGGCTTCTTAGCGGCTGCCTTAGCAAGTTTATCAACTCTAATTGTTTGTTCCGTCGATTTATTTAATATATGTTCTATTCTATAAGAAAAGCGAATTGAACTTTTTAAGGTGAGTATTCTTTTTATTAAATCCACATTACTTATTGGGTGTCCGTCTAAACTATACCAGGAATTAGCTCTCCAATCTTCCGCATATTTATAACACTTGATAGCCGTCTCGGAGTCCGATCGAATTTCTATCTGATTAATCTCATTATTTTTTAAATCCAAATAATTTTCTTTAATATATTCGAGCGCTTTGATTAAGGCTCTGATTTCCATCCTATTATTTGTTGTATGCTTATAGCCCTCCTGAAAAATAACTTTTGGTTCGGCGTCATCATCTGGTTTTTCAAAAATACCAGCAAAGCCTCCTGCTCCTCCAGGATTTTTTAAACAAGATCCATCAATATATAATTGCGCAGCATAGGGATTCATTATATCAATATTTTAAAAAACAACCCCAAAAGGCTGTTTGCGTTAGAGACCATAAATGATTAATATTTTTGCTAAGATTTTCACATTATTCTAGTTATTAATATATAGAAAATATAGCAAAAATAGGGCAAAAAATCAAGACAACAATTCTAAAATAATTTTAAAATGCTATTCTTTATTACTTAATTTTTCTTAATTTTAGAAATTAAACCACTAAACTGAAATCTATTAATCGGTTTATTAACTATAATAGCAAAAATAAGTATTAAGAAAAACAGGCAGTTTCGTGCGAGAAATAAAAATAAATGATTATTATAAATACTTGCGCTAGGTTGGCTCAAGGCCCAACTATAAAAAGATAAGCCTTGAATAAACCAGATAATATTTAAAATAATAAAAAGATATACAAGAAAACGAGAAAATATTTCTAAATAACGATTTTTGGTTAAAACATGAATTATAATTGTGCCTATAATAGCTAACCAAAGAATATTTATTGGATTGCCGGATAAATAAACATAAAGACAATATAAAATAAGCAAGGCTACATAAACATATTGCCGCTTGGTATATTTTTTAAAGATTGCTTTTAGGCTAACAGACATATTTTCATATTATAGCCAATTAATTTAATAGCTAGATTCAAGTCTCTTATTTATTGCACAATCTACATATTTTCCGTCAGAATCACGCAGAATTTGACCACTCCATTTGGCACAAACGGATTCGTTCTTTTTTAAATCTTTTAAGGTTAACCCACTTCTGTCAGCATTGCCTATCTTATAGGCGGTATAAATTAAAACTACTATACCAGCTATAATCCAAAAAGTTTTAGATTCAAAAATACTTTTATTGGTATTTTTGGGAGAGTCAAGTTTTTGCTTAACTTCACTTAATATATCGTCTACAAATTTATTCTTTGTACGCGAACCGCAGAAACCACAATATTGTGCTTCTTCTTCGTTTTCCTTGTCACATTTTAAACAAATTATTTTACTCATATATTTTATGACATTTTATATTAGTTAATTAGAACCAACGCAACTTAAATTTTATTCATAGCAATGCTTTAGCTCTTCAACAAAGGACTCGTTATTCTTTTTAATTGCATTCTGTTCAGAGGCTCTAGAGAATGTGTAGCCAACGACTATCGCCTTTTTGTAAAGTCTTGCTATGCGGGGTTGATTTATAATTTTTAAGAGACAATTAAATAATGGTTTTTTTAATTCATTATAAAAAATAAAATTTAAGTATTCAATTAAGACATTGTCACTATTTTTATGTGCGATATCTCCTATAAAACTATCTAAATTTTTATATTCGCCATTTAAATAATGAACAAAGCCTTCCCGCCGATTTTTTTCGCTAATTCCATATAGGCAGACGCCTCGACTAGTATTAATTTTCTGCGCATACCAAGCTTTGTAACCATCAACCATCACATTCTTATATAATTTAATTATTAACGGTTTTTTTTCTAAATAAATCTGTTGTGCCAAATCTGTCTCTAATTTTAATCCACTATCCATTTCATCGATAATCAGCTCAACAAGGAAATCTAAATAAAAAATCTCTTCTTTCGAAATTACCCAATCTCCCACTTTTTCAATATTTGAATATAATACTTCATCGTCCTCTGTATCAATTAATAATCTGTTACCACATTTAGTGCAAAATTTGTGGTCTAATAAAACAGCAGTTTGACCGCATTTAGGGCAAGCGAAACCAATATGTTTTTTATTATTTGCAATTATATTGCCTGATTCGTTCACATAATTAAAATTATCAAAAACTATAAAGTGCCCTCTGCAATTTTATTCAAATTATCATTAGTAATCCCTAAGCCAAGATTTCGCATAATTTCATAAGCAGCTACTCCGTCTTTGAGATAATGAGCAGCTCCATCAAAATCTATGTAATATGCCTCGCCCTTAGATTCAATTTGCAAAAATATTTTTCCTGCATTCTTCTTGGCAAAAGTTTTATTTGATTTAATTTTTTCTAAATCTTTATTAGTTATACCAATCCCTAGATTTCTCATTACACCATAAGCACTGTTTCCGTCTGCCATATAATGTTTTTCTCCATTCTTAGGGTTAATATACCAAGCCTCCCCGTGGTTTTCTACTTGTAATAATATTTTACCTTTCATTTTATTAGATAAATTTTTATCAATTACATTCTTAGTGGCTTTTTCTTGCTCAACAGTACTATTATCCGTGGTTGATGTAACATTTTTTTCACAGCCACCTCCGTACACATTCCATTTATAGCCAGCGATACAACCGCAGATTCCATTTTGTGAATTTGTGCCTGATATATATTCTGTATTAGAATATTTTAAGCAATTTGTTTCATTGCCTGCTGATGCCGTGGCTGTACTAATTATGCACCCCTGAGAACCGACAGAATAACCACTAGAGCAAGCACAATTATATTTCCCCGTGCTTTGATCGTAACCGGCGGAATATGAGCCAACTCCGTTAATGATTTTGCATCCTTCGTCCGGCGTAACACATTGATTATTATAATAAACCTTCCCCGTGGCACAATTTGACTTCGTGCTAGAATCAATCATTTTTTGTTCTAGGCAAGATTTCATATAAGTATAGCATTGGAGAAAATACGAATCTTTGCTATAAGGAGTGGAAGCAAGAGTCGCTTGGAGACAACCATAAGAATTTGAATTATTTGCATAGCAACTATAATAATTATCAACTCCGTAGGTTGTCTTTAAATTTTCTATTTTAGTTTCATACGAGGCTGACCGCTCAATCTGCACATAAACAGGATTAAGAGCAGATGAACCAAGAGATGGCTCGGCATTGACTATATAGGGCGTAATAAACAAAACAACAAACAATGCGGGAAGTAAAGTTTTTAATTTGTTCATATAATTTATTATTAAAGACCAGTTCGGAAAACAAAAAAAGCTTCCCATACTGGCGACACCTTACGGCGTCCAACACCCTTTCGAGTATTGACTGCAAAAACAAATACCAGATGGAAAGCCATCTTTATGTTTTTGCAGATTTGAAACCATGCCCCAACGGAGTTTAGGTTAATTAAGTTGTAATATAATTATAATAAAAATAGACCTAAAAATCAATCATCATTATTTAACCCTAAAATGTCCTTTTTCTTATTAAATTCAACTTCTCTCAGGCTCTTGTTATAATTCCCCATAAACCATTTTAAATGCTCTTTGGTCTTTATTTCTAAATCAGTCCTTGAAGAACGGTCACGAAAAATAAAACTAAAAAGGTATATATAAACTAAATAAAAAATAATTAAGAATATTATCGCCATATTATTAGCCGGGGCTGATTTTAATCTAACCAGCCCCAATGTTTAAATTAACTAAAGACAATTTAATCTTTTGTTGTTAAATCTTAAAATCAAGCGATGGTTCTTTCTAGTTGGAGATAATAAAAAAGAGAAATAGTCTTTTTATAAGTATTAACCACTTCTCCTCGTTCATTTTCAATAGGGATGAATGTGATTGATTTTAAAGCCGTCTCGCCTCTTTTGACTCTAAAACCAGCTTCTCGCCAGGCAGTGTATGTCCTGGCATTTCTTTTCGGATCGTATCGTTTTGCCTCTTCGTCGCCCCATCGATGGCGAATTTGTTCCATCACTGCTAGATAATTGTCGACAGACCCGCGATAATTTGTTGGGTTAAGATTATTCATAATTTTTTTGAGCAATATAAAAAGACATTGGCTTATAATGTCTTAGTTTATACTCACTCTTTAATAATTAACGGCAGTTAAATTACTGCTTTATTAAAAATATAGTATTTTGTGCCTGTATTTATTAATAACTGTGATAAATCGTGCTGTAAAATGGGGCAATAACCTGGACGGGGGGTGCAGTTTGGTTTTATAATTAACATATTCGGTACCATAGGTACTAGACTATTTTGCTTGGCGGAACCAAAATTAAGTTTTATACGACAAATCCGCATTAATTTTTGAACCAACCCGTTTCCAGCAAAAAAAATATTAATTTTAATTTTAATTTCAAAAAAAATTTTTTTATAATTTTTTTAGGCTAATAGAAAAACAACTATAAAAAGTGCATAAACATTGGATAATATTAAAAAATCCCAAAAACTTGACAAAGCGGAAAAAATATGCTATGCTATATTTATGAATATAAACTGACAAACAAATTTCTGAGTAACCCTACTCTTTCATTTCTATAAATATCATAAAGACCAATTACCCGCTCTAAGGGTATGGCTAGTAGCCCGTGCAATAAATTCACAAAATAGTGGAAACGTTCAAATAAGCGATTTATCAAAAAAGTCTAAAATAAAGTTAAAACATTTAAAAACGCTACTTAAGCGTTTTTATTTGTTTAGAGGAATGCGCGGCGATAGGGTCTATTATTTATCATACACTAAAATATTAGCTAACCATTATTTATGTTGAAGCAAAAAATATACGATACGTCGTGAGAAAACTAATAAATCATTTTTTAAACAAATAAGCAGTATAAAAAAATTTAAATGATATATCACTAAATGCTATATGGAAAATGATCGGCGCAAGAAGAAGCCGCGTAATTACACCGTCGGGCGTATAAGCCAACGACGAGCTGCTGATTATTTTGATGTGTCAGAAAAAACTATAAATACTAATCTTAAAAATTCAAACGCAAAAAGATACCGTAATGAAAAAGAGTTTCCGAAATTCAAATTTAACAACAAACCAGAGTTCTGTCATTGGCTTTTACAAAATATGGACACTGTTTTAGACGGCCAGCGTATAGAAGAAAATATTAAGAGCTATTTTCCGAAATATAAGCGAGCGTTCTGAAAATATATTCTTTGTCGTAGATATCCCGACATATATAAGTTTACTGGGTCTTATCTCCCGGGGTTATAAAAGGGGCACCTGCCTGGCAGTCCTCTAATTATTATAAATATAATCCCGAGAAACGAGCCTCAGATTGCCGAAAAGTTACCGCTATAAGTATTATAAATACTATAGTATATAAATTAATCAAATCATATTAACTAAATATATAAAAATATTATTATTTACTGAATGCATCAAAAAAATGAAATCAATAAGAAGAAGATTTATTAATCTAACAGAAAAAAATCCATATTGGAGTACATCCATCTGTTTTGCTGAAGCAATTTATTGGCAAGATTTTAGTATAGAGTGTATTTGCGAATGGTTTAATAAACTAGTAGACAAACAAGACTACGCTCCAGGAGACAAAAAAGAAATTATGAAATTTTTACAAAAAATTGCTAAACCGCCAAAAAGTAAGCCGCCGAAAGAAAATATTGTTCACATTCGGATAGTATATTCGGACAGATGTTTCGATCCAGATATTGATTGATTCCCGTAATCTTTAAAAAGTGTAAAAAAACGATTACTGCTTTTTAAAAAACCATTAAAAACGTGCTGAGGACACCCCAAAATCGGGGTAAATCGCCCCCAGGAGAAAGAAAAACGGCTGAGATGACAAATTGGATGTCTATACTTAAAAATGACTAAAAATTGCCCTAAATCAATAATTATCTAATAAATATAATAAATATAATCTATAAAAATATGCTAAAAAATGATACAATTAATAATGCCTGCGCGGCATCAACCGCGCCTACATTGTTCCTTAATAATAAAATAATCGACTATAATATGGAAAATCTTAAAAATAAAGAATTCCTTTCTATTAAAGAGACTGCATTCTTTTTAAATATTCACGAGAGAACTTTACGGCGTATGATTGATGGTTGAGAAATAATTTGCCACAAAATACGAAAATTACTCAGGCTCAGAAAATGAGATATTGAAAAATATTTAAAGAGCTCCGTCTTATAGTTGATACATAAATATATGGCTATAAGAAATAGAAACGACAATAAAAAATACTTTATTGATATTACTGTCAACCGAAAAAGACATCGCTTAGTAAGTCCTGATAATAAAAAGACTAGCGCTAAAGAATACGAACATGTTGTCAGAAGAAAATTAGCGCTAGGACAACCAATAAAAGAAACCAAAACTGTCGATAAAATCCAAACATTTAAAGAATTCACTTTAGAATGGCTGGAATCTTATTCAAAACCGAAAAACCGACTATCAGAATATAAAAATAAACTAAGTGTTTTAAATGTTCATTTGATTCCTTGGTTTGGCAATATTCAATTAGACAAAGTTGGCACTCGTGATATTGATAATTTCATATCAGCTAAAATTAATAGCGGACTTTCCCCTAAAACTGTAAACAATCATTTGATTGTATTATCTAGGCTTCTGCATATTGCCTACGATTGGGAAATAATTGGTAAAATTCCGAAAATAAAAAAGCTAAAAGTTATTTCTAAAAAGATAGACTTCCTAACAGAAGAGGACTTGCAATTATTACTCGCTAATTCTGATGGTTTACTAAAAGATATGATTACCGTCGCTGTTAGAACTGGCTTAAGATTCGGCGAACTGATTGCCCTTAAATATGAGAATATTAACCTTTCCGGGCTAGAGCCGAGTATAGCGGTTATTGCTTCTATATCTAGGGGAATAGAAGGCCCCACCAAAAATGGTAAAGTTAGATACATTCCTTTAATTAAAGAGGTGCAACAAATCTTAATAAATAGATGTAAACCGACGGGCTATGTTTTCGCCGATGAAAACGGAAAATTCCTGGCACATACGACTTATTTAAGCCAAATAAAAAAAGCTTGTGAAAAAGCAGGGTTAAGAAAAATAGGATGGCACACCTTGCGCCACACTTTTGCTTCTCATTTGGCTATGAAAAATGCTGATCCATACAGTCTACAAAAATTAATGGGTCACAGCACTATTAATACTACAATGATTTATACCCATCTTTCTCATTCCGCATTAATTGATTCTATCAGGCTGCTTGAAAAACCAGAAAACATAATCTTAGGCACTAAATGGGCACAACCAATATTTAATATTGAAAAAGTACCGACTTACAACAAAAAAATGCCCGTATAATTGGCATTCTAATAACGCTTAAAATTTCACTACAAATTTAGCAACCTGCCGCTTTCAGCCGCTCAGCCACCTCTCCAAATATTAAATTGTTTTTGCTCCGCTTTTCCTCCGAAGGCGGACCCGCCTCTGGTGGGCAGCCGCTCAGCCACCTCTCCATCTTTTTTTATTTTTATGGTATAATTACTATATAAAATATATATTGCCTTGTCAAACAAAAAAATATGTCGCAAAATAATTCTCAATATTTAAAATGGCCGATTAAGGAATACCACTCACCAGAACGTAGCAAGAGCTGGTATATTATCGCCGGGGTATTTCTCCTAATTTGTTTCTTCTTCTGCTTTTTTACGATTAAAGCCTGGCATATTAGCGCTCTTGGCTATAATTCCAATTTCTTCTTTGCTCTGATTCTTATCCTTTCTTCAATTATTATGGTTATAAATAGCGGCCGTAAACCGCTGGAAGTAGAATTTGAACTTGGTCCGGAAGGAATTAGGGTCGGCTCTAAATTCTATGACTATGATGAGATAAAGAATTTCTCCGTAATTTATAAACCAAAACAAAGCATTAAGAATTTGTATTTTGAATTTAAAAATACTATCCGTCCTCGCCTTTCCGTTCCCCTAAGAAGAATGGACGCTTTAACAATCCGTAATTTCTTAGTCCGTTATTTAGACGAAGATTTAGACCGTACAGACGCGCCCTTATCCGAACATTTGACTAAACTGCTAAAACTATAATAAGATAGAGAGCAGTTGACGCTTCCGTCGTTCAACGGATAGGACGCAAGATTGCGGATCTTGTAATCCAGGTTCGATTCCTGGCGGGAGCACTGATATTGATTAATAAATATGATTAATCTAAATTCTCCACTTTCTGAAATTACCCGTGTCGGAGAAGCAAACTCAAAAATATTAAGAAAGCTAGGTCTAGAAACTGTTTTAGACCTGCTTTTTTATTTCCCTTTTCGCTATGATGATTTCTCCGATACCAAGGCGATTTCCGAACTTAAGCCGGGAGAAAATATTAATGTTATCGGAATAATTTCCGATATTAAAAACCGCCGGAGTTTTAAACGAAGGCAGATGTATATAACCGAGGCTCTGGTAAGCGACGAAAGTGAAACAATCAAAGTAATTTGGTTTAATCAACCATTTTTAACAAAGAATCTAAATATCGGAGATAAGGTATCGCTCGCCGGAAAAATAAGCGAGAAGGACGGAGTTCTAACGATGGCTTCGCCGAAATACGAAAAAATATCTTCCAATAATTTAATCCATACTAAAGGACTTATTCCCTGCTACCATTTAAGCGAAAAAATAAGCCAGAAACAAATCCGCTTTCTAATGAAGCAAATAATTCCCCTAGCGAAAAATATTGGCGACTGGCTTCCGGAAAAGCTTATAAGAGAATTAAAGTTAATAAGTATCGGCGAGACTTTAAATAATATTCATTTCCCCGAGAAACAAGAAGATATAAATGCCGCCCAAACGAGATTAGCGGTCTCGGAGTTATTCTTATATCAGTTAAGAGGTCAGCTTATAAAACGTGCCTTAAAAGAACGACGAGCTCAAAAAATAGAATTTAAGCAAGATGAGACCAAGAAGTTCGTCGCGAGCCTGCCTTTTAAACTAACGGATTCGCAAAGAAAAGCCGCCTGGGAAATTCTTCTTGATTTAGAAAAAAATACACCGATGAGCCGTCTTTTAGAAGGAGACGTTGGAAGTGGCAAGACAGTCGTCGCCTGCCTGGCGATGCTCAGTACCGCTTTAAATAAACAACAATCAATTTTAATGGTTCCAACCGAGATTTTAGCTAAACAGCATTTTAACTCTATAGGAAAATTACTAAAAAAATATAAGATTAAAATCGGCCTGCTTAGCCGCAGTCAAAAAGAAGCCAATTTCCCGCTTAAAAATAAAACCGGAAAACTTATTGAACAAGAAATTATTAAAAAATCCAATATTGTAATCGGCACGCATTCTTTAATTAAAGAGAATCTGCCTTTTAAGAATCTTTCTTTAATTATTGTTGACGAACAACATCGCTTTGGTGTTAATCAAAGAAAAAAATTATTGAACTGGGGTGAAAATAAAAATAAAACCCCCCATTTCTTATCAATGACCGCGACCCCGATTCCCCGCTCGCTCGCGCTCGCAATTTATGGCGACTTAGACCTATCAATAATTAATGAACTTCCAAGCGGTCGGAAAAAAATAATTACCGAAATAATTAAAAATAAAAACCGCCTTAAAACTTATAACTTTATAAGAAGCGAAATTGAAAAAGGCCGGCAGGCTTTCGTAATCTGCCCGCTTATTGATGAATCGGATAAGTTAGGGGTAAAATCGGTTAAACAGGAATTTGGTATACTAAATCAAGAAGTATTTCCTGATTTTAAAATCGGACTTTTGCACGGAAAATTGAAAGGCGCGGAAAAAGAAAAGATTATGGCCGATTTTCTAAAAAATAAAATTAAAATAATCGTGGCAACTTCAATTATTGAGGTTGGAATTGATATTCCAAACGCAACAATAATGCTTATTGAAGGCGCCGAAAGATTCGGACTAGCTCAACTTCATCAATTCCGCGGCCGCGTCGGAAGAGACGAAGCTCAATCTTATTGTTTTATTTCTCCTTCAAAAGAAAATATTAATAACCAAAAAACAATAGAGCGCTTGGAAGCGATGACAAAATATAATGATGGGCTATCCCTTGCTAAGATTGATTTAAAATTACGCGGCACCGGAGAAATATATGGCATAAAACAGAGCGGTCTCTCTGAATTGCAAATAAGCGGAATTTTAAGCGATGAACTAATTAAAAAAACGGCCGATCTCACCGCCGAAATTATAAATACGAGCCCTGACTTAAAAAAATACCCCGACTTGAAAAACAAACTGGGGCAATGGGATGATAATATTCATTTAGAATAACCTCCTAGAATTTAATTTTGAATAATAAAAAAAGCATTGGGTTACAATGCTTTTTTTGAGATTTTTTGATTTGCGCATTAAACCTCAAAAATATTTAAGTACTGTTTTTTAAAGTCTTCAAAGAATATGCCTACAATCAAAGTAAAAACTCCAGTTGTAAACAATATAGCAGAGATTGTGTGGAAACTTAATATCCACTTGAACATGTCCAATATAGATCCTTGGGGGCTACCAGGGTTCGCTAATGAAAGAACTAAAAAAAATAACCAGATTGCCAAAAATACTATACTCCCGACACCAACAAAATATGCAATCCTCATAACTGAGAATAGCGTTTTTTTCGTTTCGTTCATAACTAAATTGGTTTAAATATTGGTTAATTTAAACAAATTATTATCAAAATTTAATAATCTCTTTAAATTAACCAATCTTTTTTGAAAGGACTATAGTAAGTATAGCACGATTATCCATGCTAGCAATAACCTAATCAATATATCATATTATTGAAATACTGTCAATGGTTATTATCCCCAAGTAGAAAGCGACGACGAAAAGACGGTAAAAACCCCTTAATATAAGCCATTTCCTTTCTATTGACATATATTAATTAAAAGGGTAATATTCCAATATCAATAAAACGATTTTTCTTTAACATCAAAAAAACTAAAACATGAGCGAAAAAAATCAAAACCAGGAGTTTATTTATTTAAAAGAAGGAGAAGATGAAAGGCAAGTGATTATAGAGGGGGGTTTTAGACACCCCGAAAAAGGCCATATGTTCAAAATATGGTCATGCGATAAAAAACGCCCAGACATCAATGAGAATGTTTCGGCATGGGATCTCAGTTTTGGAAGCCCATCAATACAAGATCAAGCTTTTAAAAAACATTTTGAGTATGGAGCTGTAGAGGCCCAAAATAAAGATCTTAAAAAAGGGTTAGAACTTAACGGTGCGACTACCGCAGATCAACTCATAGTTTTTCTTAATGATTTGCGGATAGCAGTTTCAGGGGGGAAAGGACCTTCTAATGGCAATTATCTCGTCGACATAAAATCAATGGACGAGTGCAGGTCAGATTTTCAAGGAGAAGTCTCCTTTTGGGTGTTATCATTCCAAAATGTGGAGATTGCCGAAGTAATTTTTAAAACAATCTTCGGTACTGAACTGAAGGTAGCTCAAAAACGCTACAAAAAAGAAATTAAAGTAGTTGAGACTATCGCTTAATAATAAGCGCTAAATTAGCTAAACCAAAAAGGCAAACCATTTCACCCGGTTTGCCTTTTTTCTTTATCTTTAAATATTTTTATTTCTTCTCCCAATAAGCGTTATCAACTAACCATTCCCCGTCAACTTTAAGCATCCCGATTCTAATTCTTTGCATATACGCCGTGCCACCGTCAATTTTATCGGTACTTTCGCGACGGGAAGTTGTAATGAGAATTTCTGCCGTTCCCGCCTTATCGTCAAAGCTTTTAACTTCGCTAGAAAGTGCGGTTGTCGTGATTCCGGAATAAGTATTATAATCGGCTGCCTTGCTTTTTAAATCTTTAATATAAGTATCAACCCAATCGCGCATAGAAGCGGTCATAAATATTTTTAAGTCCGTAAAATTACCATAATCGGATTGATTAGAATAAGAACCAAGGCGCTCGGAAAAAGCCATGGCAATTTTTGACAAATCGGTAGCGTTTGTTTGATGTGGCTTTTCGTTTGAAAAATCCAATTTAGAATAATCCCGCGGCTTATCGCTCGGCGTTGTGGTCGGATCGCTTGATTCTGCCGGTAATTGACCGCTAGGATTAACGGGCGTTTCAATAATCGGCGCGCTAGAGTCTTTCTTTATAAAACCAAAATAAATAATCAGTCCTAAAGCGATAAGCGAAAAGATAATGATTAATATTCCTATTTGTTTACGATTAGTTTGCATATATTATTTTTTAATTTTAATCTTAGGTCCTATTTTCTTCACTCGCCGCTTGGCTCTCGTCAAATTCCCGCTTTGCCTCTTCAAGTTCCAATAGCTGTCTTGGATCAGAAGTAATAAGTTGATCTTCTGTGTAAGATGCAACAACCTTCATCGCAACGTGTTTATTGCCGGCAAAAAATATTCCTTCGCCGAGTCCGCATTCTAGAAGCAGGTAGCGCTCTCCTTCTGTGAGTAGAAAAGTTTTTTGGACTAAATCAATTGCCGCCGGAGATTGTTTTAATAAAATTTGCAAAGACGAATTATTAACAATCGCTTGCCCGTAGGGAGAGGTTAAAAAGTCATTAACGTCTTGCGTAATAGTCGTAACACCTAAATAATATTTACGACAGCGTTTAACAAGGGCAAAAATAAACTTAGCGGAATCTTCGTGTTGCATCATCCACCAGGCTTCATCAATAACAAGAATACGTTTTTTCATTTCGCTTCTAACGACGTTCCAAATATAATTAACGATGGTATAAATGGCAATCGGACGAAGTTCGTCTTCTAAATCGCGAACGGAAAAACAAATTAATTGATTATTCATCTGAACATTAGTCGGTTGATTTAACAAACCGGCAAACGTCCCCTCGGTAAATTTGCGTAAGCGAAGCGCCAAATCCGCACCGCCCTCCATCCCTTCTAATACCTGTTCCAAGTCGGCCATAATTGGCGGATCAATTTTGCTTAAATCGGAGTCCGGAGTAATATCTTTCTTGGCATATGTTTCTAAGAGCGCTCTATCAACAATTGAGTCTTCGTCATAGCTTAAATTACCAATCATGAGGCGTACTAAGCCTTTTAGCGTTATAACGGCGCTACGAATAATATCTTTCGGCTTAGCGTCGCCGCCGACAGACGTCGGAAGATCAAAAGGATTAATTTTATTTTCACTCGCTAAGGATATATTAATATAAGTTCCGCCGACCGCTTCCGCTAAATGTTTATATTCATATTCGGGGTCAATAACAATAACGTCGCTTCCAAGCATTAAGGATCTTAAAACTTCAAGCTTAATTGCGTAGCTCTTTCCGGCACCGGAAGTCGCAAAAACTACCGAATTAGCGTTTTGCAGAGAAAATCTATCAAATAAAATTAAACTATTATTATGTCGATTAATTCCGTATAAAATTCCTCGGTCGCTGGTAAGCTCACTTGAAATAAAAGGAAAGGAAGAGGCGATAGGCGACGAATTCATATTAAAAGTAATATAAAGTTCGTCGTTTCCTAAAGGTAAGGTTGAATTAAACCCTTGTTCTGATTGATAATAGACGCGGCGGGAATAAACCAGGCGCGAACCGAAAATATCTTCAACTTGATCGGAAACCCTATCTAAGTCTTCAAGATTATCGGCATATAAAGTAACATACAAAGAAAATTGAAAAAATTTCTCCGTTCCTTGCGTTAGAGAATCACGCAAATATTCTATATCGCGCAGTGCCGTTTCACGAAGCGGATCGCGAGCCGCTCCCTTCTCCGCGTCGGAAATAATTTGCGCTTCAAGCGCGCCGACTTTATTCTTTAATTGTTTTAAAATAATTCCGCTTTTAACCGGATAGAAAAACATGGAAATATCAAAAGTAAAATTCAAATTGATAATCGGCGCGAACCAGCCGACCGAAATATAGCGCGGATAAGAAATAACAAAAATTGTTCGCAAAAACTTATCACCCAAAAGAAGATGATTGGCGTTAATCTTTAAACTCGCCGGCGCAATAATATCGCGGACCGATAAAATTCCTCGACGGAAAGCTTTTTCTTCTTCAATAACCTCCCTAGTTAGCGTTGGGTCAGCCTCAATTTCCGGCTCCGTCTTTTTAGGACCGAAGGTAACCGGCGTATTTAAGGAAATCTTATTTTCTTTTTCTTTGCTAAAATCAATCATAGAAAATTATAAATTTAGGTCGCTTATCTTTCTACTCTAATCTTATCAAGATCAACTAATTCTTGGTTCTTGGATGTTTCCGGATTATAAGTCTTATAATAAAGCTCAATTAGGCTTTGCGTATCAAGCCGGGCGACCGAAACACCCATAGACTCTAAACCACCGATTACGCTCTCAATTCTTCTATCAAGCATTTCTTGATATCTATTAAAAGTTTTTTCTTTTAACTTGATAATAGACGCCGGTTTCATCGCTTCGGAAATTAATGAAAAGAAACCTTTATGTTTATCAGTCATCGGGTCATAAGGAACAATAACGAAAAACTTTTTATTCATTATCTTCCCAAGCGAAGTGAGCTCTTTAATATATTCAATATAATCGGCCGTTTGTATTTTTAATAATTTATTAGTCTGTTCTTTCTCTTTGTCTTTTAAATATTGAAGATAATTATCAATATCAAGTTCACGGGATTGAACAACAATTTGGAGGGTAAAGCTTAAATTATTCAAAAAGCGAACATAAGAATCAATAACTGCGTTCTGTTCGTCCTCGCTTTTTAAAGCAAAATTAATACTGGAAACAAGTAGGACGGCCCGAATAGTCCCGTCTTTCATGACGATTGTATTATCTTTAACCTCGGCAATATCCAAATACTGCTGAGTAGAAACCGAGACCTTATTTCTTGCCAATTTTTCTGCCATAGGATTTTATTAATTACCCTTATATCTTCCTTTAGTATCAACAACTAAAGCAATTTCCGCTAAACGTGACTTTTTATAATATTCTTTTTGGACATTCTTTTCCTCTGCTTTAACAAACGGCACTTTCTCCGCCATTTCATTAATTATTAAGCGGTTATTCCAAACTCTTAAGCCCGGTCTTCTGATAGTCTGAATAAGATTTAAAAGAAAAAGGTGGAAGGGGCGACCGTTTATTTTAACAAAAGCGAAGACAACCGCGACAATAAAAACAACAACGGCAATAAGCAAGAAAAGAGTGAAATCAAAAGCTTTGTACGCAATAGCGATAATAATTGCCGCGCTTAAAAAGATTAAAAACTGTCTGGTCGTTATCGGCCCGAATATTTTGTTTTCAACATCAATAAATTGTGGAACGGTAAACTGCTGCATATACGCTAAAAAACTAATTTAGAATTTAGACTTATAATTGCTTCTATTTCCGCCATGCTCAAAACTTCCTTTTTTTCTTTCTCTAAAGCCAAAACTAATTCTTTAATTACTAATCCTTTCTTTAGGGCTTCAGAAACCATTTGCAAATACAATCTATTAACCGGACTTTGACGCCAAGCTTTAATTCCCAGAATCATCTTATCATAACCGTCTCTTTCTAATAATTGAATTTTCGCAAAAATTTTCGTTGTAATTTCTTCCGGAGTTTTGCCTAGTCGTCTAAAATTAACTAAATCTAAAAATTGCAGTTCTTCAATCGGGCCCATTATTTTTGGCATCGGTTTGATGTCTTGGACATGCGGCCGAGAACTTGAGGGAGTCGGCGCCTGACGATTTACGGTACTAGCTTTTAAAGGCGCAGAAATTGGGGTTGAAATTGGGGTTGAGATTGGTGCCGGAATTGGATTTGAAATTGGTTTAATTGGGGCAACCTGCGCGCTTGGTTTAATCGGCGTGCTTGGCTTATTAATAGAATTAATCTTAGCCCGGGCAATCGCCTCTTGATTCATTTTCGCAACTAAGCTATTAAGCTCAGCCTGGCTAGTTTCTTTATTTTTAACAAATTTATCCTTCTCTTCTTTCTTCCCGTCATGCTTAAATAATTTGCCCCAAAGACCCTGCTCTTTCTTTGGTTGAGAAATAATATGAGCCGGGTTAACTGGGGCTTGATTTATAATCGATGCCTTGGGCAAAGATGGGACAGCAGAAGCTACGAGCGCGGCGGGAGCCAAAGAAGTTATTACCTTAGCCGGCGCCTCAATTTTCTTTTCTCCGGCAGGTAAATCCAATTGTTTTTCCGCTTCGGGCAAATTCAAACGACGCTCCGCTTGAACTATTTTTTTATTTTCTTCAACTTTGAATAATTTTACCGGTTCTGCTTTTCTCTCAAATTTAGCTAAATCAATTTTTTCTCTTACCGGCTCAGGCTTGATATCTGGTTTTACAAAATCCGGCTTTAAATCCGGTTTTATTGGATTCGCATTTGTCTGAACGGGTTTAGTTTCTCCCCGTTCTAATGCTTGCTTTAAATTATATTCTCCTTGAGGGAAAGCCGCTTTGTCCGAACCGTAAACTATCTTATCGAGCCGGCTAGCGATAGGGGGATTATAAGATAAGGAATTTTTAATTACTAAGTTATTAAATTTACTTTTATCGCAAACTTTAAAAAGACGCTCTGCTTCCGTTTGGCTTAGACCAAGCCCACCAATTTTTACATCCTTAACTAAAGATTCGCGCGCATCAATTCTGCTTCTTACTCCGCGAAGATAAGTTGCTAAAATATTCTTCAATCGCGAAATCAAATTCTCACTGGCTAAAACCAAGCCGGCCTCTTTGATTAATAAACTAATATCTTTATCTAAATCAAGAGCGCGGACTTCGGCACTAAGCCCAAGATACTCGGCAACGGGATGAAAAATCTTTTCTTTTAATTCCTTGCTTAAGCTTTCGGCTTGTTCAATATTTAAAGCAAGTTCGGAGATAAAATAGATAGTTAAATTATTCGGCAGAATGCTTTTAATCATCACTTTCATAACCAGCATCGCCAAATCAACCTTGTATTTATTTTCTAAATCCGACAAAATCGCCATCGCCTGAGGAGAAGAAACCTTATCCCTGATTTCGCGAGGAAGATTATTGAATTGTTGCAAGTAGTCAAACATTTTCTAAAAAATAAACAGAAGATTTATAGTCCTTCTGTTTATTATTTTAACATATTTTACCGGAAAATGAAAAGCTTAGAGGGTCGTAATTGGGCGGCTCTGGGTAATATAGAATTTCCCTTTAAAATAAGCCCATTCAATATCACAAGGAAACTTATAATGTTTCTCAATGGCAGCACAAATCTTGGCTAACTCTATAATCTGTTTGCCGTTTAATTTCTGCTTGGCGCCAAGACTCTTGGCTATTTTTACCCACTTAGTTCCCTTTTTCAAACATTTTACAATTTGCCTTTCCTGTTCGGCGATATTTATATCTATTAAGGCATAGTCTTTCTTAGAAATTACATAAGAATCAGGAGTTACCGAGCCGGAAACAATCGCTTCGCCAAGTCCATAACCGGCTTCAATAATCATCTGATTTCTATCTTGGGTAACTGGATGAACGGTAAAAGCAATGCCTGATATTTCTGAATTAATCATCGCCTGAATAACAACGGCGACACTAACTTTTGTTTTTAATAATTTCTTTTCATGGCGATAAAAAATCGCCCGGGGTGTAAATAAGCTTGACCAACATTTCTTAACATTTTCTAATAAGGTTTTCTCGGTCGTATTTAGGTATGTTTCCAGTTCGCCCGCCCAAGAAGCAGAAGAAGAATCCTCGGCAGTCGCACTTGATCGGACAGCAACGTAAGGCGCCTTTAGTTTTTTAAATTCTTTGACGATATCAAGCGCCAAATCTTTCGGCATTTTAGCTTTATTAATTAAGGCGCGAATAGTCGATGAAGCCCCGTCAACCGCGTTAATATCTTTATAATTAACTTTTTTAAGTTGCGCGACAAGCTCTTGCGTTAAATCCGTTTCCTCTAAAAACCTGTCAAAAGCGCCGGCTAAAATAACAAAACCCGGCGGAACAACTAGTCCGGCATTAGTCATCTCCCCAAGCGATGCCCCCTTCCCGCCCGCTTCAGAAACATTCTTTTTCGTAATTTGTTTAAAAGATTTAATTAGCATATTTTTTAAATTTAGATAAATATTCTCTTTATCTTTTCTTCATAACCTGTTTGCTATAATACATCAGCTGTGGGCCCGGCGGGTTGCAAGACGGGCTTTGACATCTTGTTCTTCGGGGTTCGACTCCCCGCGGGTCCACAGCCGCTAGTGATATATATTGTTGACTCCGCAAAACATTTTTGCTATTATAGAGGTGTCAAAGTCTGTCTATAATGTAACCTGTAAGATAAATAAATGCCCCCGAACAGGGGGTTTTTATTTTATTATTCTTATAACGCCATGATTGGCGTTTACTTCGATTAAGTCTCCGTCACGTAAGATTTGTGTAGCGTTTTTCGTACCTATTATTGTAGGAATATTAAGCTCCCGGGCAATAATAGCTGCATGGCAAGTAATTCCCCCTTCGTTCGTAATAATTGCTGCCGCTTTTTTTATTGCACTCATATACTCTGGTCTAGTCATTGAAGCGACTAAAATATCACCGGCTTGAAACTTATTTAATGATAGCATGTTTTTGATTATTCTCACCCTTCCTCTGGCTACGCCCGTATTTGCCACCGTCCCATGAAGCTCTTGAGTATTTTGGATATTACTTTTAACCAAACTACGATTTTCCTTCATTAAACGACGATAACTAGCTCCGCTAATAAATTTATCCCGTTCACCTTGAATAATCATTAAACATCCCGACTGTCTTTCTTTTAAAACAACTGTTTTTTTAGCTAACTCACGCAAAGATTTAAGTCTTTTTACCTCCATTAGGCTGAGGTAATAAAGAATTTCCACATTTTGGTTCAATCGCCTAGAAATTTCTTGCAATATCCATCCCGCAAAGGAAATATTTTTAAAGAGTAACGCCTTTCTTTCGTCTTGCCAAACGGCGCAATAGTCAATAATTTTTATCATTCTTTTCAGTTTTTTACTAAAATGATATGGTAAATAATCATGAAAATTATTTTTATTTCTCTTTTTTTCTTTTTTGAGGCTAATTAACTTTTTACTAAAATCGTCTACTGTCAATAATTTTGGCCCAGCATAACTATTTTGTATCCAAAAATATTTAGCCAGATGTTTCTCAAGAGCTTTTTTATTTTTTGTCCCTCCTTTAATCTTTAATAAATCCTCCTCTTCCTGATTAACAAAAGATATTTTGGACGGAGTAATTAACCCGGAAAAAATTTCATTAAACTTCGAAACGCTAATTTCTGGCAACTCACCTCTTAAAGCTTTTTGAAATTCTTTTTCTAACTCGGAGCCTATTGCATCAATAACATGCGAAACTCCCACATTTTCTAGTTGTGCAAGAATCAGTTCTTGAAATAGCTTAATAATTTCTTGCTCACTTAATCTAGCCAAATCTGTTTGTTTAATTTTCTGAAAAAATGGCTTATACTGATTTAAATTTTGGTGATACAATTTCTTTACGTCCTTTAAGTAGCTAGAATTAATTGCTATTTTCTCATTAACAATTAGCCAAATATTCTTAAAATCTTCTGGATCATAAGCCATTTCACCATAACCTTTATGATAATTAAACAAAAAATGACGATAACCAAAACCTAAATATTTTTTCATGTACGTTCCACTCATCGCCGCGGTTGACAAAAAGATAGGCACGGCGCTAAAACCCTGTATAGACCAATCGCGCTGTAAATATTTTTTAAATAATTGATAATCATTATTAATCATAGTTCTATTGTATTATTTGTATACTAAATTCAATAGAGTAATTAGGCTTTAGAAACTATTTTTATAGTTCCCTGGTTGGCATTTACTTCAATTAAGTCTCCATTATGTAAAACTTTGGTGGCATTTTTAGTCCCAATAATACAAGGGATGTTTAACTCACGCGAAATAATCGCTGCATGACAAGTAATCCCGCCTTCATCGGTTATAATCGCAGCCGCTCGACGAACCGCTAATATATAGTCAGGAGAAGTCATTGCGGTAACTAAAATCTCCCCGTGTTTTAAAGTATTACATTCTCGCGCATCCATAATTACCCTGACTAATCCCTTGGTTGTTCCAGGATTGGCGATTCTTCCTGTTAAATCATTATCGACAGTTAAGCTATCTCTTCTTTCCATAAAACTATCAATTATTATTTTTGCTGTCCGACCTTCGAGAATATTTATCGTCCCATTATCTTTAATAGTTACGACGCAATTGTCATATCTTGACTGTAATCTTTTAAAATTAATGTTTTTATGGTCAATTAAAGAATCGACTACTTCGTCTGGTAATAAATATCGAGTCAGGTAGAGAGGAAGATTGAGACGCTGGCTTATTTCTAAAAATAAACGCTCGGCATACCAATGGCAGCGAGTAAATAATTCTTTTTTAGAATCAACTAAATAAAAAGCTATCTTAATAATGTTAATCAGCGATTTTTGTTCAGAGTTAATTTTAAATTTCTTGATAATTGCTCTCTGCTCTCTTCTTAAATAATGGCTATAGTTTTTTAACGCCTGATATTTTTTAATAGTCTCATAATTATCTTTTTCTAAGATTTCTTTTAATTGACTAATAAAATAATCCAACGAATAAGTGGTAATGCCGTAATCATAGGGCAACCAAGTATAATTGTAATGGTGTTTTTTTATTTTTTTTAAAGTAGCGCTTGAAATATCTTTACCTTTATTGTCGATGGCCATCTTAAAAAATTCTAATTGCTCCTTTTGAATAAATGATAATTCAGTCGGCAAAATTAATTTTTCAAATTGGTTATTAGACAGGCCTTTTTTTAAAAACTCTCCCTTAAATAAAATTAACCCAAAAAGAACCG
>CAYUWA010000004.1:13555-16447 GCA_964448505.1 uncultured Gammaproteobacteria bacterium | reverse complement strand
TTAATCCGATCAGATAAATTGCCAATTGCAATCGCCAATGGTTCGCTATAAGGATAAACTTCCTGATAGCCTTTAAAAGTTTTCTGATAATCTAGCCAGAGAATCTTATTGCTCGCCCGTGAATAGTCGTACTGCGCTAAACGAGTATTAATAAAATCGCAAAATTTTACCTTGCGCTGTAAATAAATTTTTTTAATATTATCAGCATGTTGAGGATGCTTAATAATATAATTCTGAAAATCATTTATAAACTTGTCGAGAAAGGTATTTTTATCGCCACATAAAAACCCTTCGCTTTTACGTAAAAGCCAGATGGTATTGCCTAGATTAAAACCGGCATAAACTTTTTTAACCGGATAATAAGTCATCCCCTGTCCGCAGCCTAGAATCCATAATATCGAGGAAACAGCCGATTTTCTCTGAATATAATTTAAGCCCATATTATTTGTGCTTAATTATTTTTACTATTTTTTCTTGATCATTAATTTCGACTAAATCACCATTATGCAAAATTTTAGTAGCAATCTTCGTCCCGATAATACAGGGGATGTTTAACTCACGCGAAATAATCGCTGCATGACAAGTAATCCCGCCTTCATCGGTTATAATTGCTTTGGCTTTATTAATTATTGGCATAAATTCCGGACGTGTCATTGAAGTCACTAGAATATCACCGATCTGAAAATTTTTAAAATCCCAAACTCCTTTAATTATCTTCGCTCTTCCCGTTACAGCCCCCGAACAAGCAATTTGCCCTTTTAGTTTATTCTCTTGTTTTTGGGCGGTAACACATGATAACAATCTGTCATATTTTTTTCCCCTAACTATTACAAAACGACGCCCATTAAAATAAAACAAATAATTATCCTTATTTAATTCGGCGTACTTATTTAAAATTATTTTTTTAACTGGAATACTTTTTATTTCAAATGGGGGGCATAGGCACAAATTATCCCAATTTATTTCGCTACGGTCAGCAATTTCTTGCCCAACCATATTAATGATTCGGGCAAAACATTGGGTTAAAACTTTTCTTTGGTCTCGCCATAGAACGAGATCAGAAGTAAGCTTCATTAGTTTTATAACGCCTGCTTTTAATTTGTATTTTTTTATAATTTCGTCCTTTTGTTTTTTAATATCAAATTTATATTTTTTTAATTCCAGCCATTCTTTTTGCCAATTTTTATTGTCTTTATAATCTTTTAAGTCTTTCCCAAGGATTTTTTCATTTAGTTCTTCCCCGCCGAAATAACCATAATACAAGAAATTAAATTCCTTAATAACTCGGTGTCTAGTTATCTTTTCTTTTAATACATTGCCCAGAGCTAACTTATATTCCTGGAGCTTGAGCAATTGATTCGATGAAGTTAAAATTGAAATCTCTGACATACTTAACTTAACTGATTGTTTGTTCAATTCCTCATCGATAAATTCCGGCAAATTAGTATCAAAAATATCAAGAAATAATGGCATTTTCCAGACAAGATAAAAATCTCTATCAATCTTTCTATAAATTTCAATTAACTTGGCATTACTAAAAGAATCTAGATTATAAGCAGTTATTTTATCGATTTCTCTTTCTAGGAGGCCGGCTTTAGCTAGCCATCTACTATAACAGCCTTGAAAAATATTTGAATTACGTTGATATTGTCTAATAACTTTAAAAGCTTCGTCGTAAAAATATTCCTCGGTAAAAAAATTTTCTAGAAACCCTTTGCCAAAATGACAGATTACTACACCCTCTGACTTTAAAAGCTTCATAACGCCATAAACCGGGCTAAAAACAAAACAAGGGAGAGCGTCTGTTCTTTGATGATACCAATTAGACTCTTTAATATATTTCCAATCTAATTTCATAATTTTTTAACTAAGCCATGATTAGCATTAACCTCTAAAATATCGCCGTCTTTTATAACTCGTGTGGCGATCTTTGTCCCGATAACGCAAGGTATTCCTAACTCCCGCGAAATAATCGCCGCATGGCAAGTTATTCCGCCCTCATCAGTCACTATGGCCGCCGCCTTTTTCATTGCCGCGATAAAATCCGGTGAAGTCATGGTGGTAACTAATATTTCTCTTTCTTTCATTTTATTAAGATCGGCTTTCTTTAAAATTACATTAGCGCGACCAATAATTTTCCCGCCCATCGCGCGCATTCCTTCAATTTCATTTAAAAATATATCGCTCACTTTTCCTAATAATTTTAATTCATCTTTTTTAGCTGAAACACCGGAATATAATTTTACTCCTTTCTCAGTATAAATAATTTCCATAAACCCCTGCCGTTCCTTCAGAACGGCTAATGAAAATTTACCTTTTAGAGCGTCTGGATATTCAGTCGGAATTAAATATCTTGCTAAATCGTAAGGCAATCTACCGCGACGAGCTAATTCTCTAACTATTTCATCGAGATAATAATTGGCTTCAAGAGATAAAGCCTTCCTTTTATCCTGAAAATCACCTAGCCAATCAATTATTTCAACAATTTTAAATGTTTTATTCGCTATCTTTAATTTTTTTTCTAAATTATTTTTATTAATATTAGCCAAAATAATTCTTTTACGATTATTTAGTAAACTGGTCTTTATTTTCTTCTCAGAAAGCTTCGCGGCTACTCCCTTTATTTTTTGTTCAAAATATTCCGAATTTAAATAATAAGTATGATCATATCCATTATTAATCCAATAATATTTGTCAACGTGCTTTTTTAAATTTGCTGGTGAAATCTTTCTATTTTTTTTATAATCAAGCGCTAAAGAAAAAATACCTTCTTCCTCTTCAATGGTATAAGACTTTTTAGTGGAAGCGGTTAAAATATTAAACTCCTCGGAAGTTAAATCTAGATCTTTTCTTAAAAATATTTCCAATCCGGCGGCCGCCGGTTCGGCTACT
>CAYUWA010000004.1:9946-13545 GCA_964448505.1 uncultured Gammaproteobacteria bacterium | reverse complement strand
CCAAGCCCACCAATCAAGATAGGTTTTTTGAAAACCATTATTAATTTCTATAAATTCTTGATCGCTCAGTTTGTTAAAATTAGTTTTTAATAATTTATTTTTACCTTTAACTAATTCCCGGGTTAAACTATTTAATTTTCTTTTTTTTAAATTAAAATATTTAGTATCTAAAAAAGTTTCGGCAATATATTTAGAATTATCTAGAAATTCTTTCTTGGGCCAGATATATTTGACCATGCCCTTGTTGAAAAAGGCGTAGGTTTTCGCCCAAGGTCGGCCGAATTCTTTTTTATGCGGGATAACAACCGCTTCCCCGGCTTTATAAACCAAACCAGGATAACAAGGCCGCTCCCAAATTATAAAATTATTTAATTTATTTTTTATTTTCTTCATACGCCGTGACGAAATCATCTTTTAATTTGTCCAAACAAATCAATAATTCTTTTTCTAAATGATTATCTTTCTGCCATTCCTTGAATTTCTTATGATAGACATCAAACTGCTCGGATAAAATTTTGATTTTATCTATATCAATAAAACATTTTTCTCCGGGAAATCTATTTTTATCTTCGAAAATTATTGGTAATCTGCCTTCGGCTTTTTGATTGATCTTTTGAACTATCTCAAAAGATTCACCCGGCCTTAAAATACCACCCAAAGAGCTTTCTAGCTCCGGATTCCCTTTTTCGTCGATATAAGCCGAAAATCCCGACTTTTCCCTGCCCTCACTATCGACTCTAATTAGGGCTTCTTTGAGAAGGCTTTCTAAAAATCCACCATGAGTTCCTTCCATTAAAACCACGTCTTTCTTAATCATTTGATTCTGGTCTTCGGTTGATTTTTTATCGCGATAAGCAGTATAGCGGGAACCTATCTGCATCATTTCATAAAGTTGATGGGCCGCCCCCATTGCCAAAATATGCATTAAATCATTATCCAAAATAATCCCCTTGATACCAATGGGTTGATATTCTTTTCTGATTTTTCCCCATTTCGGGTCACTTGATTTCGAATCAAAATCGGGGTAATCCTTAACAACCGCTTCATTGATTAATTTTGAATATTTGTCTATCCGGCTCATTAAAGGACCCGATAAATCATAAAATAAACCCGGACGACGTCTTGTTTTATAATTATCCTCGGTTATCGGCGAAACAATATCGGTCGCTTCGGAAATTGTTCCTACTGTTTTATAAGCTCGATCACTTTTTTCCGAGCTCGAGTATCCCTTAACGACTTCAGCGCTATCTTTTAAGTTTTGCCCTTTTATTTTCGCATCATTAATACCGTCTTCAGTTAACTCGCCGCTAGCCGTTCTCTCGGCATGACGAATCAGCTTATATTTAACGGCGGGAGACTCTTTTTCCGATTTATTTTCGGGAAATAAATTATTTGATTGTTCTGAAATCATATTTTTAAAATTATTTTAGATTATTTTAAATTTTTTAAGGTCTTCTTTAAATTTTTCTAATCCCTGATAGATTAAAATATTAATTCCGAGCTCAGCCGCTTCAATCGTCATCTCTGGCCGATCATCGACGTAAATTGAATTTTCCGGAGCAGCCCCGGCTATTTTTAAAGCAATCTCAAATAGCCGCTTATCTGGCTTTCTAATTCCTAAATGACCAGATACTGCCTTAACTTTAAAAACATCATTTAATTTATTTCTTTCACAGAAAATATCAAACCATTCTTTTGGATTATTAGAAACAACTCCTATAATATATCGATTAGCCAACGTCTTTACTAACTCAACCAGCATTTTATTTGGCGCTAAACTGCCAAGAAGCGATTCTTTAAGTTCGGTAATATCTAATTCTCCGGAAAAACTTTTTTCAACCGATTTGAAATATTCTGCTTCGGAAATTTTTCCTAAAGAAAAATCCTTCCAATAGCTATGGTCATGAACGGCGATATATAGTCTATCTTTTTCAATACCGTGAATAGATTCGTAATGTCTAATCCCTGGAATAATACTTCCGGTCGCTAAGACATCAGAAATATCAAAAAAGATTGCTTGTATTTGATTATTTACCATATCGCTTTAAAATCTTTATTAATCCGGTTTTAGCATTAATCTCAACTAAATCATTATCCTTGATTATCCTGGTCGCATTTTTTGTATCGATTACGCAAGGTACGCCCAACTCCCTGGAAACAATTGCCGCATGCGACGAGACCCCACCTTGATCAGCGATAACCGCCGCCGCTTTTTCCATCGCTTGAATAAAATCAGGCGTGGTAAATTGAGCAACTAAAATATTTCCTTTTTTAACTTTTCCTATTTCTTTTTTATCTAAGCAAATTTTTGCTTTTCCTCGGATAATTCCGCCAGAACAAGCCACTCTTCCCTGTATTTCTTCAGCGGAAACGGTTTTAACAAAATAATCTTTTTCTAATTTTTTAATTTCCCGCGGATTAGAAACTAACCTGGTCTGCGCATTTTTTACAATCATCGCATAATTTTTTAATCTTTTACTCATTTCTATATTATTTGGCAAGAACTTCCCCTCGAGCGCCCCAAACATTTCATCAGTAGTAATCTCCATAATCCAATCCGATTTGAATTTATTACGTCGGGCGATCTCTCGATACATAAAACTTGCTCCAAAATCAGCCTTAATAAAAGCTTCAACGCGACGATTGCGCATATACGAGTGCTGGCGTGCTCGTTTAATAATAGCCTTGAAGGCGGTGTTAGGTTTTATTTTTTTTAAAGCTCCGTTAAAATCGTCTTCTACTTTCTTCTCTGAAGTATCATAAATCATCTTCCTTAAAGACTGTCCGTCTTGAAGAAGTTTCTTTATTTCTTTCAATCGTCTAACAATATCTTTATAATTATATGGATGGCTAGTGGCTAGCCCTCTATTAATATAAGAAAATTTTTGTAAATGTTGGTTGATTTTAACTTTTGCTTTTTTTGACAACTTAGCAAGACTTTCTTTATGTGAAATAAATTCTTTTAACAATAAAACTAGATTTAGTCTTTCCTGGCTAACTTCCGTCGCCGCCATTGGATCAGTAAAAATTAGAACATAATTTCTAAAGTCATGGTCATCTGGCAATAAATATTTTCCCAACATTTTTTCAATTGTTTTCTCAAAATATTCATCAAGCGGATACTGGGCGTACCAGGAACAACAAATATCACGATATTGCAAAAGCAAATCATAAAGAATTTCTTTAATTTCCTGGTTTGTTTTCTTCCGCCAATTAATTTTTTCAAATTCCAAACCTATTTGATAAAGTTTCTCCGATCTTTTTATTTCTCTTTGACAATATTCTTCGAACCACCCGTCATTTTTTTGCAAATGTTTTATTATTTCCGATTCAAATCTATTGTACTCAGTAGCATCCCAATACATCATGTGGTTTAAATAGGTTCTATTTTTCAAGACATTTTTAATTTTGGACTTTTTGGCTATTTCTTCGGTAAAGGAAGAATTAATGATAAAACGAAGAAAAATAGGAAGTTGTCCTGATGGTTTAACTCTCCATTTTCCAAAATGAGTTACTGCTGACATATTTTTATTAATTATATATTTGAAAAATATTTGAAAAAATTTTTATTTTATTTTTCTAACCCAACCATGATTAGC
>CAYUWA010000004.1:5542-9936 GCA_964448505.1 uncultured Gammaproteobacteria bacterium | reverse complement strand
TAGCATTAACCTCAATCATATCTCCATCTTTTAGTATTTTTGTTCCTATCTTAGTTCCGATAATACAAGGAATTCCTAACTCTCGAGAAATTATCGCCGCGTGACAAGTTATACCGCCCTCATCGGTTATAATCGCTGCCGCTTTTTTAATCCCCATAATATAGTCCGGTCTGGTCATTACCGCCACTAAAATGTCGCCTTTATTAACTTTGCCCGCGTCTCTAACGCTGGTTACAATTTTAGCTATTCCGCGCGCTTTACCGGTTGAAGCAGTCAAACCGCGGAAATCTTGAATGTCGGAATGATCTGTACTCTTAAAGATTTTATTAACCATTATCGTTGCTTCTTGACCGGATTTTATTTCATAGTCATTGCCTTTTTGATAAATAATCATTTTCTTGGCGCGAGCAGATAACTCAGAAATAGAAATTTTTTTGCCCTTAAGCAACGCTTCTACTTCGGCACGCGTTAAATAGCGCATCATCTCAAGAGTGTAACCATAACGGCAACCTATTTCTTCAATTAATAATGAGGCGGCATGAGTGAACAACATTGTTCTTCTTTTTCTCTCATCTTGCCAATAAGTAAACTGCTCGGAAATTTCCAATAGGTTTTTTAAGTAACGGTCGGGTTTTAATTTGTTAAATAATTCGGCTTTTTTTCTGCGATTAACGACCGCGTTATTTTTAAGACGCTTAATTTCTTCTTTAGTATCTATTCGACTGGCTAAAACTGTTTTAATCTCTTCAACAAAATCTTCAACCGACAAAATATAACGATCGTGATAATTATTTTTTATCCAGAAATATTCCCGTTGGTGTTTAACGAGCATTTTTTGAATAGTCGGTTCTTTTATTTTTAAATTTAACAGCTTGAGGGAGCCGATTTTTAAAGAAATATTTAGAAGAGACAGTTCCGCTTGATTAATAAAAGACTGATGAACTGGAGAGGTAAGCGCTGAAAAGATATCCCCCGCTCCACTTAGAATATTACGCCTTTTTAATAATTTATTAACTTCATTTTGAACAATCTCATCCGAGCCAAGGGCAAAACCATCAATTAAAGATGAGGAACTTAGAGCTTTAATATACAAAGAAGTTAAACTATTATAGATAGCGCTTAAATTACGATTAGAATAATTTAAAAGTTTATCGGGAAATTTTGCAATAAATTTATCAAAGGCCAATTCGTCAACTTTCCATTTTTGAATTAATTTATAACCTATATTGTTTCCCTTTTTTGCTTGCAACAGAAAATTATTGGTAATGCGTTTGATATCAATGTAATCTATGTACCAATCGAGTTTGTGATCTTCAAAAATTCCTATATGCAGACGGTCATTACCCCAATTTTTCTTTCTTTTCTCTGCTCTAATCTCTAATTCTGCAATCATCCAACATAAATTTAAACAGGCATCAAAACGTTGATTATACCAAGATTTCTGGGCTAATGATTTTACGTCTTTATTAATTAAACCTGATTTTAATTTGAGCATATTATTCATTATTACTTCCTACAAAAACTAGACTTATATTTCTCCGGATAATAGGCTTTTAGCCTTTTTATTTTACAAAAAAAGCGCTCTTCGGCGATTATGCCTTTTAACGCTTTTAAATTAACTTCTTGATCGTAGCCTAAACAGATAATCTCCGGTTTGAACTTTCTAACTATTCCCCATTTGTCCTTTAGCCCTCCTAAAATTGCTCGGCCATTAATTTCTAAATATTTTAAAGCGGCCTTTGCTTTTAATAGTCTTTCCTTCTCATCTTCTTGCGGCTCCCGTCCTTTTATTTTTAAAACATTTTTATCGCGCGCGACAACGATTATTAATTTCTCGCCAAAAAACGCCGCTTGTTTAAAATAATCTAAGTGGCCGGGGTGGATATTATCAAATGTTCCAAAAACCATGACGCGCATAAGACTTTATTTTTTCTTCATAATCGTTTTGCTATACTATTTGAACTGTGGGCCCGGCAGGTTGCATGGATGTTCTCGACAGACTATCCTTCGGAGTTCGATTCTCCGCGGGTCCACAGGGGCTAGCTGAATTTGACGGAGAAAAACAAATTTGTTATGATATTATATGTCGAGAACATCCAAAATAAATTGCAACTCTGTAAGGAAATAAATTCCTCCGTAAATCGGAGGTTTTTATTTTACCTATACTTCCCAAGGATATAGATATTCTTTTCTTTTTTTCTCCCCGTCAAGGCCAACAACGCGGTATTCGGTACTTTTATAACTATTAAGGAAATAATCAACATTACCCGCTTTATAATTATTAAAGTTTCTCTTTGCTTCAATCGGAATAACTTTGTTTTTATCTTTTAAAATAAAATCGATTTCTTTCTTATCTTTTGTCCGCCAATAATGAATATTTTCCTTACCATACTTCTTAACTAATTCGCCGAAAACAGCCGTCTCAAAAACAGGACCTAGAATTTCCTTGGGAAATTCTTTTAACCAGAGCAACTGCGCCAAACCGGAATCATAAAAGAATATTTTTGGCATTTTAAAAATTTCGCTACGACTATTTTTGTAATATGGCCGAACTAATTTTAGAATATAAGTATTTTCAAGAATAAACAAATATTTTTCAATAGTTTTTTTCGCAATATCGCAGGTGTTGGATAGCTCGGAAATATTTAAAAGCTGCCCACTTTGCGCAGCTAAGGCCTCAACTAATTTATTAAATTTTTCAATATCTTTAATTTTTGCTAAATCCCTGATATCTTTTCGGACATAAGTATCAATAATTTGTTGCAAATATTTTGATTTTAATTCAATCTTCGGCGTTAAAACTATTTTTGGATAAGCGCCATAAAGAACATAATCTTGAAAAAGCGCTTTCAGCTCATTAATTTTATAAGCGGTATTTTTTTCAGTCGGTTGATAATAATAATCTTTAAACATTAAAAATTCTTCAAACGACAAATTGAATATTTCAAAATTAACAGTCCGCCCGACTAAAGAATCTTTAAATTTACTTTTAATTTCAAAGCTTGATGAACCGGAAACAATCAATTTAATATTTTTATAATGATCGGCAATTAATTTCAAAAACTCAGAAGGCTGTTCCAAATATTGTATTTCGTCAATAAAAACAAAAAGTTTATTTTTATCATCAATTAAATATCCTTCCTCTTTTAAATGACTTATAAACTCCGTGACGCCCAAGTCCAGTATTTTTTTCATCCTCGAGTCTTCTAAATCAATAAAATAAGTTTTTTGACTCTTATTTTGTAAATATTCTTCAAGCCAATACAAAATATGGGTTTTGCCCACCTGTCTGGCGCCATGTAAAACAACAACGTCATCGGTATCTAGATACTTGATTATATTGTCAGCAACCGTTCTTTTGTATAGTTTTTCTTTCATTATTAGCTAAATTATTGATTATAAAAGGCTATTTTATTCTCTCTAATGTTATTTTATATCAAACTTAAAGTAATGTCAAGGTCGCTTTTAGTACGACTTAAAGTAACATGTAATCTATTTTACCCCTTTTACCAGCTTCTTCAAGGCAGAAACTTTATCAGTTTTCTCCCAAGTAAATTCATTTCGTCCGAAATGTCCGTAGGCGGCGGTTTTAAGATATATTGGTTTCTTTAAATTAAGTGTTTTAATTATTGCCTTCGGGCTAAAATCAAAGGTTTTCTTTATCGCCTCTAAAATTTTCCCTTCCGGGACCTTATTTGTTCCAAAGGTCTCAATATAAATTCCGACCGGTTTAGCAACACCGATCGCGTAGGCGACCTGGAGTTCGCATTTATCGGCTAACCCAGCAGCAACGACGTTTTTAGCCACGTAGCGAGCCATATAAGCCCCGCTCCTATCTACTTTTGAGGCATCCTTTCCGGAAAAACATCCCCCGCCGTGGCGGGCAAATCCGCCATAGGTATCAACAATAATCTTTCGGCCGGTAAGACCGGTATCGGCTGCCGGACCGCCTAAAACAAAGCTTCCGGTCGCATTAATAAATACTCTGGTTTTTTTATCCATTAGTTTTCCGAGTACCGGTTTAATAACGAGCTCCAAAATATCGCGGCGAACTTTTTCAATTTTAACCTGTTTGCTATGGCAAGCGGCGATAACAATCGTTTCAACCCGTTTGGCTTTTCCATCTTGATATTCAACGGTAACTTGCGACTTTCCATCCGGTTTTAAATATGGCAATATTTTTTTATTTCTTAGTTCGGCTAATTTGGCAGTTAATTTATGGGCTAAGGTAATCGGCAAGGGCATAAATTCTTTTGTCTCGTTAGTTGCATAGCCGTACATAAGACCTTGGTCACCTGCGCCCTGTTCTTTATTCTTTCCCTCGTCAACTCCCTGCGCTATCTCTGGGCTCTGTTCGTGAAGTACGGAAATAATTCCGATGCTATCACAATCAA
>CAYUWA010000004.1:836-5532 GCA_964448505.1 uncultured Gammaproteobacteria bacterium | reverse complement strand
CCGACTCGGCGTCACTATAACCGATATTCTTTAAAATATTTCTCACAATCTCGTCAACCTTAACATATTTTTTTGTCCGCGCTTCCCCACCGACAACAACCAGTCCGTTTGTAACGAAACATTCTATCGCCGCGTGGCTTTCCGCGTCGTTTCTTAGCATCTCGTCTAAAATCCCATCGCTTATTTGATCGCAAATCTTATCTGGGTGTCCCTCGGTAACCGATTCGGAGGTAATTAATTTTATATTCATATAGTTTTTGATAGATTGACTTTTTTGTTATTTATTGTATAATGTATATATTACTACGAAAAAGACCCTTATGCGGTTCCGTCTGCATCGGGGGCTTTTTCTTTTTGGGCAATAAGAATATTTTTCTGATTATCTAAATAAGCAATCGGAGCGGATGTTCTTTTTAATAAAATAGAAAGCTTATTCTTATTATTCGGCGATAATATTATTTTAAATTTACCTTTTTCCATCAAAAACTTAACTAACCCTGCATAGTCTCCATCGCAAGAAACCAAAATCATTTTGGAAAAGTTATTTTCATAGGAATCTCTAACGGCAGCTAAAACCAAGTCAGCGTCACAATTTCCTTTCACATTTCCTTGACCATCATAAGTTATTTCTTTAAAAACCAAAGTAAACCCTGCTTCTTGCAACTTGGTATATAATTCTTTTCTCTTGGGCATCAAGCCAATAAAAAGATAGGCTCTTTCTACGGAATACTTCTCTTTTAGCCATATCCTAAAACGAGCGTAATCTAAAGACCAGCCCAAATCTTTTATGCCTTTATGCAAATTAGCCCCATCAATATAAGCAAAATTTTTTTCTTTTCCTAGCACCATATTGTAATAACTTACAACATATATTGTAATAATTTACTACATACAAAGCAAGCTCTTTTTTTAAAAATTAAAACCAATAACCGCGGCGGCTTGGTTTGAATTTTTTATTTAAATATTTTATCTCTTGAACTAAATTTTACTTTTATCCAGTTCGCCTATTCTATTTATTTAATTCCCTCTTCGCTTCCGTTCTCTTTAAACGCAATATCTCCTGACTTAAGGCCTTATATTCTAGAGAAGAAGGAGAATAATTTTTGATGGATTGTTCTAGCTCTGCCGTTTCGGATATTTCTTTGATCGGTGTTACCGCTAGCTCTGGTTCTTTTTTTGATTCATTCTTTTTAGCTATTTCTTGAAAAATTTTATTTACTTCAACATTAATATCTTCAGGGATACCATGATTGATTAAACTAATTTTGCCATTAGGCAAAATAGCGACAAATCTCTCTTCTAGCCCCCCAGGAGCTAAAGATGATTGTTTCAATTTCTCAAAGATATCAAACAATTTTTTTATAATTTTCTTTTCTTCACCGGGCAAATTCAAAAAGTTTTTGTTGCTATTAAAATACTGGCTAATTTTTAACGAATCAACGGTATTTATACCAAGATTAATGGTAAAGTCTTTAAGCCAGTTTTGGACGGTCGGCTCCATATCTTCCCCATTTATCTTAATTTTATTCTTGGTTATCCTAGTTTTATTTTGCAAAAAAGAATCTAATAACGATTTTTTAAAAGAGTCTCTTTCTTCCAAACTGGTAATTTGTAGTAATTTACAACGAAGCTTCTCTAATAAATCATAGGTTTCCGATTCTAGAACTATTTTTATTGTTTCTTCAAATAATCTTATAATCTCTTTTGTTTCTAAATCAAAAAGGCAAACTAATTTAATATTAGATAATAGTTTCTTATACCTAGCTAAACTTGTCGGCTGAGTTCTCAAATATTCATGGCTATCGGATAGTAATCTTTCAAGCTCAATAATCAGTTGACTGCTTTCAGCAACAGAGTCATATTCAAACAACAACGGGATTATCCGATCAAGTTTCTCTAAAAATATTTCATGTGAAAAATTATTTAGCATAGTCTTTATTTTCTATTTTTTAGATCCGCAAGAACATCTTTAACTAAATCAGCCGGCTTCCCGGCGGCTCTGCTTTGCAAAGCATTGATTGAGCCGAGTGAAATATTCATTTTCCGAAGCTCTTCTAGTATATGCGGTTGGGTCAGATTTGTAGCAATATTTGATTGGATTCTGCCCTTTTGTGATTCATAAGCTCCGGAATTATCCAACATTTTCGCCAATACTCTTCCCAAAGTTGAAAGCTGGAAGGTTCCGCCCGCGTCTTCTCCTCCATAAGCAAGTCTATTAAGCATTAAAACAATCTTTTGCGGATCCATCTTGGCAATTTCTGAGGCGGCGGCAACGGCATGTTCTGAGTCGTCCCACTCTGTAACCTTTCCGTCTGCAGATATTGTAGGTTTAACCAAACTCTCCAACTTGCCCTTATCGTTTACTCCAACCATCTTAGCCATTTCCCAATGTCCGACCCTTTCTTCGGACTCAGATAAATCATTTAAAATTCGAAGTCTCGAATCGTCTTTAAATTGTTTTCCTTTTAGACCATTTTTATCTCCATCAGCATTTGGCATATTAAAAACAAAGCTATGTAAACCCTTAGCGTCAGCCGAATATCCTTTTGCCGTCAATATCTCATTTAGATTCCCATCATTAGAAAGCTTTTCTAACAATGCGGTCTGATCAAACTTATCATTTCTTCTTACCGCGTCGTTATAAAATTGGATTAATTTATCTGAATTGGTTTCATCCTTATATTTAGCCTTACTTTCATTAATTGTTTTTCTATAAGCACCAAGACCCTCTAGCGCCTGCGGAGGGGCGACTTCGTCTAGCCTTTCTTTTATTTTGTTTTTTTTGATATTATTTTCTATTATATTGCCTTGAGCTTTTTTATAATCATCATCGCTAATAACCCCCTTGTCTTTCCGGCTATTAATTTTTTTCTTATTTATTTCTTCAAGCTCATTCTTGGACTTATTTAATTCTCCTAATTTTTCTTCTTCTTCATCGCTTAGCTCAATTCCTTTTCTCTGCTTACTCTCTAAAGCAATTATTGCGCTGGTAAATTCTTTAAGATTTTTATTATTTTCTTTTATTTCAGCGGAGTCCTTATTCCAGTCCGTATAAGAAAAATTATTTTTCAGGAGTTCTTGATCTGATTTTAAATCCTTATTTACCTCATCTAATTCTTTTTCTCTTGATTTACGTTGAAAAGGGCGAACAAAAATTTCTCTGCCGGCTCTATATATTCCCTTCGTTCCCAAGAAGCCGTCAGCATAATTGTTTGCCCAGTCAACGCCAGCTCCGACTCCCCCAAGTACTGCTTTATACCCCCCCTTGCTCATATTTTCCGCTCCCCGAAGACTAATGGCATCCTCGTCTTTCTTTCTTGTCTGTTGATAACTCGCCTTTATAGCTTCCGCTATTTTCATAGGTCTAATATCAAACCCGGCAGCTTTCATCGTCTTCCTGGCTAATAAATTATCTCCGGTAACCGCTCTGCCCCCCCATTCTTTAGCAAATTTAAATCCTTTTTCAGAAACCTTCCCCGCGACTTTTGCCGCTTCACCCCCTATTTCACTCGTTATTTTAAGCCCGCCTAAAAGCATGCCGATAGCGATGATAAACTTTAATAATACATCGGAAGTTCCAACTTTACAAACACCATTATTTCCGGTCTCGCAAGAAATATCATCTCTATTATCTATTGTCCCGTCTATTTCTAAATTATTAGTTTGAAAATTCGCCAGCGAGGTAAAAGAAAGCCAAATAAAAAAGGCGAGAACCGGACCGACAATTAAATTCTTAATAAAATCGCTCCACCAGCTTGAAGCATACTTCGCTCCGCCGGGAAAGGCGGACATAAGATAAGCGAGAGGAGACAAAACAACATAAATCCAAATCATGATAATTCTCATCACCAACATCGCAACCATAGCCGTAACGACAATCAGGGCAATAGCGGCGTAAATAACCGACAACACGTAGGCAGCCGTTATTTCCCAACTGGAGACTTCTTCTATCCCCTTAAGGCTTTGCCAATTTTGAATTCCTAAAAGGTCAACTAAATTACCTCCCCCGATATCTTTAAAAGCGTTAACGAAGGTAAGCATGACGATTTGCGCCGCGTCAATTATTATACCGCAAATTGTTTTAGAAAAATTAATTAAAATAGCCATCAAAATTAATTTCGGCAGCCATTTTTTATATGAATAGTTTTCTAATTTTAAAATTGTCGCAAAAGCAATAACCAAAAGAACAATCACAAAAAACATATTACAAATATCCCGAACGATTACCCAGCCGACTTCGACAACTCTTGAACCGATAAAATTATTGTATTGGGAAATATAAATTAATATTCCCATGACAAAACTTAATACCCAGCCGATTACGGAAACTAAAATCTGGGCGATTCCCCCCACTAAACTAGCCGCCCAAGTTAAGCCTTCGGCGCGAACCGGTGATACGACAAAAAACAAGGCAAAAACAAGAGTTGCTGTTAAAATTAAACCAGTTTTTTTGTTTAGTCCGATTTTTAGTTTCATTTTATAAATAATTAACTTTACTTTCCAGTAATAGCGCCAACCACACTGCTCCAAAGATATCCAAATAAGTCTCCTAGCGTTCCCAACAAGTCTGTATATATGCGCAAAAGTGCGCCGATAACAACTAAAATTGCTAATATCAATAAAAAACACCCTAAATCCAAACAAGCAAGTCCCATCCCTTCAATCATTCCCATTTTTTGTTCGGCTTTCTTTACTT
>CAYUWA010000004.1:0-826 GCA_964448505.1 uncultured Gammaproteobacteria bacterium | reverse complement strand
CCTTTTTTTCCGGCTACGGCACCAGCCGCCTTTCCTATCTCGGCAGTCTCGTTCCCGTCCAACCATTCCCCTCCTAACTTTACAAAATATTTTTCTCCAAAAATCATTCTTAGGAAAACATGGATATTTATCCAAATAAGCGTAAGCCCCCAACTTTCTATTAAATTTATCCAGGCTTCTTGTAATAATTTGCTGGTTCCCTTTCTCGCCGGCGACGGAGCATCCGCACTTGAAGCGGAGTCTTTTCCTTTTTTCCCTCCCTCCGCCTTCTTAGCTCTTACCATCTCCCTTAAACTCATCGCCGGGTTAGCTTTCGCCAATCCGCTCTTCCTCTTATTTTCCTTTAAAGCACCAGCTCGTTCGGCGCTTTCATCCTTGTTCTTTTTAAGTGAACTATTCCTATTCATCAATCTGCTATCTAATTCATTGCCTGAATTTGTATTCGGATCGTCAACTCCTTTATTTTCATTTTTTCTTCCCATAGCAGTTTTAGATAATCGTTTTCTAATTTAATTATACAATAAAATTATACTTTTATCTATGGAATATTTACCTCAGCATAATATCCCCAATTATCCCAAATCTTTATCTTCACCTCACCAGATTTAGGCCCAAACTTATAGAAATGATAGAAGATATGCGGATTGCTTGCTAACGGCTTACTATCCTGCCAATTTACCGTCTGTTCCGAACCGTCGCCCCAATTAATGGCAATTGATTTAAGCGGTAATTGTTCTTTATCAATACTGCTATTAAAAGTTAGAGCGTAAAGACCGGTACTTATTTGATTGGCTGTCACCGCTGTTTGTGAACCGGGAATAATAAA
>CAYUWA010000003.1:79916-84198 GCA_964448505.1 uncultured Gammaproteobacteria bacterium | reverse complement strand
AAAGACGGAAGACTTGCCGGAAATAAAATTAATTTCCGAGCTGAGCGTTAATTCCGTTGTCTATTATAATAGCCCGCAAGGAGATCAATTGGGAGTAGGTCCTTTGCCGCCGGTGCAAGGTATCCCGACTAATTATTGGGTTTTTTGGGAAGCGAAAAATAATGGCGATTTTAAAGATTTTGTGATGAGCGCCAAACTTCCTAAAAATGTTGAGCTCGGCGCCGGTCGCTCGCTTTTATCCGGCGATTTGAAATATAATTCCGCCTCCCGCCAAGTTATTTGGACCGTTCCGGAAATTAAGGTTAATAATGGTACCTATAGAATCGGTTTTGAAATTCAGCTTATTCCTTCTCTTGGCGATATTGATAAAGTCTTGCCTTTAATTACAAATGGGCTAGATACAGAAACAGGGCTAGAAGTTCAAGGTAATACTCTTGATTTATCTACCAATCTTGATTTTGACAAGATAAATAAAGGTGAGGGAAAAGTTATTTCTCAATAATTAGTTTGTTCCCAATATGATTAATTTAATCAGACAATTATTAAAACCGAAATATGATACTTTAAATATTATTAAAATTAAGGCGGATAATATTTTGTATAATTATAATTATCTAAAGAATTTGCAAAGAGAGGCGGAGATTTTTCCGGTTCTTAAATCTAACGCCTACGGGCATGGGCTTAAGGAAATTTGCCAGATTTTAAATAGAAGTTCGGCAAAAATAGCGGTCGTTGATTCTTACCCCGAAGCACAAGTCGCTTATCGTTATTTTAAGGGGAAAATTCTTATACTCGGTGAAATGCCGCTTAAGGCTTACCGCTATTGTTTGTTTAAGAAAACTGAATTTATTGTTTATAACGCGGAAACTTTAAAATATTTATCAAGGTTTGGCAAAAAAGTTTTTGTCCACTTGTTTATTAATTCAGGAATGAATCGTGAGGGAATTCAAGACTTAAGCTCCTTTATTAAAAATAACAAAAGATATTTAGACCGGGTTACGGTTAATGGTCTTTGCTCTCATTTCGCTTCGGCGGATATTGATTCAATACTTAACGAAACGCAATCGGATAATTTTAGTGAAGCGCTTGATATTTTGCGTTCCGCCGGGTATTTCCCGAAATGGGTTCACTTGGGAAATTCCGCTTCAGTTTTCAAAAGCAGTAATAAATTTTTAACTGCTTATCGGCCGGGCATCTCTTTGTATGGCTATAGTCCGTTTGAGGGCGGGGAAAGGGAAGTATTTTTAAGGCCGGCGTTACAGGTTTATTCTAAGATTGTTTCTGTACAAAATTTGAGGGCTAATGAGAGTGTTTCTTATAATGAAAGTTATCGCGCACCGAACGATACAAAAATTGCCGTAATTCCTTTCGGTTATTTTGAAGGATTAGATAGACGCCTATCAAATAGAGCGCAGTTCTTGGTTTTAGCCGGAGCAAATAAGTTTTGGGCACCGATTGCCGGAAGGGTTTGTATGAATTTATGTTGTCTTGATGTTCGCGATCAATTAGTTAAAATCGGCGATGAAGTTCAGATAGTCTCCGATAACCCGACTGATCTTAATTCGGTAGAAGCCATTTCTCGTTTAATAGGGACAATCTCCTATGAATTTTTAGCAAAGCTCCAAGCCAATATCAGACGGGAAATAATATAATCAATAAATATAATGAAGCACTACCATCGTTTTAAAAAAATAAAAAAGGATTATGAATGCAAGAAACTGGAGAATCCTTTTTTTAGAAAAAATAAGAAGGGAAGACCAAAGCGCTATACTAAGATTCTAGTTTTTCTTGGAATTATTGTCTTTATTTTTCTGCTTTGGCTTATTCTTGCCTCGCCGCTATTTTGTCTTAAGAGCGTTAAGGTTAGCGGTCTAAGCCGTATTAGCAACTTAGAGATAGAACAAATAGTTTTTAAGCAAAGTAAAAATAGAGCTTGGCTAATTTTTAACGAAAGCAATATTTTTTTGTTGGACGATAAAGAAATTGAAGCGGTTATAAATAGTAAATATAATTTTGCGAGTTTGGAAGTAAGTAAAAAATTATTTAATTCGGTCAACGTTAAAATCGGCGAACGCCCTTATTCTTTTATTTTTCAGCAGGGAAGTGAGTTCTTCTACGCTTCAAGCGATGCTTTTATTATTCGGGAATCGCTTGTCTCCGAAGAAGATAAGTTAAAATATTTTATTTTAGAAAATAAAAGCGCGGATAATTTTATTACCGAAAATAATAAAATAAATATTAAGGAAGATTATTTAAGTTTTATTATTAATTTGAATAATAAGTTGGCTATTTATCCAGATTTAGGTGTTGAGCGCTTTGTAATTGATCAAGAATACAATACAATCAAAGTTAAGCTCAAAAATGGTCCTCTGGTTTACTTTAATTCCAAAAATGATCCCCAGGAACAGGTTGAGCGCCTAGTACTTGTCAAAAAGGAAAAAATAAGGGATAATTTTAGTAAGACCAATTATATTGATTTAAGGTACGGAAATAAGGTCTTCATCAATTAACGCTTGAAAGTATGGAAATGGAAAGTATCTTTAAATTCTTATTCGGCCTGGCAATATTTGTTTTCTGCCTGGTTGTAATCGGAATTTTTCTCTTGATAGTAAAAATCGTTTTAATGTTTGTTCCCGAAGTCCATCTTATGGGGCTTCTGATTCAGTACTTTTAAAAAGTTTAAAGAAAGTTGAGAAAGGGAAATAAGCTTAACTTAGCTTCCTCTCTGAGTTTTTTTCATAAGTTTAGGTGAGGTTAGTTAGGTAAAAGGGGCCCGTTCTCATGGCATTAGATTGATTGAATATTTTTAGGTTTAAAAGTAATTTTTTTCACGGGTACCCTTTTATTTTTTGTTCTTTGTAAATAGAAGAACCATTGCTTTTTCATGACTATTGTTTCAATTTTTTGTTTTAATTGTTTATTGTTTTCAGCAATGGTTCTTTCTAAAAATACTTATCTTTGCCCACAGTCGGTGGGCAATGAAAAGACGGTAAATTTTCAATAGGCGGTTCTACGAAGAGCCGCTTATATTTTTCAGTATTAATAGGTGTATTAATATACATTATGCGAAGTATTGAATAGCACAAAACCCAGTATTTATTGACTTATTCTCTTTCTATTCCTTAACTTTGTATATATTCTTTAATCTTCAGCTTTTAAATATTATTTAAAATATTTATATAATACCTCTCTTTTAAGCATCTTGGCGCTTTGATTCTTTTATCCTTAAAATCTAGTTTTTCTTCCGTCTTCTCGCTTTTGTGGTTTTTGATATAAATCTTAAAATTTGTCAACTAATTTTCTCCATGTTATAATTTAGCTATATTACGCATCAACTATGAGTACCGGTAAAAGCATTATTAAATACTTGATAGACTTTCTTGATTACAGTGAAATTGAAAAGGGATTGTCTTCTAAAACTCAAGAAAATTATACGCGCTTCTTGCGGAAGTTTTTTAGATGGTTAAAAGAAAATAATTTAGAGTCCTTAGCACCGGATAAATTAACCCCCGAGCACGTCTGGTCTTATAAAGTTTATCTTTCCCGCCATATTGACCCGCGGACTAAAAAGACGCTTAAAAAGACCACCCAGAACTACTACCTTATTGCTTTAAGGTCACTTCTTAGCTTCTTCGTTGATAAAAATATTGCTTCCCTGCCTCCGTCAAAAATAAAATTAGCCAAGGATAAAGCGGATAAAGAAATTAAATTTTTAAATTTAAATCAGCTCGCTAATTTATTATCTTCGCCTAACGCCGGAACGGCTATCGGTTTAAGGGACCGCGCTTTGCTTGAAACCCTATTTTCTACCGGTTTACGGGTAGCCGAGCTTGCCGCTTTAAGCCGTGACCAATTAAGGATAAAAGACGAGACAAAAGACCTGGAAATAGCCGTAATCGGCAAAGGTTCAAAGATTAGGACAGTTTACTTCTCAGAGCGCGCTGTGAGGGCTTTAAGGGCCTATTTAAGGGTCAGAAACGACTTAGATGAGGCTTTATTTATCAATTATAAACGAGGAGCGGAAAAGGGCGATAATTCGCGTCGTTTAACGGTTAAAAGTATAGAAGATATCGTTAAGAAATATGTAAAAATAAGCGGTTTGCCGGTTATGGCGACGCCTCATACCCTGCGCCATTCTTTTGCGACTGATTTATTAAATCAAGGAGTCGATCTGAGAACTGTTCAGGAGTTTTTAGGCCACAGCAATATTGCCACTACTCAAATTTATACCCACGTTACCAATAAGCAACTGCGAGATATTCATCGTCGAGTTCATGAAGGG
>CAYUWA010000003.1:65397-79906 GCA_964448505.1 uncultured Gammaproteobacteria bacterium | reverse complement strand
TATTTTTTATTCAATCCAATTATTAATTATCTTGCTCAGTGGTTTAAAATAATCAGCGAAGTTATGATAAGAATCGGCCACGGTTTTAATTTTAATATCTTTACCGGTCAGCGTTTTTTCAAACCAAGCGCTTATTTCCTCCATCGGTCTATCGGCATACTCATCTTCGCCAGCAAAAACTATTAAGGCGGGCTTATTTAATTTTTGCAAAACACTCGGTTTTTTGCCTGAGGCGTAGGTAAAGATTTCTTCCGCACTTTCTATCGTATTAAGGCTTAGAAATCTTTGCGCGTCAATCGGTCCGGGCCAAATATTTTCCGGCAAAAGCTTATGGGCGCTTCCCTGATTTACCATTTTTTTTGCGGTTGCGAGAGCTCTATTTAAAATTTTTCTTTCCGTAAATTTATAAGTATCGGCAAAATCACACATCGGCGCCAAGAGAATAATTTTTTTAATTTTGTTGTTCGGTTTTTTATAGAGGTAGTAAATAATTTTTTGACACCCCGTAGAATGACCAATTAAATAAATATTCTTTGCCTTAAGACTTTTGGCTTTATTAATTGCTCCTTCGAGATCATAAACGCAGTCGGTAAATACTTCATGCGCCATGCCGATAATTTTAGATCTTCTTTCCTTCAAATTTTGGCTATTTATTATTTTGAAAAAATTAATTAGGCCGCTTCCCCGATTATTGAAGGCTAAAACCGCAGTATCTTTATTGACCAAAGATTTTAGTAATTCATTTTTAGAAAATAAGTTGCCGCCTAGTCCGTGGATATAGATATAAATATTTTTAGGATTTGTCGGACCGAAAAGCAAGCCGTTTAATAATAGACCATCAGTTGTTTCAATATTTGTGATTGTCGTTTTTATTTCTTCTTTCATATTGTTTTAAATTCATCTTAATTTTAACAAAAAACGCTAAAAAAAGACAGGTTTTAAAACCTGTCTTTTAGTTGATTATTTACTGTTGTTATATATCTTTTGAACTTCTAAAGTACTAAGTGTTCCCTGCCAAATTCCCAAATCGTCAATCTCCGTATTATTCATTTCACTTTTTATAATTAAGCCGTTTGGTTCTTCACCGGATTTTATCCAGATAAACGGCCAAGAGCCTTCTTCTTTTCCGTCAACGTAAAATCGTAAGAGATAGCGGTATGAATCATAGGTCAAAGCGAGGTGATGCCAGAGACCGTCGCTTGGAATATTGGCGCTTGTCCCCTGAGGAAAAATTCCAAAATTACTATTGAAATGAAAATATTGGTTATAATAATCGGCGGCTAAACCCAACATATTTTTATCATTATAAGTCAGAGCAATAAGCGGTCTCCCCTCCCGAGGCGAAAGTTCGCTGCGCCACCAAAAGGCTAATGATAAATCTTTAGTGTCATTAAGTTTATTAAAACTAACAGTCAAATCTTTTTGCCACCGATTAATAATTCCGGTATTATTTGCTTTTCGCCAAACCCAAGAATCAGAATAATGATTTATTATCTTGCCGCCTACGCTATCATAAGATTTGGAGTTATCGGTTTCGTTAACAAATTTGTCGCCCTCGTTAAAATCCCAAAAATGTATCAGCTCGGCGAGTTTCTGGTTATCGCGCGTAGTAATCGGAGCATATTGTCTTGCGGAATTATAATCGTTAAGAATTTCGTTGCCGCTTAAAGGACGATTCCAAAAAATAAGTTCGTCAAAAAATACCGAACCCATATCGCCGCTTACTTCCAGTTTATTAAAATTATCAGGCAAGCTTTGAATAAACGCCTGGTCGTACTCTTCTTGGCCGTCTATATAAACTTTCCAATGCCCAGTCTCGCCGTCAACCGTCAAAACAACTTGATGCCAATTATAATCTTTGAATAATTCGTTCGGATAACGCCAAAGAGAGTTAGGTAGACCTTCAATCTGGAAGAAGGGCTCCTCTAGCATAAAAATCATATTCTTCCCTTCCTCGTTTTCTAATTTAATTTTTAGCCTCGGCGAGAGCATTGATTTTTTATAATAAAAACTCATAGAGAATTTATTTAAATCAATGTTCGGGCTTAAGTTCTTGGAAACTTTTTCATGAGTCTGACCGATTTCCCGACCGCAATCAAAACGGCCGACGACGTAGCGATCGTCGCCGTAGCACTCGTTAAAATGCCAATAATCTGTAATACCGCTTGAAGCAATTGGTTCAAGCGGTACGAATAAATGAGATGAGTCTGGCGTTACAATATCGGTTGTTGAAGTTGCGTTATTATCTTGACCGTTATTATCGTTATTAGTGTCGTCATTATTGCTATTTATGACAACGGAAGGGTCGTCAGTCGGAATTAAATTATAATCATTTTTATTATTTCCGCTAGCGTCTATTCTATTTAAGATATAATTATCGTCAATTGTCGGAGCAGGACCACTTCCTTGAAAATATGTAGCGTCGCTTCCGAAGCCGACGGCATCAACAATATCTTCATCGTTTGAAGAACTAAGAGCGGCCGTTCCTAAATATATTGTATAACCGCTATTTGTCCAAGAAAAATCGTCTCGGATTGCAATCGCGTCCGCCTTGTTTTTGTAAAAATCACTGGCATCATCTCTAACGATTAAATATTTGCCTTTTGCTTTTATTATTGTTCCTTTGGGATAAGAGCCATCTTCGGTATTTCCGATACGCATTATTAAGCTCGGGTCTTCGGCGGTTTTAGCCTTTTCTAACCTATATTCGGCGACACTCAAATCAAAATCGTAGTCAGTCGGATTAAAAATTTCAATCCAATCATTATTTCCCGTACTATAGATTTTATTGATTAACGCTAATTTAGGATGTTCGGTTACAGTTTCGCCGCTACTTGTATTATTATTCTCATTTGTCGTTCCACTACCGCCGGTTTCGGTACTATTTCCGGATGTTGAGCCAGAACCTGAGCCTGAGCCTGATCCAGAACTTGTACCGGAATTATTGGTGCTTGAGGTGTTGGAACTCGAGTTGCTAGTTGAAGAAGAACTGTTGGAACTTGTGCCGGTATTAGTTTGATTACTTGAATTATTGCTGCTAGTAGCGGTATTTGTGCTAATGGGATTATTGTTTTTTACCGTACTGGCGACGGAATATAAGTCTTTTAAATTTATTTTATTGCTTGTTTCAGAAACGACTGGATTTTTACTATCTTTATCTTTTGTTTCGGTCGCCTTGGCACCGTCCTCTTTTTTAACTTCAACCGTTTTGTTCTTGTTTTCCGGACTAGGGTTTTCTGATTTTACAATTTTTTGGCCGGGATATAAGGCTCTAATTGCCTCACTAGTTTTTTGCTTAGTATCCGTTTTTGCTGTTTTAGTACTAGTTTTTTTGGCGCTTGAGGAGGAGCTTGACTTAGCGACCGTAGTTTTTAATTTTTCATCGCTTAAAACAATTTCGGTTTCCGAGTTAGATCCGAATATTTTATCCTTCAGATTTAAAGCCAGCTCTTTAGCGCCGTTTACGATTTTTTTAATTGAAGAAACCGGATTATTAATTAAGCTCCAGCGCAAAATTAAATTAGCTACCGGCGTTTTGCCGCGCACTAATTTATCGGGGTAACTTGAGCTCACTTCAATATCCGCCGCGACGTCTTTCAAGCTCTTTTGTAAGAACTGGGTATAGGGTAAAAAGATGTAACGTTCATTATTATATTCTAGCCCGGCATTAAAACCGATTAACTCCGGTGCGGGAATCAACAGATTTTTTTGTTTGGCGATTTTAGAGAATTCGTAAGTACGGGAGAAACAATCACCGTTACTGTTAACCGTACTAAAATTATCAAAACCGTCCGGCGTTATATCAACGGCGTAATATTTCTGGTCGTATTCTAAAGTCCCCAGGTTATTAGGATTATTACTGTTGGCGCTTTCGTATATTTTTTCTACCGTCCCGACACAAGTCCACTTACCGCTTTCCGGTCCCTTTTGATTTTTGAAATCAAGATCATATTTTAAATTATTTGCCGCCAAGCTTTTGGCGAGGGCGACAGCCTTTGCTCTTTGAAGCGAAGTCATATTCTTCGGAATTTTTGCTCCTAGAAATTTTTCCCCCTCGGCTTCGTTAACAAAATACTTAGCTTTCGTTTTTACAATCCCTCCGCCGAGAGCTTCAACGACGTAGTCTTCGCCGTTTTCTTGACCGATATATATTCCGACGTGCCCGGAATATATATGTTTAACAATTCCCTTTTCTTCATAAATTAAGGGGTCATCGGTATAGCCATACATTTTTCCTTCCGTTGATGTTCGGTATAAAAGAGTACCCGGCTCCATCGCTTTACAAAATAGAGGCGTTAAAAATATGCTTATAAATAATGACAGTTGAAGAAATTTAATTTTCATATATTTTAGGATTTTTAAATTAATTATTATAATAATTTTCCCATTCTTCCGGCGTTGCCTCGGGAACGCTCAATTTATTATCTTTTAAATAACGGTTTAAAGTATCGGCGGCAAATATTTTTGTGATTGTGTCGGCGTTTTTACTATTATAAATTTGTTTTAAGACTGTTTGGCTTTCTGTCGGAAAATATGAATAGTATTCGCTTATCAGTAAGACCAAGGAAGCGCGTAACTTATTGTCAGTATCAGGGTCAATAGTTAAGGACTTAATTAGTTCTAATTGGCTTTTGGAATATATATTCTTTTTGTCGGGGATATTACTTAGTGCGCGTGCCGCCTCTAACTTTAAGCCATTGTCGTTTGGCTCGCTTAGTAAATTAAGATAATATTTTAGAGACAAAGAGACATCGCTACGCTCAATAAATTTATTAAAAATTAAAGTCTTAATTTCTGAGTCGGCGTTTTGATTTTCTAAAAATTTATTTAAGTATGCGGGTATATCCTCTGGTTTATAAACAAAGCTCAAGATATTAATTAATTCTTTTTTAAATTCAATTCCCTCATCTTTGCTTAAAAGAATCAATTCAATCTTATTCTCCAATTTTTGGTTTTTCTTTTTCAAAGAGTCGCTTAATATTTTTGAATTATTTTCTCTTTCTTCCCGACATTCCTCGTGGCATAATTCTTGGGATTTATAAGAGTCTTGCAGTTTAATTAGGCTAAGACTTCCTTTATCAACGGAAGCAAGTGCCGAGATAAAGCAAATTAGTATTAAGAACAATGAGCAGGCGGAGCCGATTAAAATTTTTTTTCTTTTGTTTAATTTATTATTCCGTAGTTTTTTAAAGAGAGATTTTATAATCTCTGATAACTTTTTTGCATTTGGCATAAGAAATTAGATTAATAATAAATACTTATTTCAAAAATAAGTATTTAGTACTATAGCAAAAAGACCCTGATGAGCCGTTAAGAAAAAGTTAAAGAATTTATGGGTATAAAAAACAAAAAAAGCCTTGTTTTTCAAGACTTTTTTAAAATAAAAAAAATCGGACTTTCCTGCCCGATTTATAAGTTCAAATTATTTAAGCAACTTCTTTAAATTCTGAACCTATGCGATTTAGGTCTTCCCAGAACATTAGTCCCGACTTTTCATAGAAAAACCAGAGAACGTTTTCGTGGGATGTCTTTATGGGTGGCTTTGAGATACCCAAGCAGACAGCTAATTGTCCTGATTGCATGACTATTTTGCCGTGCGGGACAAAGTACTTTTTTAAGTCATAGTTAGTTAAGAGTTCTCTTCTGTAATTATTGTTTACGCCAACTATGATTTTACCTAATTCATCTCTTTCCAAGATAATTTCTTTCACCCTTTTTAAAAGGGCTTTTTTCCTTTCCTCCATGTCTTATTATTTAATTTGTGAATATTATTTTCAAAAGAACAGCTTGGATAATATAGCACACAAAATCGTTTAGTGTCAACCTAGCAAATATGGGAGATACCTAAGTAGCTCCAATAAAATAAAAAAGGAGTTGCTAAAATTAATCAGTCAACTCCTTAATATTTTTACATCATCCCAGAACTATCAAATGGTTCGTTTGGCAACCAGGTCGAGTTATTCCCGTCTTTTCGGAAAATAGACGCATGGCTATTTCCACGAAGGAAAAATTGCTCACCAATCCCCTCTATCCAGCATCGCTCCTGAAGGCCTACGACTTGTAAATGAGGTTTGCGAAGTATTACCTGTTTAATTCTCTCCTCTTGAGTTTTGCCCATATTCTTCTCCGTAAGTAATTCAGGGACGAAGTGTGGGTTAATCTGGAATGGTATTATCCCAAAGCCACACGTGCTATTAATTTCACTTACCGGACACATGTCGTTGGTAGTAATCATGGAATTACAAGCCATGATAGCACCAGCACCAGCGCCGATATATTTCCATCTTCCATCATCAACCGCGTTTTGAATCATCCCGCGCGAATAGATTACGCTAGGCTCATTAGCTAATAGCCAGACATTGCCCTCACCGACGCATACCGCGCATATTTCTTTGTCCAAAAGAAAAGAGTAGTCTCTATAAGTATGCATTCCGACCACTTCGTATCCGAAGTGGCTAAAACGCATGGCGATCAATTTGGTGTAACCATCATAATCTCCGTCTGTCTTAGCAAACGGAATAAAGAGAATTTTGTTCCGTCCCTTTTCTGGTGCGCCCATAAATGCTCCTAGTGAGCCGAAACAATGGTCCCAGAACACCCCCTGATACTCAGAGTTGCTTATCAAAAATACTTTTTTTTCCATTCTGAATTGTTTTTATGTGGTTGGGTTATTGTCCAACCACTGATTATTAAATTTTAAAAGAATTTCTAGTAATTCTAAAACGAAAATCAAAATTTGTCAACGGATAAATAATTCTTTCAAAAAGACCTCGGCTGAGGTCTTTTAAAGGTATTTATATTTTTTTACTTCTATTTCTTCTGCGCCGCATCTTTTAATTTCTGAAACTCCGCTTTTAGGCTCGGGTTAATTTTTATCGCTTTATTAATCGCAATTTGAGCGCCGTCATAATCTCCGACGACCAAATATAGTTTAGCAAGATTAAACCAAATTTCCGCATTATCGCTATAGAGTTCGGCAAGATGTTCAACAACTATTAAGGCTCTTTGATAATCTTGTTTTTCAACATATAAATTAGCCGCGGTCATTAGAATCGGACTGGAATTTATTTGACTTATTCCGTCTAAGGATAAGCACTTATCAAGTGTGTCTCTGATTTCCTTCTCTTTTTCAAGAATAAGATAGAATTGCGCGACGCGGCAATAAGCGTCCGGATAATTGCGATTAAGATTTATTGCGTATTTTAAAACTTCAATTCCCTCCTCGCCCTTGCTTTGGGTCAGTAGAATTTGTGCTTTCGTAATATAAAGCGGAACCCTACCTGGGCTTGAGTCAATAGACTTATTAATCGCCGCCAATGATTTTTCGGAGTATTCTTGGAATTTTTCTTGGTCGCGAAAATTAAGGCGGGCGGAATTATCAAGAACTTGCGCTAGTTGGAGCTGAGTTAAGCTATCTTTTTCGTTATAGCTTAAATTCTTATTGACCAGAGATATTATATAGGCCAGCGATTCTGCTTTATCAAGCGGTTGAAGGGCCGAAAAATATTCCGGGTTGGTCATCAAAAGATTAATAAGCGTAGAGCGTCCGTCTCTATCAAGCGGTGTTGTATTTAAAGTTTTCTGATAAAGATTTATTCCCTCAATCGTTTCTCCTTGGACAATTAAACCGTAGGCCTTAATTGAATTTTTAAACATCTTCCAGGGCTTAATATTGAATTTATAGGCAAAGCCAAGGGCGATAATTATAGAAATTATTAGCAAGACGATTTCTCCTTTCTTATTTTCTGCCGCTTCAATTTGTATTTCTTCTTCCCCGTTCTTTAAAAAATAAATAAATCCTAAAATTATCATCAGCCCGATATAAGTAACGAAGGAATCAAATACTGCCAAGTTTTGAATAAAATAAGCGGCCAGAAGCGATAATAATATAATAATTTCCAAATTATTCTGTCCGTTTTCATCTCCAGAAATAAATAAATTATTCTTCTTAAGAAGTCTAATTAAATAAATTAGAGCAAAGACAAAAATACTTAAGTAACTTATTAGCCCAAGCAAGCCGGTTGTTGATAGGACATCTATTAGATTATTGTGCGCTCTATCAAAATAAGTTTCCGTCCGAGCGTAATCAAAGAATTTCGGATTAAATTCCTTGTCAAAAGTTATCGCGTAATTGCCAAAACCGGTACCAAGTAGCGGATGATTCTTAAAATCTTTTATCGCTCCCTGCCAAGACATAAGTCGTGTTTGAAAAGTCCACTTTTGCGCGGTCAGATTTTTTAGGAAACTATTTTTAAACCAAGTGGAGCCGGATTGAGAAAAGAGGATAATAATTGCAATAATTGCCAAGCTAAAAATCCAGAGTGATATTTTCTTAACTCGTCGGTTAATATTCAATATTCCATACAAGAATAGAAAAAACAAAACGCTAAGACTTAAGCCGATAATCGCTCCGGAGGTATGCATATTTTTAAATTCCAGAAGCATAATAATCGCCGGAACAAAATAAAGATAGCGCAGGAGAGATTTTTCTCTAAAGAATAAAATCGCGCAAAAATAAAGATTGAAAATTAAATAAGCGCTGACGTAGGCGGTATTTCCTATCTGGCTATAAGATTTTTCTCCCAGCAGTCCGATAAGGCTTATCACTAGCGCCACTAAGACCGAGGCATTAAAAAGGATGCTCCATTCCCTTCTCGTTTTAAAAACGCTGATAAGAATAAGATAAAAAATAAAGAAATGAAACAAATGGAAAAATCCAAGCATTCTCTCGGCATCGCCCCAGAAGCTTAAGTTGAAATCAACGCCGCTAAAGCAAGACACTAAGATAACTAAGAAATAGGCTAAGAGGCCGCCGCTAATTAAATTTTTCTTGAGCCTAAATTCTTTGTATTTCCAAATAAAGACCAGCCAAATCGCCAGAAGAACTTCCATTAAAATATTGAAAGGCAATTGTTTAGAAGTAATGTATGGAAATAATAGACCTTTAAACAAAAAAAGAATAATCGGCAAAGAGGCGATTATTCCTCCCTGCAAAATTCTTTGATAAACTTTTGCGGACATATTTATTTTTTAAATTTTGATTATAAAACTTAATCTTATTATAGCAATATTTTTTGCTATTTTATAGCATATTTTGGCTCAATTATTGCCTATTGACAAACTTTTACAAAATTGTTATAATTCCGTGAAGAGTAATTGTTCTTTATAAAATATGCAAAACACCCGCAGTATCTAACATGCTGGAGAATCAAGCGATATATTACTTGATTCTCTAAATAACTAAACATATGAAGTTATTTAACGGTTTTTTAGGAATATTAGCTTTGCTTATACTCCTAAAAATGTTTTTGCCACACGATATATCTGAGCTTGCGTCACAAATTTTGATTAAAATTTTAACTTTAATCAACGATTTGCTTTCGCAAGTTCAGACAACATAAAGAAAAGGCTGTAAATTATTACAGCCTTTTTTCCTTTCTAAAATATAAAAATATTCAATTTATAATTTCCCTAAATCTAAATAATCATCAATTTTTAAACTCTCAACAAACTCGGGCATATGGCTAACCATAAGAAGCGGACCTTCAAAATTATTAATCGCCTCGGCAATAACCGGGATATGGCGGAAATTAATATGATTTGTCGGTTCGTCTAAAATTAAAAGCCCCGGTTTCATTAAAACTAAACGGGCGAAAGCGAGCAGCCCTTTTTGCCCTTCTGACAATTCGGCGATACGATGGCCCATTAAATCTCCACCAATCAAAAACCCGGCGGCAACGGAGCGCATTTCTTGCATATCGGTATTATTGTACATCGCGTTTTTTAAGGAATCAAAAACTGTTTCGCTAAAATCCAAATTGGAAAAGTCTTGGCTATAATAACCGATACGAATTCCTTCCTTTATTTTTGTTCCCTCATATTTTCCGGAAACTAGTAATCTTAAAAGTGTGCTTTTCCCGATTCCGTTTGGACCGGAAATAAGCAGATGGATTTTTTTAGTTATATCTTTTTCTACTTTTCTAATTACCGATTCGTGCTTGACGATTGTTTTTACTTCCCGAATTTCTACAATATTTCCCGATAAGTCCTCTTGAACAGGGATATCAAATTTTCGGATTGTTTTATCTTCGCGCCTGACGTCAACCATATTTTCTTCAAGCTCCTCAGTTTCTTCTTTCATTTTTTGTGCCAATTTTCTCATCTTACCTCCTTTATGAGCGAAGAAATTAACTTTTTCTTTACGATCTATAATTTGTTTTTCAAGTTGAGCATTCTTTCTCACCTCTCTTTCAACGCGGCGGCTTATTTCTTCAACAACCGAATAATAATCCCCGACATACATTTCCGTCTGATGCGTAAAGACATCAAGATAAATAACGCCCTCGGTAAAACAATTTAAAAAATCGGCGTCATGAGATATAACCATTACCGTCTTATCGTACATTATTAAAAATGTTAGAAGATGGTCTATCCCCTCTTTATCAAGATTATTGGTCGGCTCATCAAGCAGAAGAATATCAGGATTCTGAATAAGCGCATAGGCTAATAGTAATCTTGCTTGTTGGCCGCCTGATAAATCGCCGACCTTACGTTCAATTGGCACATCCATATTAACCGCAGTCATCGCTTTGCTAATTTGGCTTTTAATATTTCCCGGAATAGGCGAAAAAGCCTTGGAAAAATATTGTTCAATTGTCAGTCCTAAATCTTCTTGGGCGACGGTCTGTCTAGAAGTAGCGATTGTCGCACCGGCGGAAAAGTTTATCTGACCGTTTTTTGGTTTTAACTCGCCTTTAATCAGAGAAAAAATCGTACTTTTCCCGGCGCCGTTTTGGCCCATTAAGGTAATTTTTGCTCCTTTCCTAACGCTAAAAGACGCTTCGTTTAAAATAGGTTTTTTATGCTGATATTCAAAATATACTTCATCAAATCTTAAAACTACTTCTTCTGCCATATTATTTATAATAATTTAAAATTTCGCTAGAATTGTACATTTATTTTAAAACTATGTCAAACAAAAAAGACTCTATATACTATTTTTAGAGTCTTTTTTTTGTTTTCTAAACTTATTCGCTGATATTCAAGATATTTCCGCCGCCATCTTCAATCAAAGGGGTTTCGGTTAACGCCGGAGTCGCACTTGCCGTTTTAGCGGCATCACGGCAGGCGCGGAAGCTTTCGTTATAAGTTTTCCATATTGATTGGTGAGTGTCCAATCCCTTTTTCTTTGATTCCTTTTGAGTTTCACGGAAAGATTTTAAGCAAGCGTCAAGAGCCTCTTTCTGCCCCTCGCTTTTGGCCAGAGCCTGTTCTTGGCATGTGGTTCTAGCGCTTATCGCCCCGTTTATTGCCGTCGTCGCTTCGCTGTTGCTGGCAATTAAAGCCGTATCTTTCGCCTTTATCGCTGTTGTTATACAAGTCGCCATTTCCGGACCATAAGATATCTGGGCTTTATTTTCATTCTTTATTTCTTTTCTTATCCCCCATAAAGCGGTGCCGATTTTCTTAATTTCTTTGAAGAGGTTTATATCTTTCGGATTGGCGATTTTTTCCAGCGACGGTTTTGATTCGGGCTTTTTAACTTCCTGGTTATTTATCCTAATTCCAAAAAGCGCCGTTCCTCGCTTGATTATATTTTTAAAATTTCTCATTTGGTCGGGCGAACTTATTTTTTCTAAGGCCGGTGTTGTCGGTGCAGCCGTCGTTACGCTTATCGCCGCGGCATTATCAGTCGTAGACACCTCCTCGGCTTTAATTGATGAGATTGCCAGAAAGGACAAAATAAATCCGGCCAAAAAGGAAAATACAAAAATTTTTTTCATATTGTTTTATTTTAATTATTAAACGGATGTTCCGATTACTGGTCATCCTTATTATACAGTATACTATTTTTTTCATTTTTTATCTATAATAGACTCATGCAAGTACCAATTAGAAAATCTGAAGCAAGACGTGTATTTGAAAGGCCCGATCATAATATGACCGAGTTTAAGTTTTTAGAATTAAAAAATAAATTGGAAAGCCTGAAGATAAGGCATCCGAAATTAGCGGCCGAGGTAAAACGGTTGGCGGAGATGGGGGACTTTTCGGAAAATGCCGGTTACCAACTTGCTAAGGGCCAGCTCCGTGGTCTTAATAATCGGATTTTAGAAATTGAAAATCAATTGAAGTTCGCGACAATTATAAGCCCCGATAAAAATTCGGAAAAAGTCGGCCTTGGCAATTTCGTTACTTTAGAAATAAACGGTCGCAAAAAGAAGTTTCAAATTCTTGGTTCAACTGAAACTAATCCGTCTCAAGGCATTATTTCTCATAATTCCCCGCTCGGCGCCGCCTTAATCGGCAAACACATTTCTGATTCGTTTAAAGTTAATTTGGGAAATAAAGAAGTAGAGTATAAGATTTTAAAGATTGAGTAGTTTATAAAATATAATTTATTATTTTAGTTTTAAAAAAATAATCCCAGGCAGGATTATTTTTTTATATGTTTATTAAAAATATTTTATGGCAGATAATTAAGCGGGTTAACCGGCATGCCGTTTTTTCTGACTTCAAAGTGAAGATGAGGGCCGGTAACGAAGCGTCCGGAACCGGGTGTTCCCGGTGTACCGCCGGTTCGTCCGATAACTTGACCTCTGGTTACATATTGATCAACTGAAACGTAAGAAGCGGAAATATGTCCGTAAACGGTTGCCAGACCGTCAGCGTGGATTATCATTATATAAGCGTAATTGCTTGAGCCATTAAAGTTTACTTTAGCCACATATCCGTCAGCAGCGGCCATTAGCGTTGAACCTTGCGCCGCTCTAATATCAACGCCGGAATGCTCCCCGATTAAAGTTCGGTAGGGATAATCCGGGTCATGGAAAGTAGAAGTAATATAGCTTTTTTTAACCGGCCAGTAAATTGTACTATTGCTATTGTTCAATTTATCCTTATCTTTTTGAGACATCTTTTCTCTAATCAAGCGTTCGGCGTTATTAATATCGGCTTGCGCTTGGTCCTGCTCCCTTTTAGCTTGAGCGAGCAAACTTTGAAACTCTCTCTCTGAAGATTTAGTTTTTTCTAAAATATAAATTTTATTTTCCTGTTCAAAAGCCAAACCGTTTTTCTTTTCTTCAAGTTTAACTCTCAGTTCTTCAAGCTCTTTATTTTTATTTTCTAAAGTCGCTTTATTTCTATCAAGCTGTTCTTTTTGGCTTTTTAATTCTTCAACGCTCTCACTAATTTCCGAATTGGTATCTTCTAAATATTTTACTTGGCTTAAAAAATCGGTTAACGAATTATTTAGTAAAAGCATTTCTAAGGCGCTCGTTTGATCTTGTTTATAGACTAAGCGCAAGATATTGGAAATATGAATTTTTTGTTCTTCCATCTTTTCGTCCAGATTTACACTATCTATTTCTACTTTCTTAATTTCCAAATTAGTTTTATCTATTTCTAAAATCGCGCCTTCAATATCCAATTCGGCTTTATTAATTCTATTTTCAATAATTGATAATTGGTTGTTCAAATTAACTTGGTCTTTTCTTTTCGCCTCAATTTGAATTTGGTATTCTTTCTGTTTAGCTTTTAAGGAGTCAATTTGCTTTTTCTGGTTTTGAATTTTTTGATTTAATTCTTCAATTTCCGAGTCAACACTATTTGATACGGCAATTGAGCTCTTAATCCCGGACAGAATAAAAAAAGCGATAAATAAAGCGATTATTATTTTTAGAGTTTTATTTGACATGGGTAAATTATAACATTTTTTAAGAGTTCTGTAAATATTAATTTTAATTATCGCTAAGATAAGGCTTTTTTAATCCGTTTTAAGCTCTCTTCTTTTCCTAGCGCCCAGGCGATTTCAAAGGGACTGGGACTATTTTTCTGTCCGCTTAGGGCAACCCGTAGCGGCCAAAGATAATCGCCGGTTTTTCTTTCGGTATTTTTTAGCCAAGAATTAATATTTTTTTCTAAATCTTCTTTAGAAAAATTATTCTCCGGAATTTTTTCAATCTCAATAACCAGCTCTTTAAGATTTGCTTTTGTTTCATCTAGGCTCAAGGTTTTCCATTTTAGAAGTTCCGGTTCATAGTCGGGAAGATTAAAAAGAAAAGCGGTCATTTCAATTACGTCTTCTAATTTTTTCATTCTCTCCTGAGCGAGAGAAATATATTTTTCCGACTTCGCGATATCAATTTGATAACCCGCCTTTTCTAAATAAGGGCGGCAAAGAATCGCCAATTCTTTTAATGATTTTTGGCGGATATAAAAGGAGTTATAGTAATCAAGCTTCTCAGTATCAAAAACCGCCGGGCTCGCGCCCATCCCGTCAAGCGAAAAAGCTCTTTTTAATTCTAACAGGGAATAAATTTCTTTTTCGTCTTTAGAATGCCAACCGAGGAGAGCGCAGAAATTAATAATCGCTTCCGGCAAATAGCCTTTAGCGCGATAATCTTCAACAAAAACGTCGCCTTTACGCTTGCTCAATTTCCCGCCCCCTTCTTTATTGAGAATTAAGGGCATATGGATAAATTTAGGTGGGGTCCAGCCGAAGGCTTGATAG
>CAYUWA010000003.1:53989-65318 GCA_964448505.1 uncultured Gammaproteobacteria bacterium | reverse complement strand
AATTGATATTTTCATTAAGTGGTCGTCTACAACGCTGGCGAACTGATAAGTCGGAATACCGTTTGATTTTATTAAAACATGGTCGTCTAAATCGGCAGCGGAAAATTTTATTTCACCGCGCAGTTCGTCATAGACTTTTATCGTTCCTTCAAGCGGCATTTTTTGACGGATAACGAATTTTTCGCCGGCTTGGATTTTTTTATTTACTTCTTCCGGGCTTAAGTCGCGACAGAGGCGATCGTAGCGCGGCGGTAATTTTTTCGCTTCTTGCTCCTCGCGCATTTCCGTTAATCTTTCTTCACTGCAAAAACAACGATAGGCTTTCCCTTCGGCAAGAAGCTTCTCGGAGAATTTTTTATATTTTTCAAGTCTTTGAGTTTGAATATAGGGACCATATTTGCCGCCGATTTTTGGTCCTTCGTCAAATTCAATTCCGACCCATTTTAAAATATCTAGTAAACTTTCAAGCGCTCCCTCAACTTCCCTTTTCTGATCCGTATCTTCAATCCTTAAAATAAATTTTCCTCTTAAACTTTTAGCAAGCAGGTAGCCGAATAAAACTGCCCGCAAAGAACCGACATGAAGAAAGCCGGTCGGCGACGGGGCAAAGCGCAATCTGGTTTTATTTTCAAAAAATAACATATATTTTTAATCTAAATTTAATTCGTTTAATTTTTTCAAGAAAATCTCTGCCGAGGGTTTACGACTCGGATGAACGCTAGCGACGAAATCCTCTTTTAAGACCCATTTAAAGGCAATATGGTCCCAGAAATTTATTTTTATATCCTTATCATCCCCTAAATATTTGGCGATGTAAAGGCTTTGTTTCTGACCTTTGTAGTCATGTTTAAAACTGCCCAGTCTTTTTGCAATCTGATTGATTTTTTTATCCTGTCTTTGATAGGTTCTTTTTCCAAGATTTTTTGCGTAATAGTAACGGTATATATTCTTGTAGGTGACTTTTCCTCTGAATTTATTCGTTCCTAGCTCTTCGTTTAATTCTCTGGCACCGGCTATTTCAATTTTTTCGCCATCTGTTCCGCCTTGAGGAATCTGCCAGTACGTTGGGTCATCTTCTCTGGCAACAATTAATATTTTAATATTATTATCCTCTTTTTTATAAAGCAGGCAGGCGACATTTGGGCGGTAAAAAAAAGGATTAATAAAACGAGATTTTAAGACAATAAAGAAAAAAACGACGGTGGCGTTAAATATTCTTCCAATTCTTTTCGGTTGTTTAAATAAACGCCAAAGCCATTCTAGCCCTAACTTTCTTAAAAATTTTGGTGCTCGCTTTATTTTATCGGTAATAAAGTCAAAAGAACCGCCGATGCCCAGCGCTAGTTTAACGGAGCTTAATTTACTAAGATTATGATAAATAACTTTTTCTTGATACGGAAAGCCGAGATTGCAAAATAAAATTTGCGGCGCGTAGGAATTTATATTCTCTATTATTTCTTCGCTCAAAAACTTGTCGCGACTGATATCAATAATCTTAAAATCAAGTGACGGATATTTTTCTATAAGCGAGTTGGCAATTTCTTTTTGGCTAGAAAGCCCGCTTTCCCAATTTAGGATAATAATTTTTATTTTTTTCATCGCCGCTTTTTTTAGAAGATAAAGGGTAAGATCGGCGCCGGTTACCCGATAAATTTTATTACCGAAAATCTTAGCGGCGATAGTTAGACCGAAACCGTCGCTGATTGCCAAATCCGCTTTATTTAAAATATAAAAAAATTCCTCGTCTTTATGAGACGCTAAGATTATTTCCGGGTTAGGGGTTACCAAATAATTCTGTTTATCACTTTTCAAGAATAAATCAACTTGGCTTAAGGCCTCGCTTGGTCTTAATTCGCTTAAATTTATTCCCAAAATATTAGCCATATGTTATAATAATTACAGTTTGATTTTATTATAAATTTAAGCTTTAGTCAAAGTTAATTTATGTCTAACTATAAAAAAATTTCCGATAGAATTGAGGAAATAATGATTGATAATCCGGAAACGGATAATCAAAGTTTAAAATGGGTTAATATAATTAATGCCGGTAAGTCGGAAATTGACTATCTGCGCAAGACTTATCGCTTTGATCTTACTCATTTACGTTCAACCGCCGCCTCTGTTCTTTCTCAACGCCCTTTGATTTTTAGAGAAAAGAATTATCTTTTTTTAATCCTGCATTTTCCGGTTTTAAAGAACGGCAAAATTGTCGCCGGTGAAATTGATTTTTTTGTCGGGCATGGGTTTTTAATTTCCGCTCATAATAATAATTTACCGGCGCTCAATCACTTTTTTCATCTCGGACAAAGAACTCCTGATTCCTTCCTTTCTTATTCTCTTGAGTCGTCGGCAATTTTGCTTTATGAGATTCTTGGTCGCTTGATAAACGATTGTTATAATTTATTGGATAATAATAGCTTGGCAATAAATGAGGTTGAGGATTTAATTTTTTCTCATGAGCAAAAAAAAGCGGTTGAGAAGATTCTTAATCTCCGCCATAATATTATTAATATCAGAAAAATTGTTCAAAATCATAAGAATATTTTAAAGCAATTGATGATCATGGAAAGTTCCTTGGTTGATAAGAGAGCGATGAAAAAATTCTATGAAAATTTGGTTGAAGACTCCAAACGTCTTTGGGAAATGCTAGATAACCAGAAAGAAATGATTGAGGTTTTAAATAATACAAACGAATCGCTCTTAAACGACAAGATGACAAGTATTATGAAAACCTTAACAATATTTTCGGTTATTGTTTTTCCGCTAACTCTATTAGCCGCTATTTTTGGAATGAACGCTACAAATATGCCCTTAGTAGAACATCCTCTCGGCTTCTGGATTATTATCGGAATTATGCTTTTCGGTTCTTTAATTATGGTTCTCTTTTTTCATAAAAAAAGATGGATTTAACTTAGCAACTTATTTTAAATTGAAAAATAATAAACTCAGAAGGCGCCCCGCAGGGGCGCCTTTATTTGACTGTATATTTTTCGTCTGATTTTTTTTCTTATATTGTTTGCTCGGCACAATGTTAAATATTTATTATTTGTTTGATATTATATTTAATATTAGCCAAATATATTTTGAGAATAAGCATGGGCTTTTCCTTGACAAATAATATATAATATAGTATGATAAACAGTTAAATAATATTGAATTATGAAGATATGTTTTATTGGACAAAAAGGAATTCCAGCTCATAACGGCGGTGTTGAAAAGCATGTTGAGAGTTTGGCGATAAATTTGGCTAAAGAGGGCCATGAAGTTTTTGTATATTCAAGAAATAATTATAGCCGGGACATTAAAGAATATAAGGGGGTAAAAATTATTTCCCTGCCCGGAATAAGAAGCAAGCATTTTGAAGCTATCTTTTATGTATTTTTAGCTTGCTTTGATTTGATGAGAAAGAAAGTTGATATCGTCCATTTCCATTCAATCGGTCCGGCTTCCCTTCTTTGGCTCGCGAAACTTTTAAAACCGAAAGCAAAATTTGTCTTTACTTTCCATTGTCAGGATTATTATCATCAAAAATGGGGCAAGCTTGCTCAAGCGTATTTAAAATACGGCGAAAAAATCGGCTGTAAGTATGCGGATAAGATTATTACCATTTCTCGCGATTTAAAAGACTATACTTTAAATAATTATAAAAAAGATTCTGTCTATATTCCTAACGGCGCCAGTATTGTTATTCCCGCTCCCGCTTCAGAAATTAGAAGTTTCGGACTTGATAAAAATAATTATTTTGTTTCAATTTCCCGCTTGATTAAACATAAAGGAGTTCATTATTTAATTGAAGCTTATAAAAAATTAAAGTCGGACAAGAAATTGGTTATTGTCGGCGACGGTTCATATACTGACTTATCAAGTGATAATGAAAATATAATATTTACCGGTAATCAGAGCGGTAAGGCTTTGGCTGAGTTATATTCTAATGCCTACGCCTTTATTCAACCATCTGAAAGCGAGGGATTGTCTATTGCCTTGTTAGAAGCGATGTCATACGGAAAGGCATGTCTTGTCAGTGATATCCCGGCTAATTTAGAAGCAGTTGGCGATACCGGATTTACTTTTAAAAATAAAGATATAGAATCGCTTGCCGAAAGAATGAATTACCTTTTAGCCAATCCGGAACTATTATCCGTAAAAGGCGATTTAGCCAAAGAAAGAACGACAAAAGAATTTAATTGGGTTGATATTTCCAAGAAAGTTGAAATGGTTTATGAAGATTTATTGAAGAAATAAATATACATTTTATCTCTCTACCAACTAATCTATATTAAGGTTAATTGATAGAGAGATAAAATCAAAGTTCTTTGACAATTGAATAGATTAAATTGTTTTTTTACGTTTCAATTTTCATTGGTTTAATAATTTATCTAATTTTCATCTTTGATATTTCTGAAAAATGTTAAAGATGAGAGTTAGATAAGAATTTTTTAAACCAGTGGACGCTCTATACAGCGTCTGCGCAAAAACACGAACATGAAAAAACTAGCATTATTATTTGCAGTTATGGCCATAATTTGGTCAAGTTGCAAAAAAGAGTATGATACTATTGAACCGGGGTTACAAGCGGTTCTTGAAGTATCTCAGCCGACCCTTAAATCTACCCAGGGCATTACTGCCCAAGGAGATTCTCTCATTAAAGATCGAGTGGCTACTGTTAGTGGACAGAAGTCCACAGGAGCCATTCAGTCATATTCATTCAGTTACGGTGACGCTGCCGGTACGGGATTTATCAATGTTACAAAACCTGAAGAAATTTTTAGTACTCACATTTGGGTTAAAACTGGTCAATACGTATTGACCTTGGTTGTTTATTCCGACAAAGACGGTAAAGGGACGTCGAGCTCTGCATCCAAAACTGTTTGGATAGTAGATAACACGATTATTGTTGACCCGCCTGCATCCAAAGACATCCTGGTTTTAGCCGATTCGGCAACCGTTAATGGTGAACGAATTGCTAAATTCAAGATAGATGTCAACCGCGCGTTTTATCAAGGCGCGACAGGACCTTTCTATTATAAGGGGGATAAAAATAATTGGTCGGGGACAGTTTTAATAAATGCCAGTCCGGTTAATGGATGGCTATCGTTTGAAGTTGTCGCTCCTCCATTAGGGCACCGGTTCACGGTTATTACCTACCGTAACGGAACTGAAATGTGGGCCGTAACGACGCCCGATGTCTATCAGAATGAAAATTCGATATCTAAATGGAATTCGTACGGATGCTTTGAAGTTGTTGGTTTAAGCAACAAGATTGTACCATCGTACACCCCAGGTTTACGAGGATCAAATTTGATTTCTCTCGAACCTGCCGCCGCTGGTTACATAAAGATTAATATCAAAGATGCTATTTTCCGAATTTCCGGAAAAACTCCAGGTATAAAATTTTTAACTGCTGCTGGCTGGAGCGCAACGCTACAATTAGTACGTAATACCAGCGACCCATACGGAAGATGGAGTAGCATTACCGTAAAGAACTCTGATTTCGTTTGGACGGGCAACCCGCAACAGGGCGTCTGCTTCTTCCAGCTTTATCCGGATTGGACAACCACAGCGACCTATAATTGGAGCGAGGCATATTTCTATTATGCCGGAAATCCAAACAACAACCCGGCGATTCCCGCCTGCTACTCATTCCAAACAACAATGTTTGGAAATTAGTTAAGAATAAAAAATTCTTCAACTAAAATATCTCATTCCGTTAATCTGCTTAAAACAGGTTGACGGAATTTTTTTGTTCAAAAACTTTTTTTAATTAAAAAAAGCGGGGTAATCAGAGTTAACTCTAATTCCCCGCCGCTCCTTGAGCTTTCCGAATCGCACCTGCCGTCTTGCTAACTTGACGGCTATTTCTTTTTATACACCCTTAATGGCTCTTTACCATAATTGTAAGGCGTATTCTTTTTTTCTTTATTTCCATAAACGGTTGGCTTAACGTAGCCCTTTTCGTTTTTGGTTGTCTTAGTTGAATCAATCTTAGGTTCAACTTTGACAGAGTCATCTGCGGGTACAGCAGTAGTCGCCGGAGGCGGAACAATTTCAGTTGTATCTTCCACAATTAGTGGCGGCTCAACAATGGCCGTGTCATTAGCTGGTGGCCTAATTCTAGTTGTGTCAGGATATGTTTTATTTCCCGGTCTTCCAACTCTTTTGATTTTCTGCACTGCTTTTCTAATTTTATGATGCACCGAATCATGATGCAGTTTAAGCGCTGCTAATTCATCCGGGCAGGGCGATAGATCAGCTTTTTCAGTTTGACACTGTCTAAGGCTAGCCTTTAAGTTGAAAACAACAACGTTTAAGCTATCATTTTCGCCCTGACAAGACTTTAACTGTTCTTTTTTACTCGGACCATTGAAAGGATCAACCCAGTTGACTGTGCTTATTAATTTCTGTTTTGCTCCTTTCGCAGTTTCTGGAAATATCCATTTTACCCCAAGCCAGAGGACGAATAATATAACTATCAGGACAAAAGTTTTTAGTATCCTCATAAATGTTTTACTTTCCAGCAAATCATTCACCCCGTCTACCAATGAATCAAGCCAGTTCATTTCTTACCCTCCTTACTACTTAGGTTAACGGCAATCTCTGCTTTTTCCCAGATTAAGAAAATAACTGGGACCAAATTAACTTTAGCGGAAACAATGAAACGCTGTGTTTCCATAAATTGCATTTCAGCATTTATCGAAAGGATGTTTTGGTAGAAGTAAGGAACCTTAAAAAAGGATATTCCTCCGCTAACAGTAGCGTAGTTCAACATTTTTTCTTTCCCATCGATTAGTCTATGTTCCATCCCGTAACCTCCAATCAAATCAAAATTAATTTTCCAGTCCTGCTCCTTGTCAACAAAAAAAGCAAGTGGAGTAACAATTAATTTTGCGCGCAGTAACTGATTATCCCAAACCGGAATTGGCTCGGTTATCAGCTTATTTTGCCAATAAGCCTGTTTCTCGGCTTCCATTGGATGCCGATATGAAGCTTCAAAAGCTGTGCGCGATAGTAAAGTTTTGCCCGTTCGGTAATTGAATACATTTACGAGTGCAACCATTGTTTTATCGGTTTGCTTGTCATTGTAATCAATACCTACTTTTCCCCGGGTAGTTGTTCCGCCAACACCGGCGCGTAATTTTAAATGCCAGTTTTTGGCTTGTCCAAGCTTAGCATTAAAACTTAATCCCGTGCTCCATTCAGTGAAGCGTGAGGTAAAGAGAGTTTCTTCTTCTTTAGAATACACCTCGCCGGTCTCTACAAAGAAACCGAATAAGTTGTTTGTTGAGTCCCCGAAGGAAATTAAACAAACGTCTAGTCCGAGGTTCCGGAAGTTTAGTTCGTTCTCCTGCCCGATATTCCCAATACCGTTTTCAACAACAGCATCAAGCTTCTGGGCCCTTAGTTCAACACTTGCAAATATGATCGCTACGACCGTAAATGCCAAACAAAATGTTTTCTTCATCTTTACAAAATTTTGTTGTGCGGCCCTATGGGTCGCAGATTTATATTTGGATTTATTTGTTTTTAATTTTTAAAGAGCACGTTTTTTAGCCCTTAAACTATTCCCTTTTTAAATAAGAAATAATTTAAGGGCTAAAAATATATAATTTATTAAATCTTAATAACGATTAATTATATTATCCATATCGCCTCTATATTCCTCTTCAACATTTTCTTTAAGCGGTTCTTTAGTAATCAGGTCATTAATATTTTCTAAGTGTTCCGGGCGCAGTGGGGCCGATTTTTCAAAAGGCAGGTTGTTTGGTATATCGCGCGGTACTTCTTTTACTAAATCATTTATTTTAATTTGATGTTTTTTTACTTTCTTCTTTAGCCGTATTAATTGAAAAGCATAACGATCTTCCGGAAAATAATAAATATATAAGGCGCTAAAAATAAAGCCGCCAAGAAGAGCCAATAGAGTATTTAAAATAGCGTTTGGCTTATTAGGGTAATTGGACACTATCGGTTGGTCAATAACGTTTACTTTTACTAAATTACCCAATCCTTGATAATTAAAGTTTTTATTGATTAGAACATCATTAATCGCTAAAGTAATTTGTCTGGCTTGCGCCGGATTCGGATGATAAACACTAATGCTGATAATACCGGTATCACCTAAACTTTTAGCCGAAATAGTATTTTTCCAGCGCTTCATTTGCTTAGAAGAGTCTCCGTTAAAATAATTCTTGTCAATATTGAATTGAGAATTTACGACAAGATTAAAGAAGGAGCTAGAATAGGCAACCTGAGAAAAAAGATTTCCCAAATATTCGTTTGAACGAGAAACGGCGTATGGGTCGGCACCCATCGTATTTTGCGCGACCAGTAATTTTGATTTTGAAGTATATTTTAGCGGTTGCGTAAAGGTCATTATCAAACTTATTACTAAAATGATAGTCGTAAAAGACCAAATTGTTTTTTGGCGCTTTCTTATCAGTTTGGCAAAGGTATTTATTTCCATATTATCTTTAATTAATTAACTTTAAAGCATAGTACATTTATATTTAATTGTCAAGCTTTTTAGCCAATTTTATTGACAAAATTAATTAAATAAGTTAGAGTAAATAAAACGCGTTAGAAAACGTAAACAAGTAGTCCGGTTTTATATTAAATTAGTCTAATATTAGTAAAATATATGAAAAAGATATTAATTATTTCAGGAATCTTAATTGCGGTCGCCCTGGTTTTTGCCGGCAAGAGCCAAGCTTTCGTTAAATCATATTATTCCGGAGATGCCATAGGCTTTAATAATGACCTTTACGTCGCCTCAACCGATATGAGTAGCCTTGAGGTCTTTAAACTTCAGGGTAAGGAGCTAACGCTTATCGGAAAGATTAGGCCATATGACAAAAAATATAATAAGTATGAGAGTTTTTATGACCTTGAGCTTTCTATAGAGCATGATGGTACCAACGATCATCTTTATGTTTATGCTGTTTCTGATTATGCCTTATATAAATATGAGATAGTAAATAATAGCCTTAATCTCGTACTTAGCAAGGCCAATACCTATTGGGAATGGTATGCGAGAGTTAATAAATTCGGCAATAATATTGTTACCTTAAGCGATAAGGGCGTTAAGGTTTGGAATAGCAATATGGAAGTTATTGATTCATATAGTTTAAGCAATAACAAATCTCCGTATAACATGAGCGCGCCTTATTATCGTTTTATTTTAAGTATAGAAGGTAATACTTTAAGCGTCTTTGATAGGGAGAGTAGAAGTATCGTTAAAACAATCGCCGTTAATAATAAAACCGATATATCTAATCGTCGCGCTTACCAAGATAAAAACAATGATATTTATGTCGTTGACGACTATTATACCAAAAAATTTAGCATAGACGGAAAATTACTGGCTAGTTTTAAGCATCTTGATTATACCGGGTATGACGTAAGTGGAACCGGTAATGATTTTATTTATTTTTCAAACGGCATTGGAGTCGTTAAATTATATAAAAACGATTTGAAATTAGCCGATTACGTTTTTACCGGAAATATTGCCGAGCCGCGCGGTTGGGCGATGGGGCTTGAAGCGGTTTACGCAAATGGCGATAAGATTGTTGTTTTCAATAATTCCAATATTTTAGTGCTTGATGATAAACTTGATAAACTTGCGTCTTATAAGGCGACTGAAGAAGGAGAAGAAACGACTATTGCCACGGAATCATTATTTTTAAATCTTAACCGTAACTTCGGCTCCGCATCTTCTGAAATAGTTTTAAGTGGTGGCGGTTATTTAGCTGAAGAGAATTTAAGTATTGATTTTGCCGGTACTAAGTTTACTGCCAAAACCGATAAGAGTGGCCGATTTTCTCAGATCTTGAAAGTCCCGGAACTGGTAGCTAAAGCTTATGATATTAAGGTTGAGGGACTTACCTCTAAACTCACTTATAGCATCGCCTTTACGGTAAAATAAATTATATTTTTATATCTTTAAAAAAGCCTTCTTTAAACAGAAGGCTTTTTTGTTTTGATTTTTTTGTTGGATATTAGTATTTTAAAAGATAATAATAAAATCAAGGGTAAAGCTTAGGAGTTTATTTTTTATTATCCGATAATTCTTTATATTCGCTTTTCTTAAGATATATCTTAGCTTTTTTTCAGTAAGTAAATTCATATAGTCTCCCGTCGCCCAGGATTTTCCAATTAATCTTAAATAGGCGTCAAAAATATTCTTGGGCAGAAAATGTAAAAGCGGCACCCGGGTATGGATTTCAAAGGGGAAATTTTTATTTGGCGTCGTTATAAAGGCGCGCTTCCCCGTCCTTCTTACTTCTTTTAGAAATTCAATTTGTTTTTCGGTATTTCCAACATGTTCTAAAACGGCGTTTGACCAGACAATATTAAATTTATTTTTTGGAAAAGGAAATTCGTCGCCGGCGTAAGTATAGGTTTTTACAAGCGGATACCGCCGGGCAAATTCTTTTCCGCTTCCTAAACCCAGCGCGCTTATTTTTTCCGGGTAAGGATAATTTTTCTCTAAGTAATTATCGTTCTCGCTATACTCTATATTATTGAAACCGACATCTAAAATAGACTCTCGCTTTTGCGGTTTTATTTTTTTAAGGAATATCTGATATTTGCGTCGCCGGTTAAAGGCGGATATTTTATAAGCCAAGGACATATTATTTTATCAGGCTCCGATAAATCTTTATAATACTGGCAAAGTTATTTTTGCTATTAAATTTATCAACGCTCAGTTTAGCCTCTTGTTTTATCTTTTCTCTTTCGGCCTCACTAAGAGTCAATACTTTTTTCATTTTTTCTTGTAAACTTTCTTGGTTTCCCGCTTCAAATAAAAAACCGTTAATTCCGTCTTTGATTATCTCCGGGATTCCGCCGATATTAGAAGCGATAACAATTTTCCCTAAACTCAAAGACTCCAGTAGGCTCAGGGGCATATTTTCCGGCCAAATAGAAGGGATAACAATAGCTCGCGCGCGCAGAATTAAATTTTTAAGTTCTTCTCCGCTTTTATAACCGCAAAATTCAACAGGCGCTTTTAGTTTCTGGGCGAGATTTTTAAGTTCACTCTCGCTTCTTCCCTCGCCCGCCAGTATAGTTTTCTGATTTAATTTTGCCGCGGCTTTTATTAAAATATTAATTCCTTTTTCTTCGCTTAAGCCGCCGAAATACAATAAGAAATCATCTTCAGTTAATTTTTCGCCGAGCAAATTATTATCATAAGAATTATAAACGACATCTATCATATCTGCCGGCCAGCCGAAAGCGACGAAACGCTCTTTCATAAAATTGCTGGGAGCGATTAATTTTTTCAGGCCTTTTTTATAAATCTTTAAAATTACGTTATGGAGATACATCTCTA
>CAYUWA010000003.1:51116-53979 GCA_964448505.1 uncultured Gammaproteobacteria bacterium | reverse complement strand
CTAAGGCGGCACCGATACTACGCGGCAAAGAACCGTTTACACAACGGTTGAAAATACAATTATAATAGAGAGTCTTTTTGCATCGCTCACATTCTTTACCTTTAACAAATAGTTTATAATTTGGGCAGATTAATTTATAGTCATGAAGATGCATAATAACCGGAATTTTGAATTTTCGGGCGACGTCTAAAATTGAGGGAGAGATATGATGGTAGAGATTATGAACATGAATTATATCCGGTTTAAAGTCTTTAATTAGGGCTTTAAATTTTGCCTTTGCCTCCAATCCGTATAAAAGCCTACTAGGCGATTTTAATTTATCAAGCAATCCGCCTTCGTTAAAACTTATCCGAGAAACGAAGTATTTACTGTATGGGCTAGGCAGATTTTTAGGGTGTTCCATTGAAAATACTGCGACATCATTTTCGGCTTTAACAAGCGCCTCGCTTAGGCCGAGCATATATTTTTCTGCGCCGCGCCTTTCGTAATAGAATTTATTGACTTGAAGTATTTTCATAAGATAAATATTCGTTTCCTTATTCTTTGACATTTTTAAGCGTATCAGGCTAATATATTAGAGTAAGCTACTTAAATTATGACTCAATTAAGCGAGGAAAACAAGGGACGAAGCGAAGTTAAGGATAATATTCCGGGAGTTTTTTTATATATATTTTTTCCTTTGACCTTATTGCTTATAATTTTAGTTCCCCTGCTTAACTTAAGCGGAATTTTACTTTGGCTTTTATTTCTAGTCTATTTTATTTTTGTTTTATCTTTTTTTAATAATCAGTGGGGACTTTTCTTATTTATTTTGCTCCGTCCGGCGATAGATTTCTCCAGCCAAGAGGCCGTTTTAAAAATCGCCTCGTTTAATCTTAATCTGTCAAGCCTACTTGGGCTCGTCATTCTTATTTTTACTGCCCTGCTTATTTTTAAAAATCGCGCCAAGTTTAAAAAAATTAAATTAATTATTCCCTGGCTATTATTTTTAGGAATAAATTTAATATCGTTTATCGTTTCTTTTAGCCTGTTCGCCAGTTTTGAGGAATTGGCACGGCTTTTAACAATATTCTCTCTATTTATTTCCGGATTTTTGCTGGTTAAAAATAGTCAGGAACTAACCAGGCTCGTTAAAATAATTATTTTTTCCAGCTTTATTCCGATAGGCGTCGGATTTTATCAATTAATTAATGGTAGCGGTCTGCGCGAAGGAAATGAGACGCGGCTCTTAGGAACTTTTTCTCATCCGAATATGTTTGCTTTTTTCCTTTGTTTTATTATCGTTTTGACCGTTTTTATTTATTTAAACAATTCTAATAAGAAAATATCTTCCTTGTTTTATGGATTTCTAATGCTCTTGTCTTTATTTACTTTATTTTTTACTTATACGAGAGGCGCCTGGCTTGTTGCGGTTATTTTTATTTTTATTATCGGCTTATTATATTATCGCCGCTTTTTATTTTCTATCGCCGTTTTGCTTTTTATTTTTTATCTCTTCGTTCCTTCTTTTAAGGAAAGGGTTACTACCTTAGTTAATCCCGACCCCTATGGTTCAATTACTTGGCGCCTTGATCTTTGGCAAGATGGCTTTGATTATTTTAAGCAAAAACCGATTATCGGATATGGTTCCGGTACGGCGAGCTTAGTTATTGCTCACAATCGCAATCCTCGGCTTGGTTCGTCTGAGCCCCATAACGATTACTTACGTTTAGCGTTAAATACCGGTGTGCTTGGTTTAGTCGCTTATTTAAATTTAATCGCTATTTTGCTTATTTCCCTTTTGCGTCAATTTTTTAAACAAAAAAACGCCAAATTAAAGATGTTCAATCTTTTTCTGCTGGCATTTGGCGTGGCTTTATATTTAATGAGTTTCGGCGATAATATTTTAAACGATACGAGTCTGCAATGGTCTTTTTGGACTTTAGTCGGCGCGCTTCTAGCGGTTCAAATCAATCAAAAAGCTTCGGTCAGTAATTAATTCGCCCTGCCATTTTGAAGACTTACCTGCAACGCTTAAGTTCGCTTTTGTTTTGTTACCGGCTTGTTTTTGCCAATATAAATTATATTGGCCTTTTTTATTTAAAGTATTTATCAGCCCCGCAGGGAGTTTGTAGCTAATACTTATTTCCCGACTTTCGCTCGGCTCAATACTAAAGAAAAAGCCAAAGACGGTTTTGTCTAAGACGGTATCGTTTATAATGCTAAAGTCATTTTGTTCCTTGTCTATCCCGGAAATGGATATAAGTTCGCTACCGAGCGGCGCGTAAATACGAGTATAAGTTCGATAGCGGGTCGTTCGCCAATCAAAACCGCCTTGATGAGCGTAGCTTAGTTTTAAACTAGAAGTAAAATTTATTGGATCTAAAGTATAGCTTATGGTCTTATCCATTACGGCGTCGCTTTTATAAGCGGCTAAATTAGCATCAACAACCATTAAATAATCACCGCCGGTCTCTTTTATTTTTCCATCGGCGCCAAGCTGGCTTATTAAAGTTTCCCAATTCTTATCGGCGAAATAAATTTGAATATTTTTTTCGTTGATATTTTTATCCAAAATCTTTAAAAGCGAGGCGAGGTTTGAGGTCGGTAAATTAAACAAACGATTTTTTAGTTCTTCTAAAATTTCATTAATAATTTCTTTTCTGTCCCAGGAATTTATTTCTTTTTCTTTGTAGGCGACCTCAACGTTATATTGCAATAGTTCCTGAAGGTTTTTAGCGTTATATAATTCTCCTTTAACAGTAATCGGTCCGACCAGACCGATAAAATCGGCGACGAGTTCGGGATTAATCGCGATTATACCGGTAAACGGTTTTATTTCTTGTCCGATAGCCCGACTCTCGCCCTGAAATATTTCGTCTAT
>CAYUWA010000003.1:48424-51106 GCA_964448505.1 uncultured Gammaproteobacteria bacterium | reverse complement strand
ATTTTTTAATCGGCGCCGGCGGTTCCATTTTCCAAACTCCGACTGACGGCATATCAAGATGATAGGAATCGTTGGTTTTTAGGTAGCTTATTTCTCCGTTATGACTTTCTAAAATTCCGTAAGTGCCGATAAAACCGCCGCTCGGGCGAAGTTCATCGTCATTTTGTAAGACTAAAAGGAAACGACTCTGGCTCGGATAGCCGGCTAAAGCCGGTAGGAGTTTAGTTAAAGGACTAAGTTTAGCTATTAGATAATTAGCGGTATTTAATTCGTTTTTAATATCACTAATTTGTTTATAATATGGCCAGAGAATACCAATTTTATTGATTTTATTTAGGTTGAGGTAGGCTAATTTAAGGTTAGCTTTTAAGCCGTTTATTTCCGGTTCTGACTCGTAAATTATTTTAAAAAATTCCGCTTTTTCAAGCGCGGATAAATTTTTAAAATTATTATCTCCTTTTCCGGAATAAATCTTGTCTAAAGATTGAACGATAGGAATCGCTTCATTTAATGACTTACTGATAATTTCCGCGGTTTCAAATAAATATTCTAAATCGTTAATTTGTCTTTTAACTAAAGAAAAATGTTTGGCGGCGGGATTATGTTTGACTTGCTCCAGATTTGAAATAGCTTTGCTTATTTTATCGCTTGCCTCTTGATTTGTCGTTAAGGCGCCACTCCAGTCCTTGTTTTTTATAAGTTGAGCGGCAGAATTTAAATTTTGTTTGGCGGACAAAGCGTTTGAAGCGGCGGCTTTTAAATCTTTATAAGCGCCGCCCAGAAGAATAAGAAGGATAATTAAAAAAATCGCCAAAATTATTAGGGCGTATTTTAAAAGCTTTAAAAAAAGATTGAGGACTAGGGCCAAGTTTCTTTTCATATTTTAATTAGTTTTTTCCTTAAAATTATTGATTAAAACTATATTTTTCCCGCCCAAGATATTATATAAAAAGATATCCATTATTTCTTGGCGATATTTAAATTCCGTCTCGTCCATAATTGTAAAATTTATCTCTCTTTCCAGGTTTAGTTCCAATTCTTTAATAAGCTTTAAAAAGGCGAGTCGTCTAACGCTTCCGACAATAAGCATATCGGTTCGGGCTTCGGGGTAATTGGTAAAAATTCCGGTGAGCGCCAAGAACTTCGGCTGAGCGATTTTTTGCAGGCCGTCAATAAATTTCTGACTAGATAAGATTTGCGCTTTAATAAATAAGGATTTTATTTCCGGGTAAAGGATAAAACTTTTGTTAACGCTAAAATATTTTTTTTCTACCGCTTTTTTTAAGATTTTTTCTTTCTTAATTGGCTTTTTGCTATTTTCTTCTCCGCCCTCAACTTCTTTTTTATCCGCATCGGAGCTTATATTAGTTTCGGTTTCTTCGTTTATCAGGCCGAATTTAATTAGATTATCCAGCTCACGACGAATGAGACCGGATTGTAATTCTAGGTCTAAAGTAAGATGGCGGAGCAGGTATTTCTTATCAGGGTGCAGAATAAGCAGATTTAGTATTTTTGCCCTAGCTTCAGAGCCAAAAAGTTCGTTTAACATATTTCTTTATTTATGAGTTTATAGTATAATATATAGCGTAAACAGTCAAACTGAAAAATCAATAAAAAGTGGCGTTTAATAGACGTTTAATTTATGTATAATAAGATAGCGCAAATAATACTAAACTCCGGAAAAATAAACGGCGTGAGCGATGTTTTTGTCGCTCAACCGGATGCCTTAAAAGAAAATCTGGCGGGGAAAATATTTGTTTTAGCGGAACTTGACGGCAAAAAAAGCGACGGGCAAAAGGTCTTTGATTTTATCGTCTCCGATCTTAACGATAATTATTATAATGACGAGAAGATAATGTTTCGCGATAAGATTGAAGGACTAAAGATTGAAAATATTTTTGAAGCGGCATTATCTAAAACCAATAAGAATCTTGGTGAATTCTTGGCGCAACATAAAATAAGAATAAACTCCTCAACGACCAATATTACTCTCGGCGTCGTTTACGAAAATAAGCTTCATTTTTCCGGCTTCGGCAAAAATCGAGCGCTTTTAATTTATCGTCGTGGAGACGGTTATGAAATAATAAATGTTGAAGCGAGTGCCGAAAGCCTGCCGGAAAGAGGCGTTAAGGGCGATAATTTAAGCGCTCAGACGCCGGTTCTCTTTTCTTCGGTTATTAGCGGTGACAAAATCCCAACCCCCATAAGTTGATTTGTTTCTTAACTCATATTTTGTTTTTGCCAGTGAAGCTTTACCTGAATATTTATCCAATCGCGAGATGGTGAGCATTATTACCAAGCTCCCGCCGGTTGTCGCCGCCGAACAGATTAAAAATGTTCTCTCTAAGATGAATACCTATGTTCCCTTTCTGGGCATAATTATTAAGAATACGACCGATAGCGCCGGACAAGAAACACGCGAAGAAATAGAAGAAAGTATATCTTCTAGCAACTCAATTTCCTCATTAAATCATACCGAGCAAAGAACGGAGAGAATGTTAGCGCCGGCGGGTTTAATTAGTCTTTCTAAAATAGGTAAGAGTTTGCAAAGGGGTTTAAAGGAATTAAAAAAGAAGGCGCAATCAAACAAAAAGGCCTATCGTCATATTGAAAACGAAATACCAAAAGAGCAAGCCAGTCTTGATTTAGGCAAGATAAAAACCTTAAATAATCTTCGTCCGG
>CAYUWA010000003.1:41452-48414 GCA_964448505.1 uncultured Gammaproteobacteria bacterium | reverse complement strand
CTTTCTCTCGGGTTAAAAAGGTTTCTTTTAAAAAACAAGGCTATTGGTTTAAAGCTGGTCTTAAAAAAGCGATCGTATCGGGCCCAAGAATTATAAGCGGACGTGTTTTTGTAAACGCTTTTAATAATTTTAAATTTTGGTTGAAGAATTTGAGTCTTAAAAATCGGATACTCTTTTTATCGCTTATACTTATCTTTGTCGTTTTTTTCGTTAGTTTAAGCCTAACAAATAATCGCCGAGATAAGATTACGACTCAGAATAATTTTGATAGTCTGGTCGCGCAAATTACGGAAAAAGAAACTTTAATTGACTCTCACTTGATGTATAATGACGAAGAAGGAGCAAAAATTGTTTTAGCGGACGCTAAAGCGCTGATTGCCAATTTACCGCACGAAAAGAAATCGCAGGTGGAAATGTATAATACTTTAAACGAGAAATTAAAATTAGTTGAAAATAAGATTGAGAAAGTTAATGTGGTCGCTAATTTGGAGAAGGTTAAAGATTTAGCCGGATTAAATATTTCAGGCTTAACGCTTGCCGGCGGGAAATTATATGGTTCAGCTGGTGGATCGGTTTATCCGTTAACGCTTGATGTTCTTTCACCGAGCGGGATTCAAGTTGACGGAGCAACTAATCTCATGATGGCAAAATATGACGGAGGAGACTTAATTTATTACCGTGACGGAAACAAAATTATTCAGTTCAATATTAAAGATAGTAAATCTTCATCGCTTGAGATAAAAGATTTTAGCGAAGCGGATAATTATTCCGGCTTTAATATTTATAGCGGCAATCTTTATCAAGTCACCCGTGCTAAAAACCAGATTTATAAATATAGCGGCGCTAATATGGCTAGTCGCTCCGATTGGTTAAAAGAACCCGGAGATTTATCCGCGGTCGCCGATCTATATATTGACGGTTCTATTTATGCTTTAAATACCGACGGTAGTATTAAAAAATTTCATCTTAACAAGAAAACCGAGTATAAAGCCGCTTCTTTAAATCCGGCGGTTTCCGCTTCCAAGATTCTAGGCGACGCCAAACAATTATATATTCTTGATGTTTCTTCTAAACGAATATCGATTTTAGCGAAAGGCGACGGACATTTGATGGGTCAATATATTTTTAATACTCTAAGCGATTTAAAGGATTTTGCGGTTGATGAAGGCGGAAAGATAATATATCTATTAAGTTCTGATGGGGTTTATAAATTCGCCTTTTAATTGAGTTAAAGTTTATTTGTTTACAAAAAACCGTCCCTTTTGAGAGGGGCGGTTTTTGTATTATTTTTATCTAATAAAGTCTATCTGTTTTTTTCAATAATTTCTATGTTCTTTTTAAATATTTCTTTGAATTTTTTTTCAGTTTCTTCGACTTCCCGACTTAGGCGCTTTCGTTCTTCATTAATTGTCTTTTCTGGTTCCGGCAAGTTATTAAGATAGGTATTTATTTCGTCAAAACGCTTTTGTAGTCGTCCGGATAATTCGTCGAAACCCATCTCTTGATTATTTAAAATATCGTCCTCAGTTATTGGAAGGGCTAATTTTTCGGTGTCAATAGCTGTAAAAAATTTTATGCGATTATCATCATAATGTCTATAATTCTTATCGGTTTCATTCTTTTCTTGGCGCATTTCTTTCATTTCGGCAATTTCTTCGGGATCAATCCCTAGGGACGTTAACTCCGATTCTTTAAGCGGTTTATCTTTTTTGAAATCTTCAAAAATCCGTTTTCTTTTTTCTAATTTTTCAATCTTGCTATTACGACCTAAAACAATGGTCGCCAGACGAAGTTTATTAATTTCTCTTTCCATTTCTCTAATATGTGTATCAGTATATTCATTAATTTTATCTCTAGCAGCAGCCCCAGACTTTCTAATCGGCTCATATTCAGAACCAGCTTCATAAATTTGAGATCCTTTCCAGCTATCTGCCGCTATTCTAATTTTTCTTTTAGATAATTCCGGATCTTTTAAATTAGAGTGATTATCCAAGTATTTTATAGCTGTATCTAAATTAGTTCCTAGTTCTCTTGCGTGGTCTAGGCTTTCCAGTATTTTTTTATTTTGATACGTAAAATATCTTTCCTGAGCCTCGGCAAAGCGTTTGCCAACTGCTCCGCGGCTAAGCTCAGTAATCTGCCTTTTTTCTTCGTTAGAGAGTTGTTCTAGGTCGGAATGGTGTTTAATTGCCATTTGCCTCTTATTTTCCCAAACAATTTTTTCCAAGCGCGTATTCAAAGTATCAGTATAGATTTCTTTTATTGGTTCTAATCCAGTTTTTTCTGAAAGCTTAAAAATCCAGTCCTTTATTTCAAAGCGATCTGGATTATTAAAATTGTTTTCCCTTAAAATCCATTCCGGACTAACATCTTTAGAAAGAGCCTCACGAACCCCTTCGGGGGTTTTTAAATAAGCGTCTTTTTTCTGCTCCTCCAGTTCGGCAATATCTTTTTCAAGGGATTCTAAGTATTCGTCTATTTGAGAAAAACTTAATTCACGATTGTTTAATTCCTCGTCTTTTCTGGTGACTGCCGAAAAATTAAGTTTAACTCCTTCGGGCATTTCCGCTTGTAAAGAATTTTTTATGTCCGTTATACTACTAACCGCTTTGTATAACTGACCAGTTTCTCCAGCCTCACCTGCGGATATTTTTGCGCTTTCCTTCTTTGACGGCTTACGCCCCCCGGCGTTACGATAATTTCTGACTTCCGGTTCTTCGGCGTTTGTTTCTAGCATTTCTTCAAAATTTTCAATACCTTCTTCTTCTAAAATTTCCCGGTTGTCTTCATAGGCTGTTTTCAGAGTTTCCTTTTGAGATTTGAAATCTCTTAACTTGTTTTCACCGCTATCGTAACCCCGCCTTAAATCATTCTTTAAAGAGATAATGCGTTGTTTTTTTTCAGTAAGTGCTATAACTTGGCTGTTTATTTGTTCAAAACTTTGTTTTTTCTCCTGTATTTTTTCGGCCTGTTTTTGCTGTTCCTTTTGAGCCTTTTTTTGATCTAATTTTTCAAGTAAAGACATATATATTTATAAATAAATTTGAGTTTTCTTATTTAAAATTATAGCATTTTTAGGTTAAAATTAAAAATCCTTCTTACTATTATACTATATTATTATAAATTTGTCAAGGATATTGCTTGACATTCTTATAAAATTATGATACTATGCAAAGTTATAAAGTTCGTTTACAAATAAGATTAAATTGGGTTAATTACTAAGTTCGTCTGAATCCGTCAGTTAGCGGATGGTGATTTTAGTAGTTAACCCAAATTATTAATCTTAAAATAAAGAGAAATGGAAAATAATGAAAAAAAAGTTGAAGAAATTTGTCGCAAAGAAGACAAAATAAAAGTCATTAAAGAATGGCTGGTAGTATTATTTTTTTTGGCCGCTGTTATGGTGGGCATTGTGTTTTACATAGGTATATCGGCGTCTACAAACGACAACGGCAAAACAGCAGAGATAACAATGCTTATCGCGCTCGTTACTTTCGCCGGTTTAATTATCGCCGGATATATTTTTAACAAATTTCTCTCAAAAAAATTACACAGGCTTTGGCAGCAAAAAAAATTATTATTGCCTTGTCTGATTGGTATTGTTTTTTTGTTCTCTTCCTGCCACCGCTCAAAAACCCTTGAGGGGATTGACGCTATGCGTTATATTTCGGATCAGAAGATGTTTAAAAAAAACAATGTATATCATCATTTTGATCCGAATAACACGAAGTTATTTTTTGTAAAAAAATGGAATGCCCCCGCATTCTATTCATACAATGGCAACTTCAACGGAATCTCGTATGATTGGAAAATCTTCCGAGGAACTGAGTTCAGCGACTCGGTGTATTTCGTTGAAGACAGGCGACTTTATTCTCCGGAATTTATCGCCCTAGTTGGTGAGTCGGTAGTAAATTTGGAGTGTCGCTTTGCGAAAGATAATATTTCTGATGATCCTCGAACTACTGCATGGTGGGTAAGATCTATTGAATTAGCAGATGATTCTGTCAATCTCAGTTCATTCCTGGAAGGCATTACTAGAGGGGCTGAAAGGGGGGTAGAAATCGCCCAATATGCAGAAGAATTAAGAGCCGAAATGGCCGCTGTTCAGGGAAAAAATGAGCGCCAAAAGCTCATGGCGTATACTTTGTTAGTAAACCCTGGTGACAGTGTTTTGCCAGAGTGTGAGTATGCCGATGATGAGATTGGCTGGGGGTATTTATTTGAGCGTTTATCTCAAGCGGAATCGGAAGAAACGGCAAAATTAAAAATTAAAGTGCCGATAAGAGCACTGAAACATTAAAACATCAGCCGAAAAAATATTTAAAAAACCGTCCCTTCCGAGACGGTTTTTTTCTTTTATGTTTATTTGAAAGCTTATTTCAAAGTTACTTTTCCACCAGCTTCTTCTAATTTCTTTTTGATAGCCTCCGCTTCTTCCTTCTTAACGCCTTCTTTTACCATCTTAGGAGCGGCGTCAACTAAGTCTTTAGCTTCTTTTAAGCCCATTTCAGTTAATTCGCGAACGGCTTTAATAACTGAGATTTTATTAGCTCCACCATCAGTTAATTCAACATCAAAGCTAGTTTTTTCTTCAGCGGCGGCAGCACCGGCAGCTGGAGCAGCCATCATCATAGCTGGAGCAGAAGCAGAAACACCGAATTTCTCTTCTAAGATTTTAACAAGTTCGGCTAAATCTAAAACGCTCATTTTCTCAATTTCGCTTACTAATTTTTCAAATTTTGCTGGAACCTCAACGGTTTCCTTTTTTTCTTCTGACATAATTTTATTTTGTGCTTATTTATTACTTAAATAAATAAACATCATTATTTATATTTAATTAATAATTATTTTTTTTCTCCGATTGCTTTTAATACGCCGACTAGATTCTTCAAGTTACCGGCTAAAGCATTAACGAATCCGGAAACCGGAGCGTTCAAGGAACCAACCAACTTAGCGTATAATTCATGCTTGCTTGGTAATTTAGACAGAGCCATTACTTCGTCTTTCGTCAATAATTTATTTTCTAGAATTCCGCCTAAAAGGAAAAGCTTATCGGCCTTTTCTTTAGTACCGGCAAAAGCTCCCAGAATTTTAGCGGAAGCGACCTCGTCTTCATAGGAGAAAACAGCGGCCATTTTTCCGTCCATTTCTCGAACATTTAAATTCTCAATTCCCTGTTCTTTAAAAGCGATATTCATTAAAGTCTTTTTGGCAACATAATATTCGCCATTTTCGGCTCTAAGTTTTGCTCTTAATTCTTCATTATCCTTTACTCCGAAGGCATTGAAACCGGCAAAAATAACGGATTTTGATTTTTTAAACTTTTCGCTTAAATTACGCAAAATTTCTTGTTTTTGAATCTTATTCTTTGGCATATATATTGATTTATAATAAAAAAATCTGTGGGATTCACAGACGATAAAACGCTAAAATTAAGCGGTATTTACCTCGGCAAGTCTTATTGGGCGATTAAGCGCTTCGCTTGCTGTCTGTGGCAATATTTAGTTCTTACTTGCTATATTAGCAGATACTATAAAATTGTCAAGCTTTCTTCAAGTATTAGCAAGCTAGACCTTGACAGGAACAGACAAATTAGATATGATACAAAGGTTGAAAAAAGTGTTTATTATATTTGTTCATTTAAAAATTGGAGGATGGAAAAAGTTTTTTTATTTAACTTTGACGGCGTTGTTCTTGACAATGTTCAGCAGAGATTAGAAAAGATCTACAAGCTCTTGAAAATTGTGGGTTTAGAACCCGATGAAGAAGAAGGTTTTCGAGATTACCTTTTCAGAAATTGGGGAACGGAAACCTCGCAGTTATTTTTATTGCTTTGCCATTATCTTGGTGCCGGCAATAAAAAAGCCATGAAAATGATTGAAGCAGAAAAAAAATATTTTCCCATATTTTCTGCTAATAAATCGTTGATTAGTTCTTTGCCTGAAGTAAAAAAGTTTTCTAAGATTGGTCTTATGACTAATCGCGGAAATACTAGTTTAGAATGGGCAGCTAAAAAAATGGGCTTAAAGTTATCTTTGTTTGATTTTATTCAAACAGGAGACAATGGAATGCCCAGAGTTCTTCCGGAATTCTTTGATCCAGCTATTAGCTGGGCTGAATCTCAGGGATTTTCCAAAAATGAAATTGTTCATTTTGGAAATACTATCCATTATGATTTAGCGCCGGCAAAGTCAGCCGGTATTGATTTCGTCGGAGTTTGTTCCGGTGTGGCCTCTAAAGATGATTTTTCGGTCAAGGGGCTCCCTCCAAAGAAAATTGTCAGACTTGACGCTCTTCCTTTATACCTGAAGGAAATGGTAAGCGCCGAGTCGCTTATCGGATAATATTTCGCCGCCACTTTACACCGATTCTACGGGATCGGGTTTACGTAAAGGGCGGCTTTTTTTATTTTTTAAAAATTAATTTTGTTCCTCTTTTTCTTCCCCGATTAGCGAAGCGATGTGCCTCTTCCCTAATTTTTAATAGGGTCGCTTTAATATTTTCGACGAGTAGTCTTTGTCCTTTTTTTGTTTTAGCGCTAAAGACTAATTTATCGCCGCCGAATTTAGAGATACCGACTAGCGGAATATTAATATTATTTAAAGCGAGATTACGAGATAAGAAACTTATTTGCGGACTACCGCCGTCAATCATAATTAGTTCCGGGAAAGTCCATTCGGGATGTTTGAAGCGGCGTAGAAGGACTTCAAGTAAGGCGCGTTCATCGTCTCCTTCGGGCGCTTCTTTTATTTTAAATAAACGATACTTAGAGGTATTCGCTTCCCCGTTTTCAAAAACAACCATAGAGCCGTAGCTTTCTTTGCCGGCGTGATGCGAGATATCGTAACCCTCTAAACGACTAATCTTCTGTTCTCTTAAATCGCCCTCGCGAGTTAGAAGCGAAACATCTTGGATATGTTGCATAGCTTTTATTTTATCCCCCCTACCCCCCCTCCAGTTTT
>CAYUWA010000003.1:38511-41442 GCA_964448505.1 uncultured Gammaproteobacteria bacterium | reverse complement strand
GCCATTTTTCCACCATCGCCTGATCTTGTTCGTTGTCGCAAAGGTCGGCCAGGTAGTCGGTGACTTCTTGGACCGCGGAACCGATAGCTTTTATTTTATCGGGATTATCTTTCATTAATTTTTTAATCAAACGTTTCTTTTCGCCGGAAAGAAGCAAACAGATATTATCAATATTTTTTTTATAATCACGGGCGCTTATTTTTCCCGCGCAAGCACCGGGGCACAAACCGATTTGATAATCAAAACAAGCACGTCCGCTCCCTGCTTGGCAATTTCCGTATGGGAAAACTCTGCGAATTAGGCGCAAAGCATTTTGTAATAAATAATATGATTGATATGGTCCAAATATCTTCGCCGTTCCGGCGGGAAATTTTTTTAGTTCATGCCCGCGAATAATTATTGGACGGGTAAATTCTTTTTTAGCAATTACGACATAAATAAACGAGCGGTCGTCCCGGTCAACAATATTATATTTTGGCCAATACTTTTTTATATTTTTTGCTTCTAAAATTATCGCCTCAAGTAAGGTTTCGGTTTCTTCGTATCTTAATTTAGAGGACGAAGCAACCATCTCGGCGATTCTCGGATCTATTCCCTTTTGAAAATATTGGCTTAGGCGGGCTTTTAGACTTGTTGCCCGTCCGACGTATAAAACTGTACCTTTTTTATCTAGCCAAAAATAGACCCCCGGTTTTTTTGGAGCTGTTTTAGCGAAATCTTTAAGTTTTAGGCCTTTTTCTTGGCTTTTCTTCTTCATATTCATTTTAACTTTTCTTGTGGATAATTTTATTTGACAAAAATTTGGAGAGTGCTAATATCTTAATGCTCGTTACAAGGAGTCTGCCCTAAAAAAGGGTAGCCGGGACACACCGGAAAAATAGCCGCGCAATCTTATTTATTTAGATTGCACAGGTGCACGTTGAGGCAAAACTGGGAAAAACAGTGGAATTTATTTGACCGTATCTTCGGATGGAAGTCATTAATTCTCGCTCAGAACGCCCTCTAAGCAAATAAAAGCGCCGAACAGCGGCTTAACCCTAGCAACACAAGAACGACTGAGAAGTTGACCAGTTTGTCAGATCTAAGACAAGCCTTGTCAATTTCACGATTGAAGAAAACCTTGTTGCTAGGGTTTTTTCTTTTTATGACCCATTTGGGTCATTTTCTATTTTTCAAGTGCTCTTTTAAATATTTTCCGGTGATGCTTTCTGGAACGCGGACAATATCTTCAGGTGCTCCGGCCGCAACCAATCGTCCGCCCGCTTCTCCGCCGTCCGGACCTAAATCAATAATATAATCCATTGATTTTAACATATGCATATTATGTTCAATAACGAAAACCGAATTTCCTTTTTCAACCAGTTTATTTAAAACCGTCAGGAGCATATCAATATCGTGATAATGGAGACCGGTTGTCGGTTCGTCCAATAAATATAGAGTTCTCTTTCCTAAAGTATGCGTCAGCTCTTTAGCGATTTTAATTCTTTGCGCTTCACCGCCCGAAAGAGTCGTCGCGCTTTGACCGATTTTTAAGTAGCCAAGTCCGACCGATTGTAGAACCTTAAGCTTATCGGTAATAAAATAATTACCATCAAAATGAGCAATCGCCTCATCAATCGTTAAATCTAAAATCTCGGCGATATTCTTATTTTTATATTTAACCTGTAAAGTTTCCCGATTAAAACGCTTACCCCGACAGACTTCGCATTCAACGAGAACCGGAGGCAAGAAATGCATCTCTATAAGGTTCGCTCCCGCCCCCTGACAGGCCTCACAACGCCCGCCTGGGCGATTAAACGAGAAGCGGCCAATTCCGTATCCTCTTTCTCTTGATTCTTCAAGAGAGGCGAAAAAATCGCGAATCGGGGTAAAGATTCCGGTATAAGTCGCCGGGTTAGAGCGAGGGGTTCGGCCAATCGGCGATTGATTAATAATTACGACTTTATTTAAGTAATCAGTTCCCTTTATTTCTTTAACGTCCTCTAATTTCGCTCTTCCACCGGGGCGATTTTTAATATGATTAATATTCTTATATAAAACATCATAAAGAAAAGATGATTTGCCGCTTCCGGAAACACCGCTAAAGCCGACCAGACGGCCGAGGGGAATTTCTACTTTAATATTTTTTAAATTATTGGCACTCGCGCCGATTATTTTTAAAATACAATGACTTTGTTCGCGTCTTTTTTCCGGAAAGTCTATTTCCTTTTCGCCGCTTAAATATTGCAGGGTTAAGGACTTTTTTAGGGCCGCTTTATTCTTTGCAGGGTTTAGAAGTTCTTTTATATCGCCTATTGCCATTATTTCTCCGCCATGTACGCCAGCGAGCGGTCCGAGATCAACTAAATAATCGGCGGCAAGAATTGTTCTCTCGTCGTGCTCAACGATAACGACGGTATTATTTTTATCGCGTAGTTTTTTTAGGGTATCTATTAAGCGCTCGGTATCACGTTCGTGTAAACCGATTGTCGGTTCGTCTAAAACATAAAGAGTACGGGAAAGATGCGAGCTGATTTGTGAGGATAATCTAATTCTTTGCGCTTCGCCGCCTGATAGGCTATGTGCTTCCCTTTCCAGACTTAAATAATTCAAGCCGACTTTGAGTAGAAATTCTAAGCGGCTGACGATTTGAATAACGACGTTCTCGGCAATTGCTCTTTGACGCTTCGTCATTTTCTCATAATAGGCGTTAAAGAAATCTGCAGTTTTATTAATCGGCAATTTAGAAACTTCGGCGATATTTTTGCCGTTTATTCTGACCGATAATGCTTCCGGTCTTAAACGCTCGCCCTTACAAACTCCGCATTTATCTTTGGTAAAAAAAGAAGTCTTCCCGAGCCCCGAACATTCCGGGCAGGCACCATGCGGCGAATTAAATGAAAATAGGCGCGGTTCAACTTCGGGAAAGGAAAAATTGTCGTTGGGACAAGT
>CAYUWA010000003.1:36852-38501 GCA_964448505.1 uncultured Gammaproteobacteria bacterium | reverse complement strand
TCCAATTCGCCGATAGTAAAAACTCTGCTGTTTTATACTTAGCGATAACTAAGCCCTTGCTATAATCAAGCGAGTTTTCAATCGCTTCAAAAAGCCTGGTTTCATCGTTTAATAATATTTTATCTAAAACGATATCAATATCGTGTTTTTGTTTGGGCGCCAGTTTTATTTTTTCTCGAAGCGAATGATTTTTGCCGTCAATTCTCGCTTCGGCGTAACCGAGTGATAAATAATTGTATAAAAGTTGATAATATTCTCCCTTGCGGTCGCGAACAACCGGAGAAAGAATCTCAACATATTCGGCTTTTAATTCTTTGCCCCGCGTAATAATAATATCAACCATTTCTTCAATCGTTAGCTTTTCAATTTTATGATTACAGAGTGGGCAAAATACTTCCCCGACCCGAGCGTATAAAACGCGCAAGTAATCATAAACATCGGTTAGAGTTCCGACCGTTGAACGCGGGTTATGAGATAAAGCTTTTTGGTCTATTGATATTGAAGGAGCGAGCCCGATAATCTCATCAACGTCAGCCGGCTTTTTTTGGCCCAAGAATTGACGCATATAGGGCGAAAGGGATTCAACGTATTGTCTTTGCCCTTCGGCAAAAATCGTATCAAAAGCCAGCGACGATTTGCCGCTTCCGGAAACTCCGGAAATTACCGTCAATTTATTATGCGGTATTTCAAGGGAGATATTTTTTAAATTGTGCATCCGTGCTCCGCGGATTATCATTTTTTCAGACATATTGACAGAAGATTATAAATGTGATATATAAAGATTATGGAAGAGTACGTTGATATTGTGAATTATTTCCGATACGAGGACGTTTTTAGGCAGTTAACTCGGTATCTGGAAAATGGTGATTTTGACAAGATAAATCTTGACGAGATTGCCAAGTTTGAATCAGTGCTTGCTCATTCTTATATCATTGTGGCTAATAAGTTAGATAAAAGCCAAGATGATGAAAGGAGAAACTGGTGGACGGTATGTCTTACCATGTTTGATCAGCATAATCTCTGGCGGAAGCTTATGCGTCTGCTAAAGAAGCAAGACAGGGATCAAGCGAAAACAATTAAAAAGCTAAAAGAAATATCAATAGCAATCTGCCAAGACTTCAAAGAGTTGCAGTATTGTAAAGAGTATTTCTTAGTGGATACACTTAGTGAAAAATCTTCAATCCTAGATTGCCAGGGTTTGAGATGCAAAGTGTATGCCAATTAAGTGAACTATCTTTTATTAGGTAGTTCTTTTTTTACTTTTCCGCCGTGTCCAAGAACTCTTCAATTTTCTTATAAATATTAGTCGGAGTAATATTATATTTTTTATTATAAGCTAATTGTTTTTTACGTCTTCTTTCCGCTTCGCTTATCGCCCGACTCATTGAGGCGGTTTTTTTATCGGCGTAAAGAATTATTTTTCCCTTAACGTTTCTCGCCGCCCGACCCATTGTTTGCATTAAGGAGGTTTGACTTCTTAAAAATCCTTCCCGATCGGCGTCTAAAATTGCGACTAAAGTTACTTCCGGCAAGTCTAAACCTTCTCTTAAAAGATTAACCCCGATTAAAACATCAAACAAGCCCTCGCGGAAATTTTTTAAAATCTCCGTTCTTTCAAAAGTCTTAATATCACTGTGAAGATAGTTTGA
>CAYUWA010000003.1:34965-36842 GCA_964448505.1 uncultured Gammaproteobacteria bacterium | reverse complement strand
TTGACTTTAAGCCTTTTGAGCCTAAATAAGTATTTAAATCTTCGGCTTGTTTTTTTGTTAAGGTATTTATAATTACTCTTTCGCCAAGCGCGGCAATCTTTTCCGACTCTTTAATTATATCGTCAATTTGACTATAATTTTTTAGTTTATCAAAGACCGGACGGATTTCAATTTCCGGGTCAACAAGCCCGGTTGGTCGAATTACTTGTTCTACAACTTGTCGCGAATGTTTTTCTTCATAATCGCCGGGAGTTGCCGAGGTAAAGATAACTTGGCCGATTCTTTTTTCAAATTCGCTAAATCTTAGGGGGCGATTATCAAGGGCGGATGGTAAGCGCCAGCCGTATTGGGTTAAAGTTTTTTTGCGCGCTTGATCACCGTTATACATCCCTCTTATCTGAGGAATAGCGATATGAGATTCGTCAATAATGGTTAGAAAATCCGGTTTGCCATCCTTCCATGGGAAATAAGCAAGTAATGAGTCGGGGGCGTCGCCGGCAAGTTTTCCGCTTAAGTGGCGAGAATAGTTTTCTATACCGTGACAGTATCCTAGGGAACGCAACATCTCTATATCGTATTTAGTTCGTCTTTCTAAACGTTCCGCTTCTAGCAATAAGCCTTCCTTTTTAAAATAAGCGAGGCGGTCTTTCAATTCTTCTTGAATATTTTTTATTGCTGTTTCAATTTGCGGCTGAGTAGAGATAAAATGTTTGGGCGGAAAAATTACAATCTCGTTAAGATTATCCAATATTTTCTTGCTGACATTATCTATTATCATTAAATCGGAAATTTTTTGGCCATTTAATTCAAGGCGATAAATTATATTTTCCGACATCGGCCTGATTTCAAAAATATCGCCGCGGACTCTAAATTCGCCGCGCTTCATTTCCCCGTTGACCCGCTTGAATTGAATCTTAATCAGTTGTTTTATTAAATCACTTCTGACCAGAGGTTTTTCTTTCTCCAGTAGTAAGCAGGACTCAAGATAAGTAGTTGGAACGCCTAGATTATAAATACAAGAAACGGAAGCGACAACGATAACGTCGCGCCTTGAAGAAAGAGCCGAGGTCGCACCGTGGCGCAAGCGATCTATTTCTTGGTTTATCATTGCCTCCTTATCAATATAGGTATCGGTAATCGGGAGATAGGCTTCCGGTTGATAATAGTCGTAATAAGAAACGAAATAATGAACGGCGTTTTTGGGAAAGAAATTTTTATATTCGCGGTAGAGCTGAGCGGCGAGCGCTTTATTCGGAGCGATAACGAGCGTCGGTTTATTATATTTCTCAATTAGGTTGGCGGCAGTAAAAGTTTTACCGCTTCCGGTTACGCCAAGCAAAGTTTGAAAATCAAAACCGGACCGAAGACCTTTCTCCAGTTTTTTTATCGCCTCCGGTTGATCGCCCGCCGGCGCAAAATTTGATTTTAAATTAAAAAGCTTAGTCATTTATTTTGTTGGCCCGTTTAGCGCTTACTAAAACAAAAACGAGAATTACGGTAATACAGGCACTTAAAAAATAAGATAAACTTGGTTTTACCGTAAAGCTTACTCCGGCCAGTAGCGGACCGATTATCATCGCGAGAGACATAATTGAGGATAAGACACCGATATTTCTTCCCTGTTCTAAAACCGAGCTTTTTTTAGCCGCTTGGCTTGTCAGTAAAATTCTGATTACCGATTGGGCGGTGCTTGTAAATAAAATTCCGACTAAAAATATAATTAAATATTTTGTGGACATAAAGAAATATCCAAGAGAAAGAAAAATTGCCAGCTTAATAAGTAGACTTGATTCTTTAAAATATTTAAGCCAGAGATGTTTTATCGCGAAACCCTGATTAATCGCGATAACGACTCCGATTCCGGTTAAAAATAGCCC
>CAYUWA010000003.1:30613-34955 GCA_964448505.1 uncultured Gammaproteobacteria bacterium | reverse complement strand
GAGATAAAAGAACCAAATCCAAAGGTGGCGTTTAGATAAAGTGGTAAAATAGCGTGGTCAATCGCGATTGCTAAGCCAAAAATAAACCAAGCGACAAATATCGGCAAAAGAGCTTTTTCTTTTAGGGATTTAATAATCGGCGTAAAAGGGTTTAATTGAATCTTGGCGTCTTTGGAAACGTTATGGTTTGTCTCCGGCAAGAAGAATAAAGCAAAAATTCCGTTAAGAAGCGCTAGTCCGCCAACGACGATAAAGGGGAAAGTAATGGAAATTGTACTGAGCATTCCGCCGATAGCGGGTCCGATTATAAATCCGATACCAAAAATCATCCCGATAAAGCCGAGATTATGAGTTTTTTCTTTCTCGTTTTTTGAAATATCAATTAAATAATTTTGGGCGATTGAAAAATTACCGGCGGCGATTCCGTCAATTATTCGGCCGATAAATAAAAAGATGACGCTCGGTGCCCAAGCGAAAATAAGCCAGCCAATCGCGGTGCTAAAAATTGAGACTATTAAGGTCGGACGACGCCCGACTTTATCGGATAGAGCTCCGAGGAGAGGTGCGCTAAATAAAGAGCAGAAAGCGAAGGCGGCGTATAAGACGGTAAGTAAAAACGGCGAGACGCCGTAAGACTCAATATAAAAAGGCAAAATCGGCACGATAATGCCGATCCCGAGCACATCAATAAAAACGGTAAATAAGATTATTAGTTTACGTTTATCCATTGTTTTAGAATTGTTTAGTTATTTCTTAATTAAAATTTATTATAGCAAGGATTAGCCGTTTTGTCATCTTGAGTTTAGAGTATAAAAAGAGGGCGATAAGGTAAAATAAAAGGAGCCTTTTTGGCTCCAGTTCTATTTAGTTTTTAATTTTTTTCTTTATTTTTACTTTCATGATTCATGAACATGAAAGTTAGGAGAGCTACTTCGGCAGACGTCCAAAATAATTGGCCGTTATAAATGTGTACTCCTCTTTCGCCCATGCTGAACATGATTGAAAGAAAGTTAGCACCGCAACTGTAAAGGAGCGGTATAGCGCAAAAAATAATAAATACTACTAAGCTTATCCAAAATATAATGGTTATAGGCATCATAGCATTTTTTGATATGGGTTTTCCTCTTTTTTTAAATACTTTTATTGGAAAAGCGAGAGCAATAAAAGCCAGGAAACTAAAGACTAGGCTTGTTAAAATTTCGTGGTTTTCGTATTTGCCGAGAAGCGCGGGAAGAATTTTTCCGCAGTAGATTATTGCTAACCAGATTATCAGGCAAGCAATAGTTTTAGTAACTTTTGATTTTAGTATAGCGTTCCATCCATACCACGATATCAAAGTTACTTTAAGCAAAAAATAATTTATATCAGACACAATTCGTCCCACCTCCACCGGGGTTGTTTTTTGATTAGTTTTTTTAATGTTCTATCTATAAATTAGTACACTTTTTGGTAAGTGTCAATTTTTTAGTAATAAAAAAGGGGCTTCTTGGGCCCCTATCTATTATTTCATTATGGTTCTTTTGTTTCGTAATTCATCCGAAATATGGATGATATAAAGGAGCATAAATACTCCCAGAACGAGAGCCGGCCAGGAACCGATAATTCGGAAAGTTCCTTGGTATAGTATTCCTATTCCAAATTTCCAAACTCCAAAATAGTATAACAAATCTACTACTATTTTAATAAGCGCGTTCCCAAGCCAGACTGTAAATATCATTAAACATAATCCGGCAAACCAAATTAACAGGAAAAGTACAAAATCGTATATTTCTCCCGATTCGTATCTGAAGAATTGGTTTACCGTTATTATAATCATGGCAGCAAAACCAATTGCCAGAATCACCCATTCAAAAACCGGGCTGGCAGCAGTTGCTCTGCCAAAAAAATATAGAGCAGCTGAAATGGTCGCCATTTTTAACAGCCAAATCAGAAATTTTACTGTCTTCGTATCCAATACGTCGGATACGAAATCATGAAGGTAATTTATTTCTTTCATGATATTTTTCCTTCTTTAGAAAAACAATTAACTAACTGTTTCAAAAGCGTTTCTGCTTTTTGCATATTAATTTCTGGAGCACTATGAAAAATGCCGTCAGAAATATTAAAGAGAATATTCCCTAGCCGATAATAGACTATGGAATTTTTGTTTACAGAATATTCATCGAACATAAATGTCCCATTATATTCTTTCGTGCCGTTAGTTTCTTCAATGGCAAATTGCCCATGAGCAACCGAATAGATTTTCAGGTCTTTTTCAGTAACAAACTCGTCGGCTTTCGCAACGGAGTCTAGCTTTTGACAAAGCTGCTCCATTAAGGCGCTCATCCTGAGCTTCCGCTGGATGATTTCAGTAACGGTCTGTTCGTTGGCGTCGGCGCAGGCGCCGACAAGCAGAGCAATCATAAAAAAGAATAAAATTTTTTTCACTTGTTTTTGTTTTTGCCCCACCAAGGCGGCAGGGTTGGTTAATACTTTATTTAATTACTTATCAATCCCCTTTTCTAAAGAGCTTGATAAGTAATTAAATACTAATAATAACCAGTATTGTTAAGGTACATTTTTGTTTTGACTTTCTAAAAATCTTAGGATATTTTTTACCTTTTGTCAATATTTAAAATTAATCTCTAAACTAGCGCCCAAAGCTCCGGCGACCTTTTCTAATAAATTAACGGTAAAGTTTTGATTTCCGCCTTCAATCCTGGCAACATTGCTTTGCGTTGTACCGATTCTTTTAGCCAAAACTGCTTGGCTCATCTTTTTTTGTTTGCGAAGTTGCAGAATTTGATAAGAAAGTTCCAATTGCCGCCCGTATTCGTCAAACATTTTTTTGAATTTAGGATTTTTAAGTTCTTCGGCTAAATATTCATTGAAATCAGTAGCTTTAAGATTTTTTGTTTTCATATAATTGATAATTATTTATAGCATCATAATATCTTTGCTCTGCTAGTTGTATTTCTCTAAATGGAGTCTTTTTAGTCTTTTTCGCAAAAGCATTTAATAAAATAATAGTTTTCTCAATAAACGCAAAATATAAAATTCTGTGCCTTATATTGAAAAAATCAATTCGAAGTTCACGAATTTTACCGGTTATATGTCTGCTGTATGGTTCGTCAAGATAGCCGTTACTATCACATAAAAAATTAATATACTTATTAATTTTTTGTCTGGTTTTTGGATCAAGTTTTTTAAAATAATTTAAAACTGGCTCTTTCCCCGTTCGGCTATCTTTATAAAATTTTATTTTATATTCTTCATTATATATCATATATGATATAGTGTCAATTAATAAAACTAAGCTTTTTCACTATAACAAACCAACGATAAAGAAAAATTAAAGTTTTTTTAAATATCAAAAAAAGAGCCATTTTTAGGCTCTTTTAAGGCGACTTTATTTTTATTATTCTATAATAATTTATCAGGAAATAAATAAGAATCAGCCCGAGCAATTAGTTTTTTGCAGAAAGAAAGATAAAAGTCGGCTTCTTTTTGGGAAGTGGCGACACCACCATCGTATAAATCCCTATTTCGTTTGGTTCGCATTTTTCCGGCAACGTCTTCAATATCCGAATCTTCCAAATAATCAGCTAATTGTTTTATCAGTTCAATATGATGTCCTGTACGCGATTTAACACGTAAATTGTTCTTAGCACAAATAACTATTGCCGTTTTTATGACAATATTATAACAAGTATAAAAAATTAGTTCCGGTTCTTCAGTTGATAAAGCGAGACGTAGGTCATTTAAAACCGCTTGATAATATCTTTTAATTTGTGCCGGAGGATAATTAAACTTTTCAAACATAAAATTAGATTATTTTTATGGTTTTACTGGAAAAAATATTGTCCAGAAAAAAATCTTTATTTTTCATTTTAAGAGAAAACTCTGTTTGAGAAAAATCTATAACGTTTATTTCTCGGTGCCAACGTCTTTCTAAGTTGGAAATGCAACGATTGATTTCAGAGTGATCTTGGTCGCCGACAACTAGTAAATCTATATCGCTTCCTTCTTCAAAATTTCCTTTAGCGTATGAACCAAAAATATACGCTTCTTTTAAGTTTTTAATTTCTTTTAAAGCGTTTTTTAAAGACTCAGCTATCCCAAATTTTGTTTCGTATATATTTTTATATTCGTTTAATAACGGGAATTTTTTATTCAAAGAAAAATAACGATTTTTTCCTTCGCCTTCCATTAAAAAGAGTCCCTCCCGTTTTAATTCCGACATTTTTTTAGACAAATTGCCTGGGTCAACCGAAAGTAATTCGGCCAGTTCTCTGACATAATGTCGGGCCCGAGGGTTAATGAAATAGTATCCCAAAACCTTAATAACGATACTTGATTTTAA
>CAYUWA010000003.1:29987-30603 GCA_964448505.1 uncultured Gammaproteobacteria bacterium | reverse complement strand
TGTTGTAATTATTTACATCATATAGTGTAAACTATTACAACAATAAAGTCAATAAATTAAATACATGAATAGTAAGTCTTTTTTTGTTATCGCTATAATAGCATACCTTTAAATAGTAATCAAGGCTAATATTAAATAAAATATTGATAAAATAGAAATAAAATTTTTATAAATTATTCCCTTCCGCTCTAATTAAAAAATCCGCTAAATTAGCGGATTTTTAGATAAACTATATTTTAAACTATTACCTCGTCGCCCCTGAATAGGCAATTGCGCGGACGACATTCCAGGCTAAAGCGCTAACCGGGCTATGATCATAAACCCAACGGAAAGTTTTTATAGCGACTTTTTCGCTATTTAAATTACGTTGGAGTGGTAATAAGCCATAGGCAATAACCATAATCGCATTTTCATCAATATTGTTAGTCATTACCGCGTTACGAGCAAAAACTTTTTTAAATTCAATCTTTGCTTGAGCTTCGGCAGTTGCGCTTCTTTCACTTGGCCAACGACCGCTTCCAATCTTTAAAACATCAGACCATTCTGCTTCCGTATTCGGTAATTTGCCGTAGGCTTGAAATAGCTCGCCCAACCCATTGAGGGCCTCTGCCAGATT
>CAYUWA010000003.1:27827-29977 GCA_964448505.1 uncultured Gammaproteobacteria bacterium | reverse complement strand
TTTCCCCCGCCCCTAGGCGTTGAGTACCGCGAGTCCCATAAACGATAAAATCATTAATAGTTGACTTTTCATCGGCGGTAATTTTTTTATCAAGTCCTAAAATCGTTTTATATTTTGTTAAACCGTTTTGTTCGCCGCTCAAGTTCTCACTATTTCCAAGGTGACCTAATAATTGATTTGTGTCTTTGGTATTTAAGATTATCGCTTCTGAAGCAATATCCGCTAAAACAGTATTAGCCGGAACAGCGGGAGTCGCTGGTGTAGCTGGAGTTTCGGTCGGAGTCGCCGGGGTTGCTGGTTCGGCCGGTGTCGCGGCTTGGCAATTTCTTTGAGCCGCTGTTTGTTGAGCGGAAGTTAATGAACATCCGCTTGGGCTTGAACTTGTAACAGAACGGGTTTGGATATTGCCAAAACAACTGGCATTCCAATCGGAATAAGTAACCGAGGAACAATAAGTTGTTGAACTTCCTCCTCCACCCCCTCCGCCGCCACCACCGGAAGCGATACAAGAGCTACCGCTTAAAGAATAGCCGGAATTACAAGTTATAGTACAAGTCGGATAAGCGGCGACTGAACCGTTTGAAACAGTTAAAGGATTACAATTAGTGACCGTTCCGGATAATCCGCTTTGAAAACTTGGATTTAAATTTTGCCAAGCACTTTCTGTTGCTTTTGCGGATGAAGAGCCGATTAAAATCATCAGAGCGGAAAGAGCAAGACTAATTATCATTTGATTTTTTATTTTCATAAATTTTGGGTAAAATCTTTGGCGGACCGATTTAAATCAGTCCGCCTGAATTTTAAATTAGTCTCGTTTATTCATAGTTTACCCGATAACTTGTGGAATAGGAACCGGCAGTAGTTGCGGTCGGAATTTTTACTTTAACGTGAACGTCAGTTTGAATTCCGGCAGTTGTTGTATCAACGTCATCACCGGCAGCTACTGTAATATTTGTCGGATAAGTATCGGCGGCAGTAATTGAAACTGGAGTGCCTGAGCTTCCTGTGCCGGCGGCAATTTGTTCGGAATAATATTCCATATTGCTAGCGGCGGCTAAAGTATTTGAGCCTGAAGTCCAGTTATTAAACTTTAAACCAAAATGATTTTGGCTGGTCGGTAAAGTCATTCTAATAACCCATTCCCAACCATTACCATAAGAATTATCAGCAGTTCCGGTTAATTTAGTCATGGTTGTACTAATGACTCCGAAAGTACCGGCACCAGCGGCAACGGTTGTAAAGTCATAATCGGCGTTAGCCGCTAAGGCATTACCAGATAAATCTTTAACTCCGGTTGATATTCTATAAATATAATTTCCGGAATTACTTAGGTCAGAAGTCGGGTTAATATAGATTTTTGTTGAAGCGCCATTATTTTCTAAACTAATAGTAGCGGCTACTTCAGTATCAGTCCCAATATTTACGGCGTCAGCAGTTCCTAAATCATTATAAAGTTTTACTGTATTATTATTAACCGTTAATTGATCTAGGGCCTCACTCATTGTTATCGTTATCGTTGAGTTAATAGCAACACTTGTTGCGGCATCGGCAACGGAAACGGCGGTAATAGTTGGCGCAGTACTTTCCGAACTTATTCCAGCGGCTGTGTAGACAGCGGCGACGGCGTTATTTCCAACTAAATCCATTATATTTGTGGCATTTGGAGTTACTTTTACCCATTTACTGCTCGGGATTGAAGATCCGTCAGTTACTTCATCTAAAGTAATTCTAACAATTGTCTTGGTTGCGTCAGCAATTGTCGCGTTAGCTAAGGATAAAGTTTGAATGTTCAAACCTGAATTATTGTCAGCGTATTGAACTGTCCAATTACTGTTAGTTAAAGCGGTAGCGGCTAAAACTTCATCAGAAGTAATAGTAACTGTATCACCTCCACCGTTAACGGAAGCGGCGGTTACGACGATGGTTGGCTTAGTTGCTTCTTTGGCAATCCCCGCGCCGGAATAAATTTCTGTTCCAGCAACGGCTACTCCATAAATATCAGTAACACCTGTTAAAGTTACCCCTAAATATTTACCGTTAGGAATATAAGCGCCGTCTATTGCTTCATTTAAAGTAATGGTCGCGACTGTTTTTCCGGCATTCCAAGTAACGGTAGCATGAGCAGTTGAAATTACCTCATCGTTAGTATT
>CAYUWA010000003.1:26425-27817 GCA_964448505.1 uncultured Gammaproteobacteria bacterium | reverse complement strand
TCCAGCATCGTCCGAGTAATTTAAGACGATATTTGTTCCGGCTTGCAAAATAACATCAGTTATTGTCGCCGTATTCATTATTTCGCTAAAAGTTAAGGCGATAGTATCTCCTGCTTTATCAACAGAAGTTCCGGCGACTGTATCAAGAGTCGGGACTGAAGCATGCGGGGTATGAGAACCACCGGCTTCAGTTACTACAGCTCCGGTTGTTGCCAGTCCGGAAACATCAAGAATACTCGCGCTTGGTGTTACTTTAATATGAGCGGTGACAGCGTCGTTCGTAATAAAAGTTAGAGGTGAATTTTCATTAAAAGCAGCTAAAGTCAAAACAACGGTATCGTTAGTTAAGGCAGCGCTGGCGACCGTATAGGAAATTGTCGCTCCATTATTAGTAACGGTATAATTCCCGGCTACCTCGGCTGTAGTTTTATCAAGTTTCTCGCTAAATTGAAGTGTTATAGTATTTGGGTGAACACTATTATCAACATCAATATTAGCAACCGGCAAAGTTGCTGGGGTTGCGTCTTGTGTATTAGCGGCAGAAGCAGTTATTGGTCCAGCAGCATAGCCAACGCCATTTACGTCAATTAGAGCACCATTAGGAGTAACTATTATTCCTGCTGTAGCGGCGGCGCTAGTTATAAAAGTAGTGTTTGTTGCTGGGTTTACGGCATTTAAAGTCAAAGTAACAATCATCCCGGTTACATCCAAAGAAGCAGAAGCAATACCGTAGGTTATTCCGCCGCCATTACTTGTAACTTCCCCATCCCAATTAGAAGTCGTTTGGGCTTGAGTCAAATCCATAGCTTCGTTAAAAGTTAAAGTAATTGTGTTTGGTTGAACTGAATTATTAACAACAATTGCTGTAGTAGCTAAAGTTGGGGCACCGGCATCTACTAAGACAGTTCCGCCAGACTCAGTTACTAAAGCCCCGCCATAGGCAACCCCATTTGCATCTTTAATACTAGTGCTTGGAGTAACCTTTAAATGAGCAGCAGCAGCAGCATTAGTAATAAATGTAGTTGTATTAGCAGGGTTAACAGTATTAAGCGTTAAAACGACAGTATCGTTGGTTAAAACAGCAGAAGCAATACCGTAAGTAATTGTTCCTCCGTTATTAGTAACGATATAATTTCCGGCTACTTCGGCTGTTGCTTCATCCATATTCTCACTAAATTGTAAGGTGATAACATCTAAAGTGCCGCCATTGTTAACATCAATATTAGCAGCCGGAAGAGTCGGTGCGGTTGCGTCGGCAGTTGTTGCGGCAATAACATCATCCGAGGCAGTAGCTAAAACAGCTTGATTTGCAAAACTGAATACAGTCGTGGTGTAAGTTGAAGCTCCAGCTGGTGTATTAGACGCGGCAGTAATTCCGCTTAGAGTTAAAGT
>CAYUWA010000003.1:19768-26415 GCA_964448505.1 uncultured Gammaproteobacteria bacterium | reverse complement strand
AGAGTTAAATTTCCTGCTTCAGCAGCAAGTGATCCATCAGCTAAACAAGTAATAACTTGTCCAGAAACTGTACAAGCATGCCAATTTCCGGTAAAAGTATCGGAACCGTAAGTGGCTCCGGAAATATTATAAGAAGTCGGAATAGTTAAACGCAGTTCATCGTGATCAGCCAAAGCGTAGGGAGTAGTAAATGAAACAACTACATTTCCAGTTGTATTATATTGAGAGATAGCACTAACATCAATACTGGAAACTGGGTCGGCAGCAGTAGAGTCTGTTAAAGTAACAAGAGGGTCATCGGCAATGATATTTCCTGAAACACCCTCGTCTTTAACGGCAACATTAGTAACATCTGTTGTGCTGACATAAGTAGAAACTATTCCAGTCATAATAATTGTTCCGGTTGTAAGTGTTGCACCATCTGTTGTACAAACTACGGTATGTCCGCCGCTGTTAGCACAAGTAATGTTTGCCCCTGATTCAAAAGTTCCCGTTGCTCCCGCTCCAACACTAGTAGTATTAATAAAGTCCGGAAAAGCTATATTAATTGTATCATTAGCATCTAAAGCATATGGTACAGTTAAAGTTAAAGTTGTATCTCCAGCAGCTCCAACTACCGAGTTAGTTCCTAGGGCGACACTAGCAGAAGCATCAGCTTGATCGACATTAGTGAGAGCAACGCTTGTATCAGTTGCAATATCGTTAGCCGCCACGCCTTCATCTTCAACTTCAAAAACGGTAATATCTGTGGTTCCAATATACCTCGTCGTAATGCCTTGAAGAATAATAGTTCCGGTTGTTCCAGTTGCTCCAACAGAAACAGTACAAGTTAAAACTTGACCCGCACCTGGATCATCGCAAGTAACTGTTGCTCCGGCATCATCAAATGTTCCCGTGGCTACTTCTGCATCGCCGCTTATATCTACAAAATCAGGAAAAGTAATATCAATAGTGTCTCCTGGATCAAGAGCATAGGGAGTAGTTAAAGTTATAGTTGTTACTCCGGCCGTACCAGCCAAGGAGTTAGCGCCGAAAGTTACGCTCGCGTCAGCGTTAGTAAAAGCGACATTAACATCGTCAGTACCGCTTGGATCATCCCCAACGGCAGTTACGCCTCCAAAAGTAAAAGTGGAAGTAGTATCAGCATATACTGGAATTGCTCCGGCTGTTACTAAAATACGGACAGTATCTCCAGTTTCTGCTGCTCCCCAACCAGTAACGCTCCATTTTATTGTTAAAAGTCGAGCACCATCAGTAGTGTATTGTCCAGTTGATGCCCCGGCGGTTATTGCCGTTTCGTCGACGGTATCATTAGTTGTGTCTTTGTCGTATTCAGCTGTAAAAGTTAAAGCACTCCAAATTGGAAAATTGGCTGGCAAAGCGATAGTCAAAGTATCATCGTTTGCCCAAGTGTGCTCACCAGTATCAACAGTGTATTCAATTTCTAAAGTAGTGGCTGTACCGACCGTGGCTGTTGCCTCAGTTACAGCATAAGTGCTAAGCGCCATTGCTTGATAAATAAAAACCCCGGCCGTCATCACTATAACTAGCGACAACCCTAGCAGGGATCGTTTTAGAAGCTTGATTTTAAATAAGTTTTTCATAGTTTTTAAATTAGCGAAGGATTAATTCTCTTCCCTAATTCTTATTTGATTTTTAAAAAAATATATGTAAATTAATTATTGCTGAATTAAATAAATATCATGAAGTGGAACACGAAATTATCGGATATGGTAGTGGTTGAATGCATCACCGCATCCTTTACTCGTGTTTCACTTTATAATATTTATTTTTTTATTTTTTCCTTGCTATTCTTACGATAACAAAAAAAGCACCATAAAAGACGGATTCAACCACACTTTATGATGCATTTTTTAATTTCAAGTTTTCTCTTAAAATTATTGTTCATGGTCTGGAAAGATTTATAATCACAAAAAATAAAATTTTTGATTATGAATTTTAACGGTTCATGAATTATTTAATTTTTCTTTATTTTTAACTTATCTATATTATAGAACTTTTTAAAAATAGGCGCAAGCGTTTTTATAAAATAATTAATAAATACAAAAGAGCCCCTTACGGAGCGCTTAGAGTTTTTCAATTATTAAAAGAGAGATTAATTAAATTAGCCTAGTTTACCTTAATCCCATTCTTCATGATATCATAAACCAAAGGGACTCCGAGGTCTTTAAATTGAGTTGAGGTAAAATAATGTGGCTCTATCCGATCATCAATTTCATGTCGCAAAGACCAGAGAAAATCCACTCTTTTTTCTGTATATCTTTTTAATTTAGAAACGACAGCGATATCTATATCGCTATATTTATGTTGCTTCCCTTTTGTATATGAGCCAAAAAGATATAGGGATAACAAAGGAAACCCCTTCTTTTTTAAGAGTCTGGCGAAGTTTCTAGTAATTTTTTCAGCTTCGGATTGAGACATGTATTTTACCTTTAAAATCAGGTGTTTTAATAATTAATTGATTATTTTTCTATTCATATTATATCATTAATTTTTAATGATACAAATTAAGTTCGTGACAAATTGTCACGATCTTAACTGTCCCAAATTGGGGACGGTTTAAAGAGCCTTGTTCAGTCGGTGACAATCTGTCACCAGCTGAAGTCAACCGTCGACAATTTGTCGACAGATCAAGAATAATAAGGTCTTTTTCCGTCGCTAAATTTGGCGATGGACTGACTTAATTGTCCGCTCAGTGAGCGGACAATCAGGTAAATATAAACTAACCATTCTGTTGACGTCAACAAAAACTCAGTTACCGAGGAATCCTCGGTAACTGAGGTTTCGTTAAGCTCAGCTTCGTTAAACACATTTTTAAGATGTAAACTAATATTATCAGTACTGCAACCAAACAACTCCGCCATCTGCCTCTGACTCAGCCAAACTGTCTCATTATTTTTTTAATTTAAAAATTATGGAAATAATGATAGCAAAAGGATGATGAAGAGAATTTAAAGAATTTTTAAAGAAAAAATAAAGAGCATTTTCGCGCCCATAACAAAAGAGCCTCCCGAGGGAGGCTCTTAGTATAAGCCTATAGCCCCATAATTGCTCGTCTAACGCTATCTTCTGACGGTAATTTTGTTTTATACACTGAAACAAATATTTTCTCTTCCAAACCGTTTAAAGCATAAATTACCTCTTCACGCCCCGCTTCCCGGCAAATAATTAAACCAATAGCATCTTTTTCAAAATTGTATTGCCTATTATTTCTGTAATAACCAATATATTTATTCATTTGTCCTATATCGCGGCTATTTAATTTATTGGTCTTAAGATCAACTAGAACAATACAAGGTATGCCCCGATGATAAAGGACTAAATCAATATAATGTTTTTCATTATCAATTAATATCGGAACCTGACGACCCAAGAAAGAAAAGTCTTCTCCGAGCTCCTTTAAAAAGTGGGCGATATTATTAATTATCTTATTTTCCAATTCCTTTTCCGGAATAAGTGGCGGCATTTCCAAAAAATTAAAATCATAATTTGGTTTAAAGATATTTTTTATATTTACAATGGCGGGCAATTTTGTCTTAAATACCTCCTCAATATCTTTATTATCAGTTTTTTGATAAAGATGATTGTCAATGTTATATCTTAATATCCTAATAGACCAAGAAAATATTAATATTTTTTGCTCGTAAAACGTCCTTTCTTTTTGATCTTCCAGTTCAATTAACTCAACATAATGAGACCAACTCAATTGTGCCGACACTGTCGGCACAATTGGATATATCCGATAAAACTTTATTATTTTGTATAATACACGTTTGCCAAGATTCAAATCAGACGTTAGGCAATTAATCAGGTATTTTTCGTATTCCGCCCTTTCTTTGTTTTTCATTTCTTCTCTAACAATTCTTTCCCCTATTTGCCAATAAATTTTAACTTTTACATTATCAATAGTTTTATAAAATTGGTATTGCCCGTTAGTGATAATGCTTTTTAAATCATGTATTAGGTTTTGATAGTCCTTTTTATTAACTATTACTTCCTCATTATTAACTTTGCTTTCTTTTGACATAAAATTAGTGATTAATATTTATGTTGTAATGATAGCAAAGGGTTAATGAATATTTTCTAAACTTTTTCTAAAGGGGGGTGGCAATTTGCCACCCCCCTTGCCTTTTCGCAAATTTGGCAATGGACAGAGTTAATCCCCTAACAAAAAATTCTCCGGATTAATTATCTTCTTTCTTGATTGTTTTTCAATGTCTTTTCTAGTTCGCCCGGTCACCGAACCGCCATCCCTAGCACCATCTTTTAGGGGCTTAAATCCTTTAGAATCTCTGGCCTTAATTATCTCCGTTGTCGTCGCTTCAGCTAACATTGTTAGAATTAACTCTATATCATTCATATGATCGCGCAGATTTTCCCTTTCTAACCCCTTAACCTTCTTATAATCTTCAACTTTTAAACCAAAAGCACTTTCCATTATTTCATTAGTCAAAATCGCATAACCTAAACTATTATTAATTCCCCTATTTTTCCATTCGTCGGTCAAGCTATGGCGCACGGCAATTCCCCGGCTTCTCTTTTCAATCCAATCCTGCGGATAGCTCTTCTTTTCATAAATTTTCTTCATCCTGTCCATCGCCAACTCCGGATTCTCAATTTCCTGAATCCTCTCATAACCAACCTTAGCTAGCCAACGTTTAAAAGGTTCTGCCTTAGGAGACGGAATTGATTGGATAATTCTAAATAATCCTTCGGTATTAGCGCAGTCTGTATTATATTTTTTGCCGTCATTGGATATCATTTTCAGTTGTCCCCAATTTGGGGACAACTGAAGAAGTTCCAAATCCTTTATTTTAATTTTTTCCCAATATTTGCGAGGGGTCGGACTCTCTGTCAAAACCGCGCAAACATCAACCACAGAAAACCACCACTCATCATTATAAATAACTTTCCTAATCTTTTTGCCTTGAAATAAGGCGATTTGATCATCAACTTTTTCCATATTTTTTTTAATTTAAAAATTATGGAGATAATGATAGCAAAATGATAATGAAGATTTTCTAAACTTTTTTTAAAGGAGGGTGGTCTTGAGCGGCAGTTTTCCGAAAAAGTCGGACAACTGAGGGTACATACAAATTGTACATACCCTTTGTTTAACCGGTGACAAATTGTCATCATTTGGTCCCTCCCGACTCAAGCCGTCACAAAATGTAACGGTTTCAAGCTAACCATATCTCAGTCGGTTACAATTTGTAACCAACTCATCTCAACTGTCCCCAATTTCGGGACAGTTCACACTCTCTTAAATTAAAGAAAAATTAGCTATTGTATTAAATAAAAAATATGTTATAATAAATATACAATTTGCCTTGTCTGTTTACTGTGGTCTTGGCTCCGAGGACTCCCGTGAGGGGGTCCGTTTTGTTATATTAAATTTCTGATTCGTTGTCGTATTTTTTCAAAATCAAAATTACTAATCTCCCCCATTTTTCTTATTAATCTTTTGCTGCTTATTAATCTAAGTTGACAAATCATTGCTGAAACAAACTTATCATTTGTGGCAAATTTATAATAATAGAATTTGTCATTCTTGATTTTGCTAGATAATGGGACTATTAAAATAAGGTGGGTATTAAACTTTTTTAAAATCAAAACCCGTCTTTCAAATCTTTTATTCTTACCGTCCTCCTCATGGCCGATATTAGCACCCAAGCTAGCCCACCAAATATCTTTTTTATAAAAATATATATCACGCTTTTTAGAAGATAATTGAATGCCTATTTTTATTTTGTGCCAAACAAAAATAGATTCCGCTTTTTCTTTGTCGGTCAATGGCATAATGTAATTTTTAATAAATTATGGAAATAATGATAGCAAACCCCTAGTAAAGGAAATCTAAATATTTTCTAAAGAAAAAATAAGGGTGGCGGTAAAGGTCGGCCCGAATAATGTCAAATAACAAATGCTTCCCAATACAACAAAAGAGCTCCGAAAGGGGCTCTTATGACTTTCAATTAATAACTGAATAATTAGGCAACTCTAATTCCGGTTAACTTGATTTCATGAGCAAGCGGCGGATATCCTATTTTAAAATCTTCAGGCGTAAAAGCATGTATTTCCAATTTATCGTTTACTTCAAAGCCTTTTTGATACAGCAAATCTAAATTTTTATTGTAGTTTCTCTTCATCTTTTTAGAAACGACAGCGATATCTATATCGCTATATTTATGTTGCTTTTCTTTGGCGTATGAGCCAAAGAGATAAATAGAAGAAAAATCAAAATTATCCGCTTTTAATTTAGCGGCAAATTTTATAATAATTTTTTTAACTTCGGATTGAGACATGTATTTTTGCCTTTAAAATCAGGTGTTTTATTAAATAATTGATTATTTTTCTATTGATATTATATCATTAAATTCTAATGATACAAATATAGCAAAAGGCTAATGAAAATTTTCTAAACTTTTTCTAAAGGAAGATGGGCTTATATAGTAGTTGCCCGGAAAAATCGGACAACTGAATGCTCCTTTTTGAACTGGTGACAAATTGTCACCAGTTGGCTTTCCGGTTCAAACCGTTACAAAACGCAACGGTTTTAAGCTAACCATTGAATTGGGGAAAATCTATTGTCATAAATAAAAAATTTGCTATAATAATAGTATAAA
>CAYUWA010000003.1:15464-19758 GCA_964448505.1 uncultured Gammaproteobacteria bacterium | reverse complement strand
CAAGAAGGTCCGAATGTATAAATGTTTAATCTGTCTTTATAGGTTAAATCCTGAGGACTCCCGTGAGGGGGTCCGTTTTGTTTTTTAAATTGTGCGGACACTGTCCGCACAATTGGATTAGCAACATCCGGTAAATAATATTGCCATCATTAGCTTACATTTTCAGTTGGTCACATTTTGTGACCACCTCGCCGCTCCAGTTCGTGACAAATTGTCACGATCTCAACTGTCCCCAAATTGGGGACGGTTCAAGAATAATAAGGGATTTTTCCATTCCAAAATTTTGGAATGGACTAAATCTACCTAGGGACAATTTGTCCCTAGGTATGTTTAAGCCATTGAATTGGGGATATCTTTTAATTACTTAATAATTTTCTATTATATTCCTCTAATTCCCGCCTAACCCTTAATTCCATATCACAATGTGAGACAACTCCGGCGTTATCTAATATCTCTTTCTCATTGAAAACTAGAAAATCATCCAATTTTTCAAGCCAACTTTTCATATACATTAATCTTTGCTCAACAATCTGGAGTTCGGCAAAAGACAGAAATTGTTCTACTAGTAAATTTAATCTTTTAAGCTCTAACTCCTCAAGATAGTTTTTAGCAATTTCGGCTTGATCACGGGTAATAATTTCTCCTTGCCAATTAGTCAGCCCGAGGTTTTCTTTTCCACTGTCTATGCGATTATTTACTATTTCTGCGGCTGTTAAGCCGGTAATAGCATAATGAAATTTGTTTTGGACTATTCCAAAGAACTTCTGGGCATACTTTGCCCTAGAATCATAATCCACGCTCATAGCAAAAGTATCTTTTACTTTTTGATAAAAATTAGCTTCCGAGGTTCTTATTTTTCTAATCCTTTCTTCTAATTCTTTAAAATATGGTTTTGATGCTCTATTGCCAGACAACTTCTCATCATCCATCACAAAGCCCTTAATTATATACTCTTTAAGCTTCTGAGTGGCCCAAATACGAAATTGGGTACCGCGGAGAGAGTTTACGCGATAGCCGACAGAAATTATGGCATCTAGGTTATATAGTTTTACAAGATATTCTTTGTTGTCGTTGGCAGTTATAAAGGAATCCTTTATAACTGAATTTTCGCTAAGCTCAGCTTCATTAAATACATTTTTTAAATGTAAATTAATATTCATAACGCTACAATCAAACAACTCCGCCATTTGTTTTTGACTTAGCCAAACTGTCTCATTCTCTAATTTGACCTCAATCTTAGTTGTTCCGTCTGCCTTATTATAGATTATAATTTGGTTGCTTACGCCATTATTTTTTTCCATATTTTTTTTAATTTAAAAATTATGGAGATAATGATAGCAAACCACCGATGAAGGAAATCTAAATATTTTCTAAAGAAAAAATAAGGGCGGCGGAAAAGGTTGGTTTGAATAATGTCAAATAACCAATGCTCCCCAATACAACAAAAGAGCCCGCTTGCGCGGGCTCTTATTGTTTTCCAATTAATTATAGAAAATTGGGAAGACTATTATTAAAGAGATTAATCTTTAATTTGAGTACCGTCTACATTAGTTAAGTTAGTTAGACGTAGATCAAATCTATTAGCAGCGCTATCAGAGGAATCCTTATAAATAATGTTTCCTCCATTAGCATCAGCTGTATCGTCAGTACCATTTAACTTGTCTAGACCGACTTTAACCCATGCATCATGGTTGCCACTAACAGTGTAGTCTGCTTTAACTTTTACTAAGTAGTAAGCAGTTGTGCTAGGAGCTAACTCATAATCAGCGCCACTAACATTAAATAGAGCATAACCAGTACCAGTCGTAGCTGCAGATGTAACGTTATCGGCTGCAATAGCACTATTTACGCCACCAATTCTTTCAATGGTAGTGTCCATAGTATCTTGAGTATAGCTTGGTAAATTGTAATCAATCTTAACTTTCATTAAGTCAATTATTGTCTTTACCGCATCACCACTATCTAAGGTATTGCTTGAAGCATCAGTTGTAACTTTGATGATAGCTGCATTCATATAGCCATTATCAAGTACAGAAGAAGCTAGAGAAGCACCTCCTTGTGCAGATTCTAAGCCAACAGCAGAGATTCTGGTAGCAACAACACCCAATTTCTTTGATTCAATTGTTGCAGTATCACTAGCTTCACCAAAAGTTCCATTGTTGGTAACATCGTAAGCAATTTCACCAGCGATAACACCACCGGTAGTATCAGCAGCTAAAGTATCTCCAGAGCTATTACCTTGAGCTTCAATGCTATTAACATTGACAGTGTAATCTTGATCCAAGATACCGATTAAATCTTTACCGATATTAGATAAAGTGGCTTTTAAGTAATAATTCTTTGAAGCTTGTGAAACAATTAAGCTAAGATTTTCAAATATTGTTGTTTGAGCAATAGTTGTAGTCTCAGCAATCTTAGTTGCTCCATCGTATAAAGCTAAAGCAGTAACAGATTTATTGAAATCTGCATCGCTTGCAGTAACTTTGATCTTAGTTACTTTGACATCTTCATTAACTGCCTTTAATTTTAAAGCAGCTAATTCTTTTGTCATCACTCCGCCAACTTGATAAATATCAGCGTTGACTGCAGAGTCAGCTAAATCAAGAGAAACATATAAAGAACCTGTTCCTTTTAAAGTCACTGTTCTAGCTGAAAGCAATGTTGTTGCACCAGTTTCAGCATCGGCAATAACACCATTTGGTGAAGTATTATCGGCAACAGTATCGTAAACAGCAGCGCCTTTATCCGTATCTTCTACGCTATAAGCACTTACTCTAAATCTCATGGTATTACCATTTAAATTAGAATCTTTTACTAAAGAAGTAGTAACTTTATAAGTAACTGTTGTGTTAGCTGCGATAGTCTCATTTAAATCTGAGAAAGCAATTTCCTCAGTTACTAATTGAGAAGCAGAAACGGTCTTTAATAAAGTTGTTCCCTTCCAAAGTTTGAATTCAGAAGTAACAGCATTAGTTACTGTATCTGGGGTACCATTATCAGCAACAGCATCTTTTAACTTAATTTCAGTCATCTTAACAGCTGAACTTTCACCTGCTTTAACGTTGAAATTAGCAACTTCAACATCAGATGCTCCAACTACTGCATTGAAAGAAGCAGATAAAGCATTAGATGAGAAAGTTACAGAAGGAACTTGTACAGTGACCTTCTTCAAAGAAACTGAATTAGGAGTGATATCTGTAATTAAAGTATCATTTCCTGTTTCTTTAGCTGTAATATCATCAGCCGCACTTGCTGTAATAGCAGAAGCGATACTAACGGTATAATCTTGGTTAGTTGCTGTAGATAAAACGTCAGCTCGAACAACCATTTCATAAGTTACACCACTAGTCATGACAAATCCCATGCTAGTATTAGTATAGACTTTAGTTGAAGTACCACCAGCTACATAGTCTAAACTATAAACTGTGTTGGTTGTCTTGTTGAATAATTCAATATTTTCAATCTTAGTGAAAGCAGTAGCAGCGCCGTTAGCGTCGTTAGTAGTTGCAATATCTAAACGAATAGCAGACATTTCAACATTCTTACCACTGTTAGCAGTCATCTTGAAAGTACCAAATTCTACATCAGTAGTGTCCTTCTTAATTTTATCACTAGGAGCATTAACTTTTTCAATAGTAAATGCGCCAGCATTAATAGTTACAGTAGAACCTGTTAAACTATTAGTAATTGAAGAAGAATAACCATAATGTGTACCAACCGCATTGATATCAGTAGATGAATCCAAGACTAATTTTAAAGTCTTAGAAGCACCGTCAACAACATCACCTTTTACGACAAATCTCTTGTTGTTATTTTTTAGAATAGTAACAGGAGTTGCGAAAGTAAAGGTAACATATTTACTAGAGATACCAGTAGATGCTGCTACAAGAGAACCATCCATATAAAGACCCATATTCTCGAAAGAGGCATCATTAGCAGTTGAAGAAGAATCTTTCTTTAAAGTAATAGAATTCAAAGTAATATCTTCAACTCCGTTAGCAGAAGCTTTAAACTTAGCTAAAGTAGCGGCTTTGTCTCCTAATTTAACATTAGATAATGAACCATCATTGTCTATTGTTAATGCACCAACAGCTACATTAACGCCAGATAGTTCATTTCCTTTGATAGGGAAAGAACCAGTGATGTTTACGCCAGGAGAACTAATATCGCTAGCTTTTTCAACTTGTAAAGCATAGTGACCAGTTCCTGTGACTTTAGCCTTAACAGATAAAGTAACAGTGGATCCTTTAGTAACAACTAAAGCGTTAGTAAAGCTGATTTGAGCAACTTTATT
>CAYUWA010000003.1:0-15454 GCA_964448505.1 uncultured Gammaproteobacteria bacterium | reverse complement strand
GTCAATATTTTTTGAAGTTCCTAGTTTAAGACCGTTGTTATAAACAGTAACCTCTTGAATTTCTGTAGCAGTTCCTAAACCGGCAGCTGAAAATTTAATGCCAGAAATACTGATGTCACCATCATTAGCGGCAGTTAAATTTATTTTCAAGATTTCAGCTGAAGTGTTTTGTGGAACGTTAGCAGCAGCTGGAGTAGCAGAATTTAATGAAACCATTAAACCTGAACCAGTTGAAACGATAACTGTAGTAGAACCAGCTTGTGAAGTCTTAACTAAAGCTGTTTCAGCAGCAGTAATTGAAGTTCCACCGGCTACTGGAGTTCCAGTAATAACATTAGACATTGAGAAACGATTAGCTGTTAAAGCGGCTTCGTTAGCAATTTGTCTATAGTTAGTACCATCATAGTAGTAAACAGCAGCTGAATCAGCAGCCTTTACTAATGATCCAACAGGAGTAGCGCCGTTAGCTAATGCTGTACCAACTGTGTAGTTAGTAAAGAAAGAATCAGCTACGTCAACGATTCTCTTGTTCCAGTTTGTTCCAAATAAGGCAGCAGCTTGCGCTTCGCTACCAATTTTTCTTAGAACTCCGTTTGGTTCAACTACATAAACTGAAGGATCAGTTGTAATTTTTACCATCTTTGTTCCCGGTCTCATTGTTACATTTCCACCTAATGGGTAGCTTTGTAATTCAGAAGCAGGAATAGTAACTACTCCGCTGAAATCTGAATACCAAGACATGTAAGTTGATTCATTAGGGAAAACATATCTCTTACCATCGTCACCTAAGTAATAAACAGATGACAAACCAGACATCTTAATAAGATCTCCAGCTGAAGCAGCGGCGTTAGTTGTAGCAGGAGCTACAATTCCAACCATTGCTAAAATTGTCATTGCCATTACGCTGATAACTAATGATTTGCGTAATTTATTCATAATAATTTTTTTAGCATTATTATTGAATGTCTAAACAATAGTAGTTTAAACAATTCATTAATAATTAATTCGTTAATTTTTTGATTTTTAGCAAGACCTATTTCTTGTTTTTATTCTTTATAAATCAGTCGGAATCCCGCTTCGCCAACCGTTTGAAGCTTAAAGCGAAGGCTGACCGATCTTAGAATAAGTACTGCCAGCCAGGCGTGTTGCCTATCGGCTGGAGAAAAGCTTAACCGATTTATATATTTTTAAAACGGAGATAAGCCTTTTTTAAAATCATAATTAACATTTTTAAGTTAATAAGGGACAAACCATCCTGATTACTCAGGACTCGACCTTGAGTCGGTTCGCCAATTCGCAAATGCGAATTTATTAATTTATCTCGTCCTGATTATCCGTGGTAGGATGATAGCAATAATCTTCCAAGCAGGTTAACCGAAAAAGGAGATAAACTAATAAACGAGCACTTAGCTAGTTTGCTTCGTTTTTCTTATTTAATTATTTCGTTTACTTCTTTTAATTTATTTAAAGCACTTGTATAATCTTTTTGGTCAAAAGAATTTTGAGCTTCTTCTAAGATTTTTCCCGGTTCTTGAGTTGTCTTTAGTTCGGGAGTTGCTTCGGTTGTTGAAGCAATCGGAGTCTTTAAGACAGGCGTATCGCTAGTTTTTAAAACTAAAGGAACGACAACCGGCGCTTCCGATAATTGAATATTCTTATTATCTTTTAAACTATTGGCAATTGTAATTGCTTCCTCATTTATAACAGAAGCAGTCTTGGTTGCGGTATAGCGAGCAATTCCCTTTTTAACGGTGGTAATTTTTTCATTAAAATTCTCGTTAAGTTTTGCAACTTGATCTTTATTCTCTTCATTATTAAACGTCGGGTCGGATAAAGCGGTCGTAATATCTTGAGCATTATTATTTGCGAATTGAAGTTCTAGTTTTTCTCTCGCCTCTTCGTTAAACATCATTGAAAGTTTAGCTTTTTCGGAAACTATACGGGCGATATATAAGGAGTCGTTTGGTTTAGTTGAATTGAAAAGTTGATGGCTATAAAGGCTTGCTCCGAGAATAAGAAAAACAAAAGCACCGAAGGCAATCGCCGGTTGAGAAACCGCCTTTAAAGCACTAGATAGGTTAATTACAAAAAGATTCCAAGCGGATAATTCGTTCGCGCCGGAATTTGAAATTTGGGCCAGTAATAACTCTCTATTGTCTTTAAGCCAAGTGTCGCTTGGATTAACGCCCTTTAGTTTATTAATTTTTGCGATTAATTCGTTGTTTTTCATATATTTGTCTCTACGCTTTAGTATACGGATTTACCGGCAAAACGTTACAGTTTATTAGTACATTTTATCCTGTACTCGCCAGAACTAAATATTTTTAAAAATTGCGCACGGAATCGCAATTTTGAAAAATATTTGTTCCTGGCTCGTAAAAAGCGATGTTTCCGTCCTTGTTTCGCTTCGCGAAACCTGGCGCTTAATTTGACGCTTTTTCCTCTTCTATTAAGCTTTTTAAGGCGTTTAAGGCCCGGTGAATCAGAACTCTTATATTTCCCTTCGTTTTCTTAGTAATATCGGCTATTTCCTCTAAATTTAAGTCATTAACAAAGCGTAAAACGATTACTTCCCGGTACTCCTCTTTAATAAGCGGTAATTTACTCTTAATAAGTTCAATATCGGCTAAATCATCAATATTACTATGTTTATCAAGGGTTTTTTCGTCAATTACTTCTATCTTATTATCCTCATCGTCTAATGAAAGCGGCGTTTTTCCGCTTCTTTCGCGGTAAAAATCAATAATAACGTTTCGGGCGACTTTATATAATAAGGCGCGTAAAGTTTTTGCGTCTTCTAGACTATTATTTTGAATATGGTTCCAGGTCTTTAAAAAGACCATAGAAGTTAGATCGTTAGCGTCTTCGGTATTTCCAACCTTAAAGTAAATAAAGCGGTTTATATCTTTAACATTTTCGTCGTAAATAGCGGTAAAAACCTCTTTATCGCGGTTCTTTAAACGGCTAAAGGTTTTCTTATTATTGAATTTTTGAATTAAATTTATAGACATTTTAAATATAAAAAAAGTTAAGCCGTAAAAACCTAAAAAAATATGGGAAAAACCCTTCCCCATTGCTTGTATTTTCTCTCAATATCTAAGAGAATATTAGCATATGTTATTTCCAAAAGCAAGGGCGGAAATATGACTTTGTACTCATTTCTAAACCCTCGCCAAGTCCTATTCCGGCTATAGTTTTATGCCGGTCGTAGTATTTTAAACTTCCCTGTTTGGTCTTATTAATTATACGCGTTTAACTCTTGACTTATTCAAAAAATAAGATTAAGATAAGTAGAACTTAAGTCTAACTTAGTATGGACTTAAAGACATTAATTAGAGTATAAGTCTACAATATTGTAGACTTAAATATAAAATTAAGGCGATGGATAATAAGCAAAGCTTTAAGGCTATAGAAGTTAAATATCCAATTTGGCTCTCCGTTTCCGAAGCGGCGTCTTTAGGCGGAGTACAAGGTAAGACGATAAGGCGCGCTTTAAAATCAGATAATCCCTTAGACTTTAAGATTGTTAAAAACCGTTATCAGATAGAACTCTCGTCTTTATTAAAATTTCTAAATCGCAATACAAAATTAAAAAATAAACTTGAAGGTTTTGGCCTTGGTCAATATGTCAGGGAGTGGAAAGAATAAAAAACTTTCGGGCGAAAATATAAGCAAAGGGTAAGAAACACAAAAAGCACCAAGGATTCCGTCCGGGTGCTTTTTGATATGAGAAATTGTTTTTAATTTCTTTTCCTTAAACTGAAATATTTTTTACTATAGAACAGTGTCTTTTACCGCTTTTGAAAGACGGAATTTAACAACTGTTTTTGCTGGGATCTTGATAGTTGCTCCGGTTGCTGGATTTCTTCCTTCTCTAGCTTTTCTCTTAACTTTTACTAATTTACCAAATCCAGGAATAATACATTCACCATTCTTCTTTACTTCTTTGTAAACAACGTCTGCTAAATTATCCATGAAACCGGTTGTGTCTTTTTTGCTTAAACCGGTCGCTTCTGATAACATAGCGATCATTTGTGTCTTTGTCATTTTTGACATAGTTTTGCATGGGGCGTTATTAATAAATCGTCAGTTAAAACGGCCTAATAATAATGTCCAATTGATAATCTTATTTTAATTAGATTAAATTTTTTAATTCTATAATTAGAATTAATCAATAACCATAGGCCTTTTCAAGGTATCCCTTTTTAAAAGCCAATGTTTATAGGTACATTATAGCATAGGCAATAAAATATGCCAAGTAATTTGGGCTATAGTGCCTACCAACCAAACGGTTTATGAAAACTGCCATTTATATCAACTAGATTATCTGTAAATTGTGATGCTTTTAATGCCGATTGTCTGATATTTTTTATATCCCCATTAACCGCTCTCTGTAATTTAAAATTAGTATTAGGATAGGGATTGAGTAATCTGACTTTTAATCCAATATGGTTATTAATAATCCTTATTGGTTCCGCCAAATCAGAATCATTTGAAATAACGATAGCTATATCAAATTTTTTCTCGTAAGCGTCTATAATCAAATGTGTCCCCAAATTAACGTCCGAGCCTTTTTCTTCAGTTTTTCTGGCTATTAGATGGTTGGGGTCTAATAATGGCAGTTTAGCAGGGATACCATTTAAAGAAACATTTGCTTTTTGCCTATTTCCCTTGCTGTCTTTCTCTGGCACATACATTTTTACTTCACTTTCCAAAAAAGTTCCTAGAATTATTTTCACATTCTTTAGAGTGTTTAAAGCTCTAAAGTATGTTTGTTGACGAACCGGCTTGTTTAAATCGTTCTTTCTTGCCTTAACCGCAGCAGAAAAATATTTTATCGTTTGTATTTCATATTTCGGAAAATATAAACCAGCAAGCTTATTGATATTAAGCCATTTATAATTAGTATTTTTAAGACAGCCATAAAATAAATTAAAGCCATCAATATATATATTTGCCCTAATTATCATATTTTTCGTCACTTTATAAAAAAGCAGAGGCCGCCTTTCGGCGACCTCGCATTCTGCCACCAAAGCGACAGAAGAAGTATATAAATAAATTATAGCGCAAAAAATTATCCTTGTAAATATCAACTAACATCTAAAAGCAGAGGCCGCCATACGGCGACCTCTGCGGTCTATTACCGTAGTTTATTTTACTTCGTAATTCAAAGTTACTTCAACTTTGATTTCGTTTTGTCCGGTTTCAATACTTGGGCTTGAGACAACCTGATCAACCGCGCCTGTTCCAAAGCTCATTTCTTTTCTGGCGTTAGTATAATCATACATCGGAGACGGAACGACAGAGTTTTCATAAACCCCTTTTATTTTTCCGAGCTTCATTCCAGTTTGATCGGCGATCATTTCTGCTTTTTCTTTCGCTTTTTGAATCGCTAATTCGCGCGCTTCATTCTTCAATTCAAATTCATCATCAATTGTAAAATCAATATTGCCGATTTGATTAGCGCCTTTTTCGGTTGTTTTAGCAATTACGTCACCAATTTTATCAAGGTTTCTAATCTTAACGCTAGCATTTTGCGAAACTTCGTAGCCGACTAACTGTTGACCCTTCTGATCGGTCCAATTATAGACCGGGCTTAGACGATAATCGGTTGTTTTAATATCTTTCGCTTCAATATCAAGTGACTTTAAAGCTTGGATAATCTCGTTCATCTTTGTCGTGTTTTCTTTAGTTGCTTCGGCAGCCGTTTTTTTAACCTCAGTCTTTAATCCGACCGTTAAATTAGCGATATCCGCTTTAGCGTAAACTGTTCCAGAGCCGGTAACGGAAAATCTTTCTTGATTATTAATCCGGTTGGCCGTTGCTAGAGCAACAATAACGATAGCCGCTACGCCAAGAATTCCTAGCGTACTTAAAAAAATGTAGGATTTTTTCATAAGTTTACATTTATTAGTTAATTAATTATTTTATAATATTATTATAGCATATTTGAAGCCGGCTGCGAAGATAGGTAAAATAGTCTGGCAAAATAAAAACCTCCCGTAAAGGAGGAATTTATTTGTCTTACTAGTAACAAGTTAACAAGCCTTAACACCTAAAGATATTTTAACAATTTCATATTTTTTAGTCAACAAGGAAAATAAAAATGAGCCGACTGTGGACCCGCGGAGAATTGAACTCCGAAGACAAAGATGTTAAGACTCGTCCTGCTCCAAGCCGGGCCCACAGCCTAAATAGTATAGCAAAACAGTGCTGAAGAACCGTTAAAGAAAATCTAAAGTTTTATTAAACCGGCAAGGTTTTAAAAAACAAATATACTATTTAGACGCTTCAATATATCTATAATCAAAAATTCTATTACTAGTATTATGCTTCTCATAATTATCAACCTCATATTTAATTTTCGGATAAAGATCAACGCTGGCTATCGCCGCGCCGGCAATGGCAATTATCCAAAGGGCTGTTAAAATAACGCATGGCCAAACCCTGAAAGTATTCTTGCGTCTGATAAGACTAATACTTAAAACACTAAAGAAAATAAGTGGAATAAGAGCAATTAAATAGGCGGAGGCGAGTGCTAAATAATATGAATAGGAATGGATAAACTTATCAAGCGGGATATCGGAAATAAGATAAGGCGAATTAATATTAAAGATCGCCACCCCGATAGCGACCGTCAGAGCGAGAATTGAGGCAATAAAAGAGATAAGCAAAACTATACCGACTAGTACCGAAAGAACAAGGGCACTAACTTTTAATACTTTTAATATAATGCTAGATGTCGTTTTTAAAATCTTGCTAAGAATATTAAAGGGAGTGCGTATAATATTGGCGAGACTTACCTTATTGTTTTTAATCGCTTCAAGCGCCTCTTCGCTCTTTTCTTTTATTATCTTAGATTTTTCTTTGACTTCTTGCTCAATCTTTTTCAAGTTTATTGGTTTTCCCTTCATCTCCAGTTTTTGCGTACTGCTTTTAGCAATCGGGACGACTATCCAAAGAATTATATAAAGAATAAAGCCAAGACCTTTAAAAGCGAGGAGGGCAATAAAAATAAGCCTGACCCAAACGACGTCTATTCCAAAATAATTGGCGAGTCCTGAACAAACGCCGGCAATTATTTTATCATCTTCATCTCTATATAATCTTTTGGCCGAACTCGCCTCATTTTTATTAATAATAGTTTCTGCTTCATTTTCTTTAGAAAAATCGTCAACCGTTCCCATTACTTTAATTACGTTCTCTATTTCCTTGAGCTCCAGAGCCCTATTTTGCCCCTTTAAGACCTCTTGGAACTTATCGGCTATACTTGATTCAATATCGGAGATTATCTCATCCCGCTCCGCTAGAGCGGCATAATAATCCTTAATTGAATTAAGGTAATTATCAAGATTATTATAGGCGTCCTCTTCAATAATAAAGATTAGACCGTTTAAACTTATATTAATTGTTTTTTTCATACATTTATTTAAATTTTTTGATTAATGCGCCAATTGAGCCCGATAGCCCCTTCCAGGTATAGAGCAATTCCTTAAGAGCAATTTCGCCGCGAGCGGTTAAAGAATAATATTTGCGCGGCGGACCGCTATCTGACTCTTCCCAGTTATATTTTAAGAGCGCGGCGTTTTTTAGCCGGGAAAGAAGCGGGTAAACCGTTCCTTCAACGACGATTAAATTTGCCTTGCTCAGTTCTTTCAAAATATCGGAGGCGTAGGCCTTCCCTTCGGAAATTATTAAAAGAATACAGAATTCTAAAATTCCTTTGCGCATCTGCGCCTTAGTATTTTCTAAATTAAGTTCGCTTATCTTTTCCATAATTATTTTATCCACAGGGTATTTCCCTTCTCGTTTTATTATAACACTGATTACCTTGTTATACAAGGTACTAGATAAATAAAAACCTCCCGTAAAGGAGGAATTTATTGTCTTGCTAGTAACAAGTTAACGAGATTTGACATCTAATATTATTATAGCAATTATAATTATTAGGGTCAATATGCTCCGACTGTGGACCCGCGGAGAGTTGAACTCCGAAGACAAAGATGTCAAATCTCGTCTTGCTCCAAGCCGGGCCCACATCCTAAACATTATAGCAAAAAGGTGCTGAAGAACCGTTAAAGTAAACCTGAAATTTTGATAAACAAAAAACAAGCCTGACGGCTTGTTTTTGTCTATTATATAAAATAATAAATTTTTCTCTTAAACGCGGCTGACGTTTACAGCGTTCATTCCCTTTGGAGAGTTCTCCATTTCAAATGAAACTGTGTCACCTGTTGAAAGTTCGTCGTAACGAACACCAACTAGAGCGTTGCTGTGAAAGAATAAATCTTTCTCTTGACCTTCAACGGTAATGAATCCAAAACCTTTGTCAGTCAATGTTTTAATGATACCAGTCATGGCTTTTAAAACTTAGTTAATTAAACTGCTAACCTACGCATGCTTTTGAAACTCGACTACTTTTTTAATCACATTGTATTGCTTTAATAATAACATATAAATTTACTGGTGTCAAGGGTTTTTTATTGTTATATATATTCATAGAATCTGCTTGGACCTTTTTACTTTTCAGTTAGATTTAAATAGGCATGAGCCTCAACGGCCTCCGGGTTCTCTCTGATTTGTTTATACCAGGTTTCGTGAAGTTTACAAACAGGACTATCTAGATTTAATAAGTCTAATTTATCTATCATCGGATTTTGTTTGGCAATATCGTCTTCTGTCAAAGAATTGATAAGCTCTGCTATTTCCTTTTTTTCATTCTCCGGAGAAAAATGTTTTTCCAAAGATAATAATAAAATATCTTTTATCGTGCCGGGATTACGAAAAAATATCTCTTTCTCCGAGGAATCCATTTTTTCCATTAAATAAACTAGGCAAGTTCTTAGCAGTTCTCTATTGACGGACATGCTATTTAACATCATCTCACTATCTTTGTCATTTTGTTGCGGAAAAATTTTATCTACGATTTCTCTAGTCTTAATAATCAAATCTTGACTATATTCCGATAAACCGGCTGATTTAGACGTCTCCGCGCTGTTATTTAGTGGATTTTCGTAATTATTGATAAACATTTTTTTTAAAAAAATAAAATAAGCGATTTATTTTAAATAATCGTGAAAAATTTTATTTCGTAATTCTTTATACTTTTTGATATTATCTTCTGTTTTTTTAATTAAAGAATCTTTTTCTCCTTTATTCTCTTCTGAAATAGTCAAATTTTTCAGATTATCTTCTAAAACCTTTTGTCTTCTGGATAAAGACAAATCCTGACGACTCATTTCCACGAATTTTTCGTCGGTTATTATATTTTCTATCCTTTCTTGATAATCCGTCTTTTCATTTGATTTATTTTTTCCTATTGTTAACTCAATAGTAACCTTAGATCCTTCAATTTTATCCTGATTAAGCATTTCATTAGTAATTTCACTTTTTTCCTTTCCTTCCAAATCGCCAATGAATTTTTTTAGTTGATCATAAGATTCTTGTCCGAATAAGGCCACCGTCTCTTGGTGGATGGATGATTCTTGTATTTTAACAGTTGCTCGTCCGCCTTGTCCGATAGAAATTTCCGGTTTATTTCCACAAATACGCCCAACGCTAAACCGATAGCTATTCTCATGAAGATTCTCAACCGCTCTAGACAATATTTCTTTATCATCGGGAGAATAATTTTCATTTTTATTTATCGTTTCTACTAAATTTTCTTTAATTTTATTTAGCATTTCTGTATCGCCAATTTCTCCCGCGGTTTTAAGCATTCTCATTGCTTTTAATGATTCGGGAACGGAATATAAAATTTCCGGTAATTTATCCTCAAAAGCATGAGTATTATCGGCCAAATGAACAGCCGAGAATAAATTCTCCTGACGAGATTCATCTGAACCGTCGTTAATATGGAATTCAACCTGCGAGTCATCGTGTTCAAGAACACCTTTATGTAAGACGGCTAATTGTTCCTGAGAAAAAATTTTTCCCAGAGCCTCATCGGAGTTACCGGCCATTTCTCTAAGAATTTTAGCCGAGAGAAGACTATGTCCTTTGTCAGCTGTCGGGTTGCCGCTATTTACTTCATTTCGAACCGGTTCACAAACGTAGCCCAAATCATGCATTAGCATTATTTGGTGCCCCATAATTCTATCAATCGCTTTCACTTCTTGTCCTTTTTCCGCAACACTATCAAGTATCTGCTCGGTAATTTTAATATTATATCCGATAACATGTCTTATTCCGTGATCGCCTAAGGTATTTTCCGAGGCAACCATATCTTGAAATGCCATCAATTCAACATTTTTATTGACTAATTTAAATATCTCTTCCGCTTTTATATCTTTGTCAATATCTCCTTCTTCTTGAGCTTTCCCCATTAAATCCAAATAGATTTCCGTTTGTTCTGAAATTATTCGATGTTTCTCAGGATTAAAACGTCCGCTCTCCTTGTTAAGAAATAAGGAGTCAATATTTGAGACCAACTTATTTTTAATAAGTTCCCTGGTCTCCGGGTTATACTTCTTATTTTCCAGTTCCGCATAATTATCCCTTTCAACACCGCATTTATCAGTATATTTAGATATTTGTTCACCTACAATCTTAAAACTACTTTTCTCGTCCCCATATCTTTTATCTAAGCCGCTTGCCTTAGAAAGTTTTTGAGAGAGAAAATCTTGCTCTTTAATTTCTAAATTTGACGTCAGATTTTCTTTTTCTTCAGGGTTGAGCGTTTCATTAATCATATCGCCCGCCTCTTCAACTAAAGTACTGATTTCCGTTTCCGATTTTTTAATACTTTCTTTAACTTTAGTTTGCTCAATCGTTTCATTTATTTCTTCTTGCGGCAAACCCAAAGACTCGGCGTCTTTTATCGTGGCGGCAAACTCCTCTTTACAAGCAACGGCAGTTTTTTCTCCATAAGAAAAAATCTCCGTTTTTTCCTTAGAAGCGAACTCTTCCGTTTCTTGATTGCTAAATTCTTTTTGAATCTCCGGATTAGAATTTTTATCTTTTAACTCTTCTTTTTTATTTTCAATAATCTCGGTATTTTCCAAATCTTCCATATTAATATTTTATGTTATCTCTAATATTTTTTATTTTTTTTTCCTCAATTTTCTTTAAAAAATATGAATTTAACTTGCTTTGTCTATTATGAACACTTTTTATTTTATCGAGATAAACGGAACTAATCTCTTTTATCTTTAAAATTTTCTTTTTATTTTCAGTTTGAGCAATCATATTTTAGTGACCAACAGCTCGGCTAATATTTTTCCCGATATCCCATCTAATAAAAATTTGTCCGCTGGCGTTATATCTTTCGCCACTTAACATTTTGCTGACATCAACTTTCCCACCCACTGTTAGAGGTAACCCGATTAGATTATCTAATTCATGTTCTGCCCGGAAGGAAAGATTAACTGAAGTATTTAGATAATTAGTAGCCAATAGAGCTGAACCTTCCAGAGTAGTTTTGCCACCATGTTCTCCGATAATTTTATGCGTGACATCGGCTCCTAATTCAAGTTGCGGTAAAGGTAGTATCCATTTATTATCAATCGCCCTTTGGACTAAATCAAGTTTTCCTTCCGCGCCGACGGCATTGGCAAGCTTGAAAAAATTATCACCGTTAACAACTTTATAGTTATGGCCATCTCCGTCTGTAAAGCCCAAACTTAAGTCCTGAAGCTTAACAAATTCCAAATTTACTCCGCCGAGAGCTTTAACGACCGTATTCTCTGCATTAGATATGACTCTGGTCGCAATTAGGCCGACTCCTCCCAAATCTTTCCATTTCGCTCCAGCATTTATATGCTCTTTTCCCTCGGTATCTAAAATATTGACATAAGCTTCTTGATTCTGATTATTCTCTCCTAAATTGGCATTGGCATAAACAATAAAATTAGTTCCTTCCGGATTTAATTTTTTAGAAAAATTATAGTATAATTGAACTTCATCAGGAGACAATATTAAACCTTCAACAGAGCCATTATTGGTTGCATCAATAATACTCATAATCTTGGCTGTCGGTTGTTCTAATAATTTAGATCCAAACTCCGCTGTTGCTCGTGATTTAAAATCATTAGTCAAATCATCGGCATTCTTGCCCCAAATATTTTGGCAAACATAATCTGCCTTATTTTCCGAGACCAAGTAACCGTCAACGGTAGGTCCGCCAAGAGTTATTTTTCCTAAATCATTACCTAAAGCGCTGAAGAAGGTATCAAGTTTATAAACCGCACTGGCTGCGTCGGGATTTCCTATTAATTTAAAATTCTCAGCCAGCGTTTTAAAATCAACACTTATTTTCCAATCTTTCATCTCAATATCCCCGTTATCTTTTACGCGACCTATTAAATCGCCTATTTCGTTAAAGATATCTGATTTTAAAGACATCCCTTTGTCTATTAAGTTGCCAATGTTAGCGTCTTTAGTTAAACTGGTAAATTCTTCAACCCGGTCGGAAATAGTTTGGAATGTTTTATTAATATCCGCCCTATAAGCGGCCAGGGTTTCTTCACTAATTTTGCTTTCAATATTTCCGGTATTCATTTCTATAAATCCTCCCATTATTGAAACGCCAACTTCAACATCGGGCGAGTTAAGCATCACCTCCGCTCCATTATAAACAAGATTATTAATAAAATCTTTAGTGTCCATATTCTGACCGTTGACCTTGGTATAAGTTTCAAAACCGCCGTCATAAACCGCTCCGTTTCCCTCGGAATTTAAGAAAGTAACATTACCTTCGCTATCTTTAAAAATTCTAAAATCATTATAGAATAAATTATCTCCGTCATACTCAATTTTAACGGACCCGTCCGCATTTTCAATCTTTATTGGTCCGCCATTAAATTCAAAGCGGTCAATCAAATCCCCTATTTTAGCTCCATTTTCATTGTGTAAAACATTTCCCATAACCTTAGCAATATCAAAATTTCCATCAGGAGTATTATATTTGCCGTCAAAACCGTTGGCGGTCAAAGACCATTCGCCGACCCTGACTTTTATATCACTTGCCGAAGCACCGACTTCATTCATATTTTCATATTTATGAATGTTACCGACTTCAATTTGTATCTTTCCAAAAGCATCTAATTTAAAATCGCTGAGGGAACGGACATACGCTTCTTTAGTCGGATCATTTTTATCCAAACCGCTTTGGTTTCTGATAGCTTCACTGGCACTTACTCTAATATCTCCCTCTTCACCATGGTAGTTGGCTTCAAAATTGGAAATAGTCTTTATTTTTCCACCATCACTGCGTAAAAAATCAAAAGTCAGGTCATAATTTCCAGCCTTTATTTCATAACTGCCGCTGCCGAGCTTATCAAGCGTATCAAAGTCAAGAGGCTTACCATCATAATTTACTTTATTATCAATATCTTGACCAATAATTTCTATTTTATCAAAATTTTTAGTTTCAAAATTTTTAACAAAGTCTCCGACTTCATCAAAGTTTCCTAAATTACTAACCCTTGAAACGAGTGTTTCTAGGGCGGCGGTCTGTCCTTTTTCAAGTGATACCCCTCCTTCAATAATTACTGAGGTATATCCTCTTAAATCAGGCGCTTCCTCCGCACTTTTCATTTCTACCAGTTTATCTTCAACGGCTTCAGCTGAAGCAGCCCCCTTTGAGCCGGCCAATTTTAAAACGCTATCCAACTTTTCTAAAATTAAAGACTGAGAGGCATCCCCGCTGGCTATGCCAAATTTATTATCTATCCCAGTTTCTTTATTAGCGCTATTTGAAGCTAAAATCTCGACAAGTTTGTCATTAGCCGTATCATTAGGGGCACTAGCTATTTTATTATAAATAGTCTGAAGGTATTCAACATCTTTTCTGCTAACTGCCCCATCTTCTCCGTCGGGGGCACCGTTAACAATAAAAGAATGGAGATCTATTATCTCTTGGGAATTTAAAATCCCGTCATAAATCTCGTTAACGGAATTTCTTAAATCGCGAGGGTCTTCAAAGGAATTTCTCAAGTGGCTTAAAGAATGCCTGATAACCGATTTTAATTCTTCGCCGTCTCGGACATAATAATGATTATTTTTTTCCCAAGCATCGGCGTGTTTATTAAATATTTTTTGATCTTTTATTTCTTGGGGGCTCATTTCATCGCCATCTTCCGGATTCTTTCCGTCGCCACCCTCAAAGTCAGAAGGCTTTGCGAAATAAGCATTATCATCGGGTGTTATATCTTTTCTGGCGTCAACCGTAACTTCCATTTTATTTTTTATGTCTTCAGGATCCTTAATTATCTCCTGACCTTCCTTATCTTGTCCGCTAGAAATAAGAGGTGCGACTATTCCTAAAACCGTGCCGACTCCGTAAAGAGCTTTTATTCCTCCGGCAACTAATTTAGATAATGCCCCTTTTTTCTTTATTTCTTCTACTTTCTTAGTTTCTGCCGCGCTTAAAGAAGCATCGCTCGCTTCAGCAGCCGCTATAATATCATCCCGACTATCATAAAATTCCTCTGTCATATCAGCTTTTGCTTCTTTACCGGGATTTTTAATACTATCTATAATTTTTTCAATTTCTTCTCCTTTTTTAGATTCTTTCCGCTCGGCTATTTTAACTCTTCCAACCTCACGAACTCGCGCCGAAAAACTCTTTTCAATAGGCATATTTTTTCGAGCTTTTGCACGTTCGGGACTTTTACTTATTTTCTCTTTTCCTTCTCTCTTAGGAATATAATTCTCTTTTTTCATAAGAATTTTATTATTTTTTATATAAAAATTTTTTTAATCTATTATTCCCTTTTATACGTAAATTATATATTAAAACGATAATTATGACAACATGTGGGAAAATAACTAACAGATTATTATACAATATTTTATTATATTTGTCAATTAAAATATATTTTAACAAACCATGACGGAAGGTGTACTAAATAATAGACAAATAAAAAAGGAAGTTTTTTTTGAAACTTCCTTGAACGCTTGTTAGTGTCTATTCCTCATAATATAATGCCGCTGGTGAGTCGGCATAAAAGCCGCTCCCGACCCATTTTAGGTCGGCTTCCCATTTACCTTCTACAAAGCGAAGGTATGGGACATACATCGCGTTTTTTTCGGGATCTCGGTAAGTAGTACCCCAGAAGAATACACTATATTTTTTCCATCCTTCTGGAATCAGCTCCGGATGCGCTAGCAAGTATTTTAATACATTAGCGTTCATCATAGACGCCTCTGCATCGATAACTTTATTCCAAAGTTGTTTTCCTCTTTCTGTCCCTCCTTTTATTTGAATATCTGAAAAATATAGTTTAATATTTTTCAGATCAATATCGTAGCATGGCGAATGCATCGCCACGCTAATTCCCATCATTTTCTGCGGTTGGGCCAGTAGCGCCTTTGCCGGTATTTTGTTACCGGTGTTACTAACTAACAAAGATACAGTGATCGCCGCTGCTAATGCAGCGCTTAGTACTAATCCTAAATATTTTTTCATTTTTTTTATTTTGGTTTATAACTTAGACTAATTACTAAATCCGCC
>CAYUWA010000002.1:94405-94832 GCA_964448505.1 uncultured Gammaproteobacteria bacterium | reverse complement strand
AATTAAACGCGACTTTGATGACGGCGAAAAATTACAAATTGAAGGAACGCCGACTTGGTTTATTAATAATTATCCCCTGACCGGATATATTCCCGAAGATAAATTTCTAGAATTAATTAACGGCTTACTAAATTAATATATGGAAGAAATTAGAATCCACGGCCGCGGCGGGCAAGGAGTTGTTACTGCCGCCGAATTAATCGCGATGGCCGCTTTTTTTGAAAATTATGAAGCGCAGGCTTTTCCTAATTTCGGCGTGGAAAGAAGCGGTGCCCCGATTCAATCTTACGCGAGGATAAGCCGCGAAAAAATTATCTGCCGCGAACAAATTTATCGCCCCAGCGTTTTAATCGTTCAAGACCATACTCTTTTGGACGAGCCCATTATTTTTAGGGGCTGCACCGCCAAAACAATTGTAATAATAAAC
>CAYUWA010000002.1:61732-94349 GCA_964448505.1 uncultured Gammaproteobacteria bacterium | reverse complement strand
GAGAATCAATTATTTCTAAAAATATAGCGGCAATAGAACGCGCTTATAAATTATGAAAAATCTAATCGCCAAGAAAAATTCATCTCTAAATAATAAGACCGGCAATTGGCGGACCTTAAAACCGGTAACCGATAATTTAAAGTGCATCGGCTGTTCTTTTTGTGCTAAAATCTGTCCCGAGGCTTGTATTGAAATGAAAATGATAAATTCTAAATTAAAACCGCAAACTGATTTTGATTATTGTAAGGGCTGCGGGCTCTGCGCTAAAGAATGCCCGGTTAAGGCGATAGAAATGAGAAAAGATTATTAAATTTGTTATGATTAAAAATAAAAAACAATTTCTGGAGGGCTCTAACGCGATAGCGCAAGTAATAAAAAATATTGCGCCGGATGTCGTTTCCGCTTACCCGATTACACCGCAAACCCATATCGTTGAGGACTTGGCTAAATTTAAAGCGGAGGGGCAAGCTAATTATGAGTATGTAAGAGCAGAGAGCGAATTTGCCGCCGCCTCTATTGTTCTTGGCGCGAGCGCGACCGGCGTTCGTACCTATAGCGCAACTAGTTCGCAAGGGCTATTACTAATGAACGAGGTTGTTTATAATATTGCCGGTATGCGCCTGCCGATAGTTATGACCTGCGCTAACCGCGCCGTTTCCGCGCCAATTAATATTTGGAATGATCATAGCGACGCCATGAGCGTTAGGGATTCCGGATTTATTCAGTTATTTTCCGAAGATAATCAAGAAGCAATTTATCAACATATTTTAGCTTATAAAATAGCGGAGAAATTAAAACTGCCGGTTCTAGTAAATGTTGATGGTTTTATTCTTACTCATTCTTATGAAGCGGTTATAATTCCGGAGTCTAAAGAAATAAAAAAATTCTTACCTTATTATAAGCCTGAAACGGGAACTTATTTAAATCCTAAAAATCCGGTAACTCTCGGCTCTTTTTTCTCGCCGGAATATTATTTTGAAGCTCGGGAAAGTCTTCATAACGATTTAATAAATAGCCTGAGCGTAATTAAACAAGAATATAGTTTATTAAAAAAAGTTTTTAACCTTAAAACGAGCGATAACGGCTTAATAGAATATTACGGGCCGAAAAATCCGGAAAGTATTTTAATTGCTATGGGATCTATTGTCGGAACGATTCGTGAAACTTTAAAAGGAAATAAGAAAGTCGGCGTTTTAAAGATAAAAACCTATCGCCCTTTTCCCGGAGAAGAAATAAATAAAATTCTAAAGAATATAAAAAATATTGGCGTGATTGAAAAAGCGATAAGCCTCGGTCAAGCCGGACCGCTTTATACCGATATTAAAACGGCGGTAAGCGGTAATAAAAATATAAAAAACTATATCGTCGGTCTTGGCGGTAGAGATATTAGAACTGAAATGATTAAAAAGATAGTTAAAGATTTACCGCTTAAAAATAAACAAATAAAATTTATCGGAAAAATATGAAATTAAATTTTAAATTTATTAAAATTTCTCTTCTTTCCTTATTGGTCTTACAAATAATCGGCTTTGGTCTTTTAATCTCCGCCCCGAAAATCGCCTCCGCCGATATTAAAGAGTCTTTAAAGTTTTCTCCCAATGTCAGTATTCCTAATCTCGTTAATAAAGGCGATAGCGTAAATGTCGGGCAAGAAAGCAATGGCCAAATGAAAAGCGACTTACTTGCTAAATATATTAAAGGCTTATACGACTACGGCATGGCGGCGGCAGGGATTTTAGCGGCAATAGTCTTAATGGCTGGAGGCGTTATCTGGTTAACTTCGGGAGGCGATTCCGGAAAAGTCGGACAAGCGAAAGAGCTTATTATCGGAAGCATTTCCGGACTAGTAATTTTACTTAGCTCTTGGATAATTTTAAACACAATTAATCCTGATTTATTGGCATTAAGACCAATCGGCCTAAGTTATATAGAAAAGGTTGTTGAGGGTTGTTGCCAATCATCTAACACAGCGGAAATAATGAGCCAGAAAGAATGTGACGCTTTCGTAGGAACAACATTCTATGAATCCACGAATGAATTTACATACTCAGTTGTTGGGAGGACTTGCGTCAAAGATAAAATTAGTTGTTTAATTAAAAATGATTGCGAGGGAAAAGTTGAATTTTGTTTTAATTTTATGAGTGAAAACACCCAAGAAATACGCGAAAACTGTGGAAGTTACTTTAATAATGAAATAAAAATATTGTCTGAAAAAAAAGACGGTTCTTGTTATAACATCTCGGAATGTAGGGGCAAAGTATCTAGTTGCACAGATATAAAGGACGGGGAAAGTTGCCCGGATATTGTAAATTCAGGAATGTTTAACGATATTTCATTAAATGGTTTTTGTTACGAAGGATATTGTTACAGAGGAAAAGGAGAGGAATCGTCACACTGCGGAACAGAACCTGGCGCTTACTGCTCTTCTATAACCTGTAGCAGACTGGGGACGACGATCAAAAAATATTATCGCGATAATAGCGGTGGCCGCCAATGTGCCACGAATGATTTATACTGTTGTTATACGGAATAAAAAGATAATTTATGAAAACTAATCAAAACAAATTTATATCTCCCGGTCATAATGCTTGTGCCGGCTGTGGACAATTATCTGCTGTTCAAGCGGTTATGCGTGGATTAAACGAGAATGTTATAATTGCTAACGCAACCGGTTGTTTAGAGGTAACAACAACCGCTTATCCGCAAAGCGCCTGGGGTCTTCCCTGGATTCATTCTTTATTTGAAAATGCTTCTTCGGTTGCTTCGGGAATTCTTGCCGCTTTAAATAAGAAAGGGGACAAAAAAACTAAAGTATTAGTTCAAGCAGGAGACGGCGGAACTTATGATATTGGAATGGGTCTTATTAGCGGGATGTGGGAAAGGGGAGAAAATATTTTATACGTCTGTTACGATACCGAAGCCTATTCTAATACCGGAATCCAAGCTTCGGGCGCGACGCCTTATGGCGCTTCAACGACAACAACTCCGGACGGCGAAAATTCTATCGGTTCAACTCAAAGAAAAAAGGATATGATAGGAATTGCTCTGTCGCACGGTTTAAAATACGTCGCCCAAAGTACGGCCGGTTTTCCAGACGATATAACTAACAAAATTAAAAAAGCCCTAGAAGCTAAAGGTCCTTCATATATCCAAATTCTTGCTCCTTGTGTTCCCGGTTGGAAAATAAAAACCGACGACGCGATTTTTATGGGGAAACTCGCCGTAAAAACCGGATTATATCCGCTCCTAGAATATACTAACGGAAAATTAAGCGCCTCAAGTATAAATTCTAATTTTAAAAGTAAGCCAGTAAAAGAATACTTAAGCGCTCAAGGAAGATTCAAACATCTTAAAGAAAACGATTTAAAAGCAATTCAAGAAATAGCCGATTATAATCTAGAAAAATATAAACTTTAATATGAAAATAAAAAAAATATTTATATTTTCCTTCTTAGCTTTATTTCTATCGCCACTGATGGCTAATGCGGAAACCAAATGCGCATGGAGAGCTGAAACAACTAATACTAACCCCGAATTAAGTTCTTCACAAACAACTCAGGGTTGTTATAGTGATGAACATCAAGCAAGGGCTGGTGAAATTTGTTCCGGGACAAAGCCTACCACCACCAGTTTTGCATTTACTAATACTAGATATGTCTGCTGCTGTACAGGCGATTATTTTAATGCTTCAACCCAGGAGGCCCCTAAATTCGTTATTCCTACTTTACAAGTAGATATAAACGGCTTGCAAGAAAAATTAAGTCAACCGCAATGTGAAATTGATGAAAGCGGTAATTATCAATGCAAGGTATTTTGGCTAAGCGAATATATTATTAATATTTACGACTACGGCGTTAAAATCGCCGGAATTCTCGCTGCCCTAGTTCTAATGGCGGGCGGCATACTTTGGCTTGTTTCCGGCGGTGATGCTTCAAAAGTTACGCAAGCTAAAGAACTTATTATCGGAAGTGTTTCCGGTCTGGTTATTCTTTTAGCTTCTTATATAATCCTTGCTCAAATCAATCCCGATTTAGTTAATTTCCAACCGATTACTGTCGGAAGACTGGAAAAAGCTGAAGCTTTATCAAGCGCTAAAGCATCCGCCGCCGCTTCTAAGTTTATTAGTTCCGGTTGTGCAACGGACGAGGAGTTAAAAAATGGTGTTGACTTCTATGCTACCGGGTACTATAAACCGGCATGGGAAGACAGTGACGATTTTTTTTGTATAGTCGGGATGCAATGTTCCTGTCCCCAAGGTCGAGATGAGTCAAAAACTTGCCCCATGTACAAAAAAACTTTTCCAGACTATAAGCCTTGTAAAAAGTTTGATAAAAATACCCCTTATTGCAATAAAACAGCGAGTGATAGCGAACCAAAAGATGGAGATATAGCCGGGCCAGATTGTAGCAATCTTCCTTTTGGAGAAAAAGTTTGTTTCAAGGGAAAAACTTATACTATAACTGATAGGGGCGGAGCGATTAAAGGTAAAAGAATTGATATTTGGAGCGGTGACTCTCTAGATAAAGCGTTGTCGTCAACTGGTGTCGGAAAATTAACAATCGGCTCTTGCTCTGGCACCTGTAACGACTGTTCTGAAATAACAAAAATACCAACAAAAGACAGCCATCGTTTTGCCAATAATTCTTTACTAAATAAATTAAACACTGCTTGGAATAATTCTAATGGCCTTGAATGGCAAATTACTGAAGCTTACCCGAAAACTATCGATCACGCTTCTCTATGCCATAACGATGGAACTTGCGTTGATGTTGCTCTTTATAGCGCGAATGCTACTTGCGATAATGTAAAAAAATTAATCTCTATTTTACAAAAATCAGGACTAAGTGTCCTGAATGAATATCCTAATTGCGACGGTGTACAGACTGAGAAAGCGACCGGCAGCCACCTCCACGTTAAATAATATTATTCCCCTCTATCCATCGCTTTGTTGGCAAGTCTATCTGCTTCCTTATTTTTCTCTCGCGGAATATGAACAAATGATATTTTCTTAAAACCTAAGCTTAAATTATAAACTTCTAAAAATAAAGGCGCCAGGTCTTTATTTTTTATTTTGTATTCCCGATTAAGTTGTTTAACGACGAGTTCGCTATCTAAATAACAAACAAGCTCCTCTCCTCTAAGCGCAGCCGCCTTTTTTAAGGCCATAATTAAAGCTTTATACTCGGCTTGATTATTCGTTGAGACACCTAAATACTCGGACAATTCCGAAACGATCTTATTCTTTTCATCGTAAATAATCGCACCGATGCCGGCCGGACCGGGGTTGCCTCTTGCTCCGCCGTCGCTAAATATAATAAATTTTGGCATATAATTACTTAGCTAATTTTAAATCAATGATTTTAAGCTGTGCTTCCCTTTTATTATTAAAATCGTTTACTTCCAAATAATAAACAATATCTAATTTATCCCCTATTCTAAACTCTTTGTATTTTTCCGCTCCGCCAAAAGCGAGCGCCCAAATTCCGTTTAAACGAAGTTTGATATGTTGATTATCTTGTCCCATCAGAAATATATCGTCAACTATAAGCGAGTATGATACAAAAACCGGCTGATTATTATGCTGACCGTACGGCGCGAGCGTACTTATAAGTTCGGCGGTTTCCAGATTTATTTCTTCAATTTTTAATTCCGCTTCAATTTCTAATTTTGGCAATAATTTTACGTCTTTTAATTCTCTTCCGGCGATAATATTAATTTTTTCTATAAATTTATTTAAATTCTCTTCCCCTTGGACGGAAAAGCCACAGGCCATCGGATGTCCGCCGTACTTATGTAATATATCAGAACACTCCTCAATCGCTTTAATTAAATTAAGTTCCGGAATTGAGCGCCCGGAAGCTTTAAATGAGACTGACCTTGGAATTAACTTATTAGTCTTGGAATCAAGTTCCGCCTCTTCAACCAAGCGGGTAATAATTAAAGTCGGGCGATAATATTTTTCGGCGATACGTCCGGCAACCAGCCCGATTACCCCCTCATTCCAAACTTGGTCTTCGCCGCAAATACCAATAATTAAATTCGGCAAATTATTAGGATCAATTTGTTCTTCAACCTGAGTGCTGATTTCTCTGGTAATTTCCTGACGACTAATATTTCTTTGATTTAATTCTTCAGCTAATTTCTGCGCTTCCGCTAAGTCCGTCGTTGTCAGCAAGGCAAAGGCCGTATTAGCGTGGCTTAAACGGCTCGCCGCATTAAGGCGCGGCCCGATTTGCCAACCGACATTCCAGGCCTCCAGTTTTTTATCGTTGTTTATTTTTGCCGCTTTAATAAGCTCATTAAGACCGAATCTCTTTTTTTGGTTTAACACTTCCAGACCGCGTTTAACTAATAATCTATTTTCACCGAGCAAACTAACCATATCGGCGATTGTCCCGACCGCTACTAAATCTAAACTTCTCTCTAAAATTTGCTGTCTTTGCTTTTCCGTTAAATTTGATTTTAAAAGTAAAGCGCAAACAAGCTTAAAAGCAACGCCGACGCCAGCCAAGTATGAAAAGGGATAATTATTGCGTCCGTCCGATGGATTAATTAATAAACAATCCGGGAGATCCGCTTCGCTTTCTGGTAAAATATGGTGATCGGTAATAATAATATCTAATCCTTTGCTTTTAGCGTAAGCGACTTCGTCAAAGTTCCGAACGCCGTTATCAACTGTAATAATAAGTTTAAACCCTTGTTCTAAGGCTTGATCAATCGCCATTTTATTTAAGCCGTACCCCTCGCTAACCCGATCAGGCAAATAAACCTCTGCCTTAGCGTGTAAAATATTTAAGGCTTCTAGTAAAACAACCGAGGCCGTAACGCCGTCGGCATCATAATCCCCATAAACAACAATTTTGTCGCCGGCTTTAATGTGAGAAATAATAAGTTCAACCGACGCGGACATATCTTTAAATAAAAAAGGATCGTAAAAAGCAAAAGTATTATCCTCTCCTATATTAACCGTTAATTTATTATCAAGCTCCCCGCTTAAAAATGCTCTTATCTCTTCCTCATTTTTGAGTCCACGATTAAACAAGAGTTGTAATAAAACTCGGGAAATTTTTTTATGTTCTAATATAAAACCTTCCGAAATCTCAGGAAGCAAGCGCCATTCTTTCATTTAATTTATGATAATTTAAATTTAAAACAAACCGACTGCCGCCGTCATAAAGACCATAGAAATAACGACCATGGCGGAAATAATAATCCAAACCGTCTTAATAATTTTTTTTCTTTTCATATTTATAGACTTACCTTTTTAATATTTTAACGAAAGTTTCCGGCGGAATATCAACGCTTCCTTTTCCCGCCGCCATCATTTTCTTTTTTCCTTTTTTTTGTTTTTCCAATAATTTTCTTTTACGGCTAACATCTCCGCCATATAATTTAGCGGTGACATCTTTGCGCATCGCCGATAATTTTTCTGCGGCTATTATTTTAGAACCTATCGCCGCTTGAATTTTGACGGCAAACATTTGACGCGATAAATTATCTTTTAAAATATCAACAATTACTCTTCCCTCGCGATTAGCATCATCGCGATAAACAATAGTCGCGAGTGCTTCAATAATATCTTCGGCAACCAGAATATCCATCTTAACGACGTCGGCTTGACGATAATCAAGGTACTCGTAATTTATAGAAGCATAGCCGGCGGAAACACTTTTTATTTTATCATAAAAATCCGTTAAAATCGCCGAGAGCGGAATTTCGTAATGTAAAATCGCCCGACTATCATCACCGTCCGCTGAAATATACTCGGTATTTTTATAAATTCCTCGCTTGTCTTGGGCTAGTTTAATAATATTGCCCATATACGCTTTCGGAGCAATAATATCGAGGCTTACCCAAGGCTCTTCAATTTTACTGATATAGGTCGGTTCGGGTAAACGTTGCGGCGTTCTAATAATCTCTTCCTCACCGTTTGTTTTATAGACTTTGTAAGCGACGCTCGGAACCGTAACAATTAAATCTAAATTATATTCGCGCCTTAGCCTTTCTTGAAAAACTTCTAAATGAAGGAGTCCTAAAAATCCGCAACGAAAACCGAAACCAAGCGCATCTGATCTTTCCGGCTCATAAGCTAACGCCGCATCATTCAATTTTAATTTATCCATCGCCTCACGAAGTTCTTTAAAGTCACTACCTTCTCTTGGGAAAATACCCGCAAAGACCATTGGTTTTACCTCCTTATAGCCTTCTAGGCGTTCAATTTGTTTAGAATGAGCGACGCCCTCGTTAGCCGTTAATGTATCGCCAACGCGACAATCGGCAACAGTTTTAAATCCGGTAACAACATAGCCGATTTCTCCGGGATTTAATTCTCCGGTTGATTCATAATCAGGTTTAAATATCCCGCAATCTAAAACTTCGCTTTCTACTTGAACCGATAATAATTTTATCTTATCTCCTTTTTTAATCTTGCCGTTAAAAACTCTAATATAAGCGACAACGCCGCGATAAGTATCGTATTTAGAATCAAAGATTAAAGCACGCGGATAATCTTGGCCGTTTTTAGAAAGGGTTGTTTCTTTTGGTTCAGTCGGCGCTTGGCTAATTCTTATTACCTCGTCTAGAATTTCCGCCACTCCTTCACCGGTCTTTCCCGAACTGCAAAATATTTCCTCTTGCTTGCAACCCAGTAATTTAATAATTTCCCGTTTTACTTTCGGAACATCGGCTGCCGGCAAATCAATTTTATTAACGACCGGAATAATCGTCAAATTCTGTTCTAAGGCCAAATATAGATTAGCTAAAGTTTGCGCTTGAATCCCCTGAGTTGAATCAACTAATAAAACAGCCGTTTCAACCGCCGCCAAAGAGCGAGAAACCTCATACGAAAAGTCAACGTGACCGGGAGTATCAATTAGATTAAGAACATAACCCCGATAATTCATAGTTACCGGTTGAAGTTTAATCGTAATACCTCTTTCTCTTTCTATATCCATCCCGTCAAGAATTTGCGCTTTCATTTTTCTCTTTTCAACCGTCCCGGTAATTTCCAACATCCGATCAGCCAAAGTTGACTTGCCGTGATCAATATGCGCCAAGACAGCAAAGTTCCTAATTTTATTTATATCTAACATAATTTTAATTTAATTACCCCGCGCTTCTCCCTGATCTTCAATTTTAATCTTCTTAACCGGGATTTTCTTTCTAAGTGTTGAAAGTAAACCAAAGAGCTCTTCGCTCTTAAATAAATAACAAAAGAAAGCATAAACAATTAATCCGACGGTAAAAGAAATAGCTAATTGAATAAAGACGCCGCTGAACTTAGTCATATCAATTATCGGCCAAACAACCGCTTTCATAAGTTGCGCCGCTATTCCGGCGGCTATCGCCGCAATCGTAAACTTTGAAACGGAAACTAAAATATTAGCCAAATCAAGAGCCCCTACTTTAACATATAAATAACCCCATAACAAGAGCATATTCAAAGTATTGGCGATTGAAAAAGCGAGCGCCAAACCGGCAACCCCAAGCTTAGCTCCGAGATAATATGACAAAGCGATATTTATTATTATTGTAAAAAACCCGAAATAAAATGGTGTTTTAGAATTATGCCGAGCGTAAAATACTCGCGTTAAAAGAGGCAGAGTCGCTTGCGCAAAAAGGCTTAGGGCAAAAAACCCGAGCGTATTCATCGTTAAAACCGTATCTTGCCAATCAAAACTTCCCGTTCCCAGAACTACTCTAATAATTTGCGCTCTTAGGGTTATAATTAAAACGGTTGCCGGGATAATAAAGAATAAAATTTGCCGCATCGCCCCAGAAAAACTCTCTGCCAATTTTTCTTTATTAAAAGCAAACTCGGACAATGATGGGAAGGCAGCGATGGCAAATGAAATCCCAAAAATACCAATCGGAAAAGATTGTAAATTATTGGCAAAATTAAAAATAGAGAGCGAACCGCTAGAAAGACCGCTGGCAATTATCGTAATAACGACTAAATTAATTTGAGAAATAGCTAAACTTAAAGTTCGCGGCCCCATTAGCTGAACTATTTTCCAAGTATTGATATCTCGCCAATTAATCTTGAATTTAAATCTAAATCCCAAGTAATAAACCATCGGAATTTGAATGACCATATGTAAAAAAGCGCCCAGAACAACCCCCCAAGCGAGACCGCTTAGCCCCAAAAAATTAACAAAATATAGGGCGCCGATAATTATCCCTAAATTATAAAAAATAGGCGCTAACGAATAAATCAAGAATCTCTTAAAAGATTGCAAGATACCGCCAAAAATTCCCGATACCCCTAAAAATAGTGGCGATAAAAACATTATCCTTGTCAGAAGGACAACCGTCTTTTGCGCCTCTGCGCCAAATCCGGGAGTTATTATTTTCGTTAGAAAGGGAGCAAAAATTATCCCCAAAACGGAAAGACCAAGTAAAGCTAAAAGCAATAATTGTAGGACATTATTACTCAATTCCCAGGCTTCTTTATTATGGACGCTTGACTCAGAGCGCCCTTTCTCGCACTTAAAATCTTTGACTAGAGTTGTAAAAATCGGGATAAAACCGGCGGAAAGAGCGCCTAAAACGACCAAATTAAAAATTAGGTCCGGTATTCTAAAAGCAGCATAATATATATCTAAAGTCTCTCCCGCTCCGAATTGTCCGGCTAAAATACGATCGCGAATAATGCCTAAAAAACGAGAGGCTAAAGAAAATAAAGCGATTAGGGCCGCTGCGACGGTAATATTATTTATTTGTCTTCTAAAAATACTCTTAAACATACCTTTATCTTAACGTTTTTTCTGAATTTAGCAAGCGATTATAGGCTTCGCCATAACGAGGATTTATATTTAAAGCTTGCGTCCAAAAATTACGCGCTTGGTCTAACTTATCCTGCTTATAATAAAGTTCTCCTATATTAAACAAAGCCTTATCATAACCCGGGTTAACCCTTAATTCCTCTTGGAACTCTGCCTCCGCCCTCTTTAAATCGTTATTCTCTAAATAAATTACGCCCAAGTTATTATGAGTCATCGGCTCTTCCGGATTAAGTTCAAGGGCTTTTTTATATTCCCCTTCGGCGCCTTTATAGTCCTTCTCAAGATAATACATCGCTCCAAGATTACGATGGGCGAGAGCTGAACTTGGAGAATCGTTAATTGCCGCCTGCCAAAAAACTATTTTATTTACAAAATCGCGGCTATGAATAAGAGTTAAAATGAAAAATATCGTAATAAGTAATATCCCAAAAAATTTTATCGACTTTTTATTAAAATCCAAGCCCCTAACTATATCCAGACTTATTAACATCAAAAAAATACCGATGAGCGGTAAATACATCCTCTGCTCCAAATAAAAGTCTACGCCCAAACCGACGTTTTGCAGAAAAAATGAAGGAGCGGCAAAGAAGATAAACCAAGAAAAACCAAAAATAAAATATCGCCAATCTTTTTTAATAAATAATAAAACCAAAAAGAAGATGCTAAGTACAACAAAGCCAAAATATAACCCCGAATCTTTTAAGGTCGGTAAAACGCTAAGATTGAATGGAAAAATTATTTTACCCGCCGATAAAATAAAAGCTAAAAAATTATTGTGTATGGCAGACAAAATATTAACTAAATTCGCTCCGGTAAAAGCCTCAAGTGCCAAGTTGCGCATCAAAAAATAAATAAATAGCGCCAAGCCCCAACTAAGCACCAAAAGACCGATATCTGCATTCTCCTGCTTTCTTCGCTCGAACAATAGCCCATAAATTCCAAAGACAAAGACAGCAAAAATAGCCGTTTCTTTAGTCAGCATAGCGAGCAGAAGAAAAACAAACTGAAGAATATACGATTTTAGGCTTTTTGTATTTAGAAAATTTACAAATGCTAAAAAGTCGGCCAAAACAAAAACTGTTAAGAGCGAATCGTTTCTTCCCGGAATCCAAGCGACCGCTTGCACTAAAATCGGATGACCTAAAAATAATAAAGAAGCGATAAGCGATAAATTATTTTTTTGTGTTAGTTTTTTAAAAATTGCATATACTAAACACGCCGCTAAAATATGCAAAAAGATATTGGATAAGTGGAATAGGTGCGGACTTAAGCTTCCCGTTTTTAGTTCTAACCAAAAAGAAAGATTGAGGAGCGGACGATAGTAAGCATCCGAGTTAGAAAAAAAGGCGTCATTAGAAAATATTCCTTTTAACCCCTCCCCTTTTAAAATTTGCGCGTTTTGAAGAACCAAAGATTGATCGTCAAAATAAGTAAAATCAAAAAAAAGCGTTTGACCGTAAAACAAAAAACCAAGAACAATTATAAGTAAATATATGCGCCAATTTTTTAACATAAATTATTTAAAAAATCCAAAAAAATATTTAAGAGCGACCCAAAGCGTCCCTACTCCATAGGCTAAACTGCGCCAAAAATTTATGGACGATGCTTCCTTAAAATATCTAACCGGCGCCGGAATTTCGCCAATTCTAAATTTTTTCCCGACAATTTGGAATAAGACCTGACTGTCAAAGACAAAATTATCGGAATTGTTCTGCCAGCTTATCACTTCTAAAACCTCGCGCTTATAAGCCCGCATGCCAGTATGCCACTCCGATAAATTATAACCGCTGACTAAATTCTCAAAAATAGTAAGTAGTCTATTAAAAAAATATTTGTATTTTGGCATCCCGCCAGCTAAAGCCTCCTGCCGACTCCTTATTCTAGTTCCCAAAACGACATCAAAATGATCGTCGGCAATAAATTCAACAAAATAATTAATTAGTCGCGGGTCATATTGATAGTCGGGATGAATCATAATAACAATATCGGCCCCGTGCTGAAGCGCCAAGCGATAACAATTCTTTTGGTTTGCCCCATAACCGCCGTTTTTATCACGCGCAAAAACAAAAAGACCAAGGCGCTTGGCAATTTCTACCGTTTCATCTTTGCTCTTATCATCAACCAAAATTATCTCGTCAACTATATCGGGAATATCGCGTACGGTTATTTCCAAAGTATCGGCGGCGTTGTAAGCCGGCAAAACGACGATAATTTTCTTGGATTTATACATAAGTCAAACAAATCCTAAACAAATAAAACACAATTTATAAAGTTTTACTCTATAAAATAATTCTAACATCCCCGGCTAGAACGCCTTCTTCAAAAATGAAGGCCGGGTTTATATCCAATTCTTTTATTTCCGGATGTTCATTAGCGAGCTTCGCTAAATTAACAATTACTTTTGCCAAAGCTTTAACGTTATACTTTTTTTGCCCGCGCGCCCCGTCTAAAATCGGATATATTTTTAAGCTTTTAATCATAAGTAAGGCTCGTTTAAAATCAAGATCGGCAACTTCTAATTTAACTTCCTTAAATATTTCCGCGTAAATCCCGCCAAGACCGACCATCATAATCGGTCCGAATGAAACATCTCTTTTAAACCCGATAATTATTTCCTGAAATTTACTGGCTTGATTTTGAACAACTAAATAATTACGACTATTATTAAAAACCTTAGAATTTTTATTCAAGAGATTACGCGCCGCTTGTTTTAACTCCTTTTCCGATTTTAGATTGACGACGACGCCTCCTTTTTCGGTTTTATGTAAAAAATCCGGACCAACCGCTTTTAAAACAACCGGAAATTTTAAACTATTTATAGCCTCGCCTTTATATTTATGAGTTTTAACGGTTGAAATTCCATATTGCTTTAACAAGGAAAGCGACTTTAAGTAATCATCGTCTTTAATTGCTTTTTTTATTCTACCGTTAAATTTTCTATAATCGCTTAAATCCCTCATTCTGATTTTATAGAGATTTAATTGTTTGAAAGTTTCAATTGCTTCTTCCGGATACTCAAAAAATGGGATTTCATGGTCTTCCAATAATGACCGAGCCGATCTTACCGCGCCTCCGCCGATAAAGCTCGCCATAATTAATTTATTCGGATATTTTTTAGCCGCCTCAACAATAATCTCCGCTGTCTTAAGCGGTTCAGTAACGGTCTGCGGCGTTAGAAGAACCAAGACATTATTAACTTTCTTATTTTCCAATAATTTATTTAAAGCATTTTCATAACGCAAGGCATCGGCGTCACCCAATAAATCAAGACTAGAGCCCAAAGAAAGCCCTTTCCGACTTAAGGCATCAACCGTTAAAACCGCCGGCCCGCCGGCATTAGTCAGCAAATGCAAATCTTGCAAACCCTTATTCTTCCAGGCTTGTTTTTGAAATAAAAACAATAAATTAAATAATTCCTCCAGGTTATTTAAACAAATCGCTCCGGCTCTTTTCAGCCCGCTTATAACTGCTTCGTTTGAACCGGCTAAAGAACCGGTATGAGACTTGGCCATTTCGCCTCCGGCGGAGCTGCTACCTGCTTTTAAAATTGCCACTGGTTTTCTCTTCGCCAACCTAGAAACGAGCGACATGAATCTTTCTCCGTCACTAATTTCCTCCAAATACGCGACAACCATTTCTATTCTTTTATCATGCGCTAAATATTCCAATAAATCATTCTCATCTAGAACCGCTTTGTTACCTAAACTTACAAAATATGCCAAGTTAAAGTCTTTAGTTCTAAGCCAATCAAGAGCGGCACTTCCGACTGCTCCTGATTGTGATAATAAGGCAATTTTCCCCGGCCTGACGCCGCTCGCGGCAAAACTGGCATTTAGATTATTAAAAGTATTAATAAGCCCTAAACAATTTGGTCCTAAAATATTTATTTTATGAGCCTCAGCGAGGCTAATAATTTCTTTTTCCTGATTAATACCATCTGCTCCTGCTTCTTTGAATCCGGCACTGATAATAATTACGTTTTTAATTCCAAGACTAACGCATTTTTTTATCTCTTCAACGACAAATTGCGCCGGAATAGCGATAACGAGTAATAATTTATTGAAATCTTGCTTGGGCAGTTTTAACAAATCCGGATAAGCCTTCAGGCCGGCGACTTTTTTTTCTTGTAAATTTATCGGATAAATTCTTCCTTTAAAACCGCCTTGACTTATATTATCCAGTACTTGGCGACCGATTTTTTTCTTATTGCTTGAAGCGCCTAAAATAGCGACCGCTTCGGGATTGAAAAAATAATTTAAACTCATAATATTTATTCTTTTTTAATTAATATAAATAAACCTAAAACAATAATCATTAGAAACAAAAAATTAAGATTAAAATAAGCTAAGATAATATTAGGAAAAATAATTTCGCTTATTATAAAAACAATCCAAGCCAGACAAAGAAAATAGAAAATCTCCCGGGAAATTAATTGAATATTTTTTGCCATAAGGTTCTGCCGCTTAACTCTATCTTAATACTTTTTATTTCTAAATAATTGTTAATATTTTCTTCGGCACGTAATCCGGGAATAGAAATCATAAAGCTATACTTACCTTTCTCGCGATAAACGCCGCGAAGATTAAATTCGGCGCTTGCGAACTTAAAATTATCTTTAATTTGCGGAGTATCATAGCGGGAGACAATATATTTTATATTTTCTGAGGGTTTGAAAAACCGATCAACCTTAGTAAAACCAGGATTAATAAGGCTATTTGGCGACCAAGAAAAAACTCCATTATTTTCCAAAATCAAATCGTCTTTCTTAATCTTTATTTCTTTAATTTTGTTTTCCCCCGGCAAGTTAAAATAAAATTGTCTGTAAGCTTCATCAATAACTAGTTGTAGCCCGCCCGACTCCAGTGATTGGAGGCTAGCCGGGCTGTATGCTTTAACTTGCAAATAATTAGCATCAGAATAAAGAACCACCCCACCCGAATTAGACACCGGCCAGACTTTATTGATAAACGAGATTTTATTAACCGAAGATTTAATCTTCTTAATAACAATATCATCGCTAACTTTTAACTCAACCTTATAAAACCCCGGTTTTAAATTGCTTTTCTTAAAAGACAAACTCCGATTCTCAATTACTTTAGCGCTAGACGCCAAATTATTATCAGCTAAAAACAGGGTATCTAACAATTTGTTGCCGTAATAAATATTAACCGTAATCGGGTCAAGATCTTTGTCTTGATTTAAATCGCTAAAGCTAAAATCCAAGCTAAGCTCTTCCGAATTAAGGTACAAGAAGAATTGGTGCGCTCCGCGAAGCGGTATATCTAATTCCAGCGGCAAAGAACTATTTATTTCATTCTTGGCGTTTAAAGAATTATCTAAGTCAAAAGAATAATTATAAAATGCTAAGCAGTTTCTTGGCCCCTCCGGACAGTTTTTTAAGCTCCCCTTTTCTAAATCATTTTTAAACGCCTGAAAATCATTATAGTTATTATCTTTTTGCAACAAAGACACATCGCCGCTACTAATCTCAGCCCAGTTTAAACGTAAAGAATCAATAATCTTATTTTGGAGCGGTTTTAAATCATAATTCCAAACAATTTTGTCACTTAAAACACCGGCTTCAATTATCGGCGTTTCCGCACTAAGATTGTCCTTATACTCTACAGTTACTTTGGCCTTATCAAAAGTTCTAGGCGTAAATAAAGAAAAATAAACCGGGTCGCCGATTATTCTTGGCTCACCGCTTTTTGAAATAAATATTCGCTCGCTCGGAGTAAATCCATAGATAAAACCTTTGCCGGAACGAAGCTTGTCGGAATAGTCGCGGTAATAAGTTATCTTCCCGAAAGGAACGACTTTTAAAAACAAAAAAACTAGAAAGATAATCAACAAAAGAGAGCCTAAAAATAAGCGTAAGGAAAATATAAAAGACAATTTCTTAAAACTTGTTTTAAACATATCTCCTTCTATTTTACTGTATTTTTATCAATAAAACAAATCAAAAAACACCTTATTTTTTAAAAATAAGGTGTTTTTTATTGAACTTTTTTTGATTACTCAGTCTGGCTATAATCTATTCTCTGTTTCTTACCCTTGTAACCGGTCCCGGCGGGAATAAGACAACCGATAATAACATTTTCTTTTAGCCCCTCGAGATTGTTTATCTTGCCATTAACCGCGGCATCAATTAAAACCCGAGATGTTTCTTGGAAAGAGGCGGCTGACAAGAAACTATCAGTTGTAAGTGATGCTTTCGTAATACCAAGCAATAATTTTTCCGCTTTCGCTAATTTTTTAGACTCTCTATTTGCTTGATAGAAAACCTCATCTTCAATAGTCTCGCCCGGAAGTAAATTAGTGTCGCCGGCATCTTTAACTAAATAGCGAGAAAACATCTGACGCGCAATAATTTCAACGTGCTTATCATTTAGCGGCTGTCCTTGAGAAGAATAAACATATTGAATTTCACTAATAATATATTTCTGAGTGGCGAGCTGTCCTTTAAGTTTATAAAGTTCTCTAAGATCCAAACTACCTTCAGTTAATTGAGTCCCCCTTTCAATTACGTCGCCATCTTTAACCATTAACATCGTACCTTTTAAAATAGAGTGCTCTTTAATTTTTTCAACCTCGCGGGCGATACTAATATATTTTTCCGTAACTGTAGTAATACCGGAAGACTTAGATTTAACTATTTCTCCGCTAATATTAAACAAATCTGTATTTTTAGAAACTGTTTCACCGTCTTTTACTAAAACCTTAACTTCTAATTTTTTCTTGTCTTTAGCGCTTAGTCCTCCGGCTAGCTTAATTTCGTTTATTTTCTCGGAGAAATAATATTTATCATGATCCTCACCCTTATAATGAATACTTAAAATCTTAGATTGAGGATTATCAACAAGAATTTCTTTTCCGTCCTTATCTTTAATCGTCTTTTGAGCGAACTCAACTTTAACTTTACCGGCAACATCAGAAATTAATGCTTTTTTCTTCGGGCTGCGCGCTTCAAAAATTTCTTCAACCCGAGGCAAACCTTGGGTAATATCGTCTTGTCCGGCAACACCGCCTGAATGGAAGGTTCTCATGGTTAACTGAGTTCCCGGTTCACCGATTGATTGTGCGGCAATGACGCCGACCGTTGAACCAAGTTTAACCGGTTTATTATAAGCTAAGTCCCAACCGTAGCATTTGGCACAAATTCCTTTGTGAATCTGACAACTTAGAACCGAACGAATACAGACCGAATCAATATCTTTAGTTTTTAAATTCTTAATACGCTCTTCATCAAGCATTTCGCCGGCCTTAGAAACGACATTTCCTTTTTTGTCTTTTATATCCGCAGCTAAATAACGACCGATAATTTTCTTAAAGAAATCGTCACCGTTTTTTTCCACTTCGGCTCTACTAAGAACTACTCCTGTCTTATCGCCGCAATCATCTTCAACCACAATTATATCTTGCGAAACATCAACTAGACGTCTGGTTAAATAACCAGCGTTAGCGGTTCTTAAAGCGGTATCGGATAAACCTTTACGAACACCGTGAGTAGAAATAAAGTATTCAAGAACCCCAAATCCTTTTTTGAAGTTTCCCTTAACCGGAAGTTCAATAATCGCGCCGGAAGGAGAAGTAACTAAGCCTTTCATTCCTAAAATCTGAACCGGCTGAGCCCAAGAACCGCGAGCGCCTGAATCAATCATAGAATAAACCGGCAAGATATCATTTAGCCCCTTCTTACAAATATCGGCAATTTTGTCCTTGGCATTAGTCCATTCTTCAATAACTTTGGCATAACGTTCGCTTTCTGTGAGCAAACCGTCTTCATATTGTTCGCGAATTACATCAACTTGTTTATTGGCCAAATCAATTAAACGATCTTTTTCCGGTAAATTAGGCAAATCGCCAAAGCCCCAAGAAAGACCGGATTTAGTAATAAAGGCAAAACTGCGATTCTTTAAATCATCAATAAATTTAACCGTTTCTTCTTCGCTATATAATCTTGAACATTCTCTGATTAAATCTTTGAGTTTTCCTTTGCCGACAACATCATTTATAAATCTTAATTTTTCCGGTAAAAGTGAATTAAAAATCAGACGACCGACCGTAGTCTTTAACATCGTTCCGTTATATTTGACCTGAATAGGTTCATGGAGATCAATGAAATTGTTTTCATAAGCAAGACAGGCCTCATCTTCGTGATAAAAATGTTTTAGTTCTTGAACCGCTTTCGTATCAAAATCCTTATTTACCATCGTAATATAATAGGTCCCCCAAACGATATCTTGCGCTGGAGTTACAATCGGATCGCCGGTCGCCGGTTTAAGTAAATTATGAGAAGAAAGCATTAAGGTTTCCGCCTCTTGTTTAGCCGCCTTAGTTAAAGGGACATGAACCGCCATTTGGTCTCCGTCAAAGTCGGCATTAAAAGCGGTACAAACGAGCGGATGAATTTGAATCGCTTTTCCTTCAATTAAAATCGGCTTAAAAGCTTGAATACCTAAACGGTGTAAGGTCGGAGCACGATTTAATAGTACAAAAGCTCCTTCAATAATTTTTTCTAAAATATCCCAAACCTCATCATGCCCGGCTTCAATATAACGAGAGGCGCTGCGAACATTATGGACAATTTCTCTTTTAATTAATTGGGAAATGACAAACGGTTTAAATAATTCTAAGGCCATAATCTTCGGTAGACCGCATTGATCCAAATTTAATTTTGGATTAACAACAATAACCGAACGTCCGGAGTAATCAACACGCTTGCCTAATAAATTTTGGCGGAAACGTCCTTGCTTACCTTTTAAAGTATCAGCCAACGATTTAAGCTGTCTTTTCTGTCCGGTTGAAGCGGTAACTGTTTTAGTATGGCGGGCGGAATTATCTATTAAAGCGTCAACCGCCTCTTGAAGCATTCTTTTTTCATTGCGACAAATAACTTCCGGGGCATTTAAATCAACTAGTTGTTTCAAACGATTATTTCTATTGATAACTCGTCTGTATAAATCATTTAAGTCAGACGCCGCAAAACGACCGCCATCAAGAGCGACCATCGGACGAAGATCGGGTGGAACAACAGGGAGAGTAGTCAAAATCATCCATTCCGGTCTTAAACCATTATTTCTAAAACTCTTTAACAGTTTCAAACGTTTGACCAATTTTTCCTTTTTAGACTCAACGGCATCAGTTAATTTTTCTTCCAGCCTTTTAACACTGGCTTCTAAGTCAATTTTAGAAAGTAATTGACGAATGGCGTCAGCGCCGATTGAAGCTTCAAAAATATGACCGAATTTTAAACTTAAACTTTGATATTGCTGTTCGGATAAAATTAACAAAGGCTTTAATTCTTTTAATTCCTTCTGGGTTTGCGCAAAATCTTCATCTAGACGAGCCAATTTATCAGCTTTAATTTTAGCGGCTTCTTTTATTTCACTCTCGTCTTCCCCTTTTTCTTCTTTAATCTTTTTTATTTGAACATTATATTCATTTTCAAAACTCTTAACTTTTGATTTATACTCAGTTTTAATTTGTTCAATCGTCGCTTCTTTTAAGGTCTCGTCAACATCGGTAATAATAAAACTGGCGTAATAAATTACTTTTTCCAAAGACTGTATTCCTAAACTTAGAAGTAATCCGATCTTTGAAGAAAGACCTCTTAAAAACCAGATATGCGTAGCCGGGACTTGCAAAGAAATGTGGCCTAATCTTTCGCGACGAACCGCGCTGCGTGTTACTTCAACGCCGCATTTGTCACAAACAATTCCTTTGTAACGGATTTTTTTATATTTTCCGCAAGCGCATTCCCAGTCTTTAGTCGGACCAAAAATCTTTTCGCAAAATAAACCATCTTTCTCCGGTTTTTGCGTACGATAATTAATTGTCTCCGGACGAGTAACCTCGCCGTGAGACCAATCTAAAATTTCTTCCGGACTTGCCAGCTTTAAGCGAATGGCATTGAAATCACTGGTTTTTATTGGATTTAACATATTTTATCAAATTAAGAGTTCAAAATTATATAAGAAAACCTTTTCCCTTTGGTTAAAAGAGATTATTTATTCCGGCTTTTCGTCTTCGCTTATAGTAGCGATTATTTCCGGCTTATCATAATCAAATTTTTCATCCAATTTTAATTCTTCGTCCATATTAGTTAAAACCTCCGAAGCGGTTTGTCCTTTACCATTTAGTAATTCAACATTAAGACCCAAACCTTTAAGTTCACGAATTAAAACGTTAAATGATTCCGGAACGTTTAAAGCTTCAATTTCCTCACCTTTAATAATAGACTCGTAAGCTTTGCTTCGACCAGGAACATCATCGGACTTAATCGTTAACATTTCTTGAAGAGTATGAGCGGCGCCATATCCTTCAAGCGCCCAAACTTCCATTTCTCCAAATCTTTGTCCGCCGAATTGCGCTTTACCGCCTAAAGGCTGTTGGGTAATAAGTGAGTAAGGGCCGATTGATCGTTGGTGAATCTTATCCTCAACCATATGGTTAAGTTTCAACATATACTTATAGCCGACCGTAATTTTATGATCATAAGCCACCCCGGTCTTTCCGTCATATAAAACAATCTTTCCGTCTTCCGGCAGACCGGCTTTTATTAATTCTCCCTTAATTTGCTCTTCAGAAATACCGTTTAAAGCTGGAGAAGCGATTTTGTATCCTAATTTCTGGGCGGCAAAGCCTAAATGAGTTTCTAGTAATTGCCCGAGATTCATACGAGAAATAATACCGAGCGGCGATAAAATAACGTCAACCGCTGTCCCGTCCGCCATATAAGGCATATCCTCAACCGGCACGACTTTAGAAATAACCCCCTTATTACCGTGGCGTCCCGACATCTTATCGCCGACTTGAATCTTTCTTAAATTAGCAACAGCGATTTGAATAGATTGCAAAACACCGGCGGATAATTTATCCCCTTCTTCGCGAGAAAAAATCTTTATATCAACAACTTTACCGTGTTCACCATGTTCTAAATATAAAGATGAGTCTCTAACATCTTTAGCTTTTTCTCCAAAAATCGCGCGTAATAATTTTTCTTCGGCCGATAAAGTTGTTTCTCCTTTCGGAGTAATTTTTCCGACTAAAATATCACCACTTGAAACTTCCGCGCCAATTCTGATAATTCCGTCCTCATCAAGATTTTTTAATTTCTCTTCGCTGATATTTGGAATATCGTTAGTAATAAGTTCCGGACCAAGCTTAGTATCGCGAACATCAATAGTATAATTTTCAATATGAATAGAGGAATAAACGTCATCTCGTACTAAACGTTCGGAAATAATAACTGCATCTTCATAATTGAATCCTTCCCAAGTCATAAAAGAGACTAAAACATTTCTACCTAAAGAAAGTTCCCCGTTATCAATCGCTGGACCGTCTGACAAAATTTGTCCCTTCTTAACTTTTTCGCCGACTTCAATAGTCGGATGTTGATTGATACAAGTTGAAGAATTTGATCTTAAAAATTTATTTAAATTATAAGTTGTCGTTTCACCTTTTTTGTTTTGCAATTCAATTACCCCGGCATCGGCTCTAGTAATCAACCCGTCTTCTGAGGCGATAACGACGTGACCGCTATCACGAGCCGCTCTTTCTTCAACACCTGTTCCGACAATCGGCGCTTCGCTCTTAACAAGCGGTACGGCTTGACGTTGCATATTCGTTCCCATAAGAGAACGCTGTCCGTCATTGTGTTCCATAAACGGAATCAAGCTTGTCGCGATAGAAATAATTTGATTGGCGGCGACACCGACAAAATCAATTTTATTTACATCTTCCATTCCCGGTTGACCGAATTTTCTAACTTCATATCTGGTAACTAAAAAGTATCCCTTATCATCGGTTGGAATAGTTGAGTCAACAGTAATATATTTTTCTTCTTCAAAAGCATCAAGATAAACGATTTCGCTTGTTACTAGACTCCCCTTTTTATCATGAATTACTTTTCTATAAGGCGTTTCCAAAAAGCCGTAACTATTAAGCCGCGCATAAGAGGCTAAGTGACCGACCAAACCGATATTCGGTCCTTCCGGAGTCGCAATCGGGCAGATTCTACCATAGTGAGTAGTATGAACGTCACGAACATCAAACCCGGCTCTTTCGCGAGTTAATCCGCCCGGACCCATAGCTGATAGACGTCTCTTATGTTCAAGCTCCGCTAAAGGATTAGTCTGATCCATGAATTGGGAAAGCTGAGACGACATGAAGAACTCTCGGACAACGCCGATAACCGGACGAGCATTTACTAATTTTGAGGGGGTAAGGGTTGTAATTTCCGAAGTAGACATCCTATCTTTGATAATTCTTTCCATGCGAGCCAAACCGACTCTAAATCGGTTCTGAATTAAACCGCCGATAGCTCTAATACGTCGATTACCAAGATGATCTATATCGTCTTCCGGCTCCTTAACAATATTAAGTCTGATAACTTCTTTAATAATTAAGACCAAATCTTCCTTTCGCAGTATTCTGTTTTCTTTTTTATTGGCAGCTAAATCAAGATTGAAACGTCTATTTAATTTATAACGTCCAACTCGTCCGAAGTCATAGCGATCAAAACGGAAAAACATTGAATAAATTAATTGTCTGGCATTTTCAACCGAAGCTAAATCTCCCGGACGAATACGGCGATAAACTTCTTGTAATCCTTCCGCTTCATCTTTAGCGGCATCTTTTTCAATCGTCGCTTCAATAAATGTTTTTTCCTCCTTGCTCTTTACTAAATCAACGTCTTTAAATAATTTAATTAATTCCTCATCAGTCGCATAACCAAAGGCGCGAAGCAGCGAAGTAATCGCCACTTTTCTTTTTCTATCAATTCTGACCCAAATAACTTTATTGGAATCCGTTTCAATCTCAAGCCAAGCACCACGATTCGGAATCACTTTAGCGCCATAACATTTCTTACCTTTTATAAACTCGGCGGTAAACATAACACCGGCACTTCTAATAAGCTGAGAAACAACGACTCTTTCAATTCCATTAATAATAAAAGTTCCCTTATCGGTCATCAAAGGAAAATCACCAAGAAAAACTTCTTGGTTAACCGAGTGATTTGTTTTTTTATTGTGTAGTCTTGTTTTAACTCGAAGCGGCGCTTCAAAGGTTATATTTTTTTCACGGCTTTCCAGCTCTGAGAACTTAGGTTCGTCTAAGTAGTAATCTTCAAAATAAAGTTCCAAATCACGACCGATAAAATCAACGACCGGATTAATCTCATCAAATAATTCCGCTAAACCTTCTTTTATAAACCAATCATAAGAATCTTTCTGGATTTCAATTAAGTCAGGCATCGCCATAACCTCCTTGCTCTCAGAAAATGTTTTTCGTTTAGACATAGAATATATAACAATTATTATTTATCTATTTTTTAACTTTATTTTAAAATAAACTAACGGAGAGCAAAAAAAGATAACCAATAAAATAAGGGACTATTTTTTAACAAAAAAATCCCAATCTTAAATTGGCCTTGAATCTCTGTAGTATTAAATTAATTTATTTTTGTATATATCACTTTTTTTAGATAAAAAAGTGTAAGCTTATCTTTATAGTATGATAATTATTATCTTTTGTCAATACACATCTTATCCACAATTTAGAGCGATATCCGTTCAAGTTCTTCCCGGGCAACCAGGCGATCATCCCAGGGGATTTTAGCCCCTCCGGCTAAACAAATAGCTTGTTCCGCTCCCTTGCCCGTAATTAAAACCAAATCATTTTCTTCGGCTAACATTAGCGCTTTTCTTATCGCCTGGCGCCTATCTTCTATTTTTAATAGGCTATGATTTGGTTCTTTCCCGGCCTCTTCTGCTCCATAGGCTACTTCTTCTATTATTTTAACGGGGTTTTCATCGTAAGGATCTTCATTGGTAACGATAACAATATCCGCTTTTTTACCAGCCATACGACCAAGGACAGGACGCCGTGACTTATCTCTTCCTCCGCCCGCCGAGCCTAAAATATGAATCAAGCGTTTGTAAGGAATAAGGGATATTGTTTCATATAATTTCTCTAGGGCTCTTGGCTCAAAAGAATAATCAACTATTACTTTAAAATTTTGTCCGGCTTCAATACTCTCAATCTTACCCGCTAAACCATTAACGCTCTCAAGCCCTGAAATAATCTTTTTAGTTTCTAGAGACTGATTAAGACCGAGCGAATAAGCCGCTAGAGCATTAATAGCATTAAAGTGTCCGAGCAATTTTAAATTAACCGGTTCGCTATCAGCCATAAAACTAGTTCCCTCTCCGTAAGTTTTTATCTCATCCCCCCTGACCAGACGAAAGTCTTTCACCATTGATTCGCTATTTAAGTTTTTCGTAAAAAAACTTTCCTCCAAGGATTTATTAAAAGAATAAACTATTTTTGCCTCGCTCCAAAAATTTAAAAAATAATTAGCCTCAGCATCGTCGCCATTAATTATTATTGTCTTTCTGACTCTTGCTAAATCTAATTTTTTAATTCCGCTCTTGGTATTTACAACCACCCTCTCTTCATTTATATACTTGGTGGAACAATTTTTTAAATGAGCAAAGAGTTTTCCCTTCTCTTGTTTATAATTTTCAAAAGAACCGTGTGATTCAATATGCTCCGGATAAATTCCGCTAAAAATTAAAATATCGTAGTTTAGAAACTGGTGTCTAAATTGTTTTATCCCCTCGGAGGTCGTTTCAATAATGGCATAACGACATTTATTTTTAATCATTTGCTTCAAGGTTCGGGAAATAAAAAATCTGCCGGGCATGGTCATCTTTTTATCATTTAGCCACTCGCGATTGCCATCGGAAAAAACAGCGGTTGAAGTAAATCCCGTCTTATACCCGGCGTTTTCTAACATCTTAGCGATTAGATAAACGATGGAAGTTTTTCCGGTCGTCCCGGTTATCCCTATAACAATTAAATTGCGACTCGGGAATCCATAAACTAAAGCCGCAATAAAGCTAAAAAAATAATGATAGGCCGGTTGAAGGGCCTTAAAAAGTTTATGAGGAATTATTTTTTTAATTTTTTCTAGCATATTTTATAACTAAAAACATATTTATCCGGAGCAAATATATAATCTATAATTTCTAATTTTGAAAAGCTTTTGATTCCATGGTTTGATCTAAACCACACACTTCTTTCAGTTTTTTCGCTTGGTTTTCAAGATTATTTAGCTCTGCTACTGCCAGATTCAATTTCTCTTCCTGAATCTTGGTCAGCGTTCCCTTCTCAAGTTGTATTCCTAATACTCCGCACACATGGTTTAGTTCAGAAATCCTTTGTTGAAGTTTGCCTTGAGTAGTAAATGAAGGTCCAACATCAACCGACTCTCTTGGATTATGTTCCTTAATATCTTCTATAGGCGCTACTCCCGGGTAATGTTCAAACTTAATCATACATTTAAATATTAATTTAAACTGTTTTAATTATTTAGAAAAAAACATCTCATCGTCATCAATAAACGGCGTTTTTTCTTTTTTTTCGGTCGTTATTTTTTCTTTCTTTTCTTCCTTCTCCTCCCTTATTTCTTCTAGAATTTCATCCTCGTCTTCTATAATTTCATCTTCTTCCTCCGGCGTAACCAATAATTCTTCTTCTATTTCTTCGGTCGCGTTATCACTCACTGGAATATCTTGTTCATCTTCTTGCATATCGTCAGCCTCTTTTTCTTCACCGCTCTTAAAAACCAAAGAGTCATCAACTTCCTCCTCGCCAAAATAATTTTCCGGCGCTTTAGCCTCAGAACGATTATGTAAAGAAACGCCGCTTATTCCACCTTCCATTTGTGTTTCATATTGTTCACGACTAATTAGAACTTCGCGTGGTTTAGAGCCGTTAGCGGGACCGATAACGCCGGCCTCTTCAAGCATATCTAAAATTTTAGCCGCTCTTCCGTAGCCGATGCTAAGTCTTCTCTGTAACATTGAGGTTGACGCTTTATCTGCTTTAACGATTAAATCTTTAGCTTCTTCAAATAGTTCATCTTCATCGCCGTGCGTTCCGTCCATACCGACGCCAGCGTTGCCATTTACCTTTTGTCTATCGGTAATTCCTTCTAAATATTCGGCCGCCCCACTCTTTTCTTTAATATAATTGACGACATCATTTATTTCGCTATCACTTAAATACGCGCCTTGAATACGTTTCGGTTTAGAAAGTTCCGCCGTTGAAAAAAGCATATCGCCTTGACCCAAAAGTTTTTCGGCGCCGCTCATATCTAAAATTGTTTTTGAATCAACGAGAGAGGCAACCGAAAAAGCGATACGGGACGGAATATTAGCTTTAATTAAACCGGTAATAACATCAACACTCGGACGCTGAGTCGCGAGAATTAAATGGATACCGATAGCGCGCGACATCTGGGCTAAACGAATAATTGCCGCTTCCATATCTTTTCCGGCGGTCATCATAAAATCGGCGAGCTCATCAATTATATAAACAATAAACGGTAATTTTTCTTTGGCGGTCAAATTATATGATTGGATATTTTTCTTTCCGGCATGATTTAAAATATCATAGCGCCTATCCATTTCATTTAAGCACCATTTTAATGAATTGATTGTTTTAGCGACGTCGGTTATAACCGGAGTTAATAAATGCGGAATACCGTTATAAACCGGGAGCTCAACGCGTTTTGGGTCAACCATAATAAAGCGCAAATCGTCGGGATTGTTTTGATATAATAAGCTGATAATAATCGTATTTAGACAAACTGATTTTCCGGAGTTAGTCGCTCCGGCAACTAGTAGATGAGGCATTCGGGTTAAATCATAAAGCCAAGAAGTACCGGCGACATCTTTTCCTAAAACGATTGAGAGATTATTCTTTCTTGTTTTAAAAGAATTGTCTTCCAATATTTCCCGAAGTCCGACGATTGCTTTCGCTTTATTCGGTACTTCAACGCCAACTAAAGATTGGCCGGGAATCGGCGCTTCAATTCTAATCGGGTGAGCGGCGAGAGAGAGCGACAAGTCATTATTTAAAGTTGTGATTCTTGATAATTTTACGCCTTCGGCCGGACGGAAAGTATATTGGGTAACGGTCGGACCGACTTTCGTTTCTCCCATTTCAACATCAATGCCGAATTTTTCTAGAGTACTTTTAATTTTCTTGGCGTTAAGCTCGGTATCGCCGCCAATCGCTTTAGAGAATTTATTATTCAAAAGTTCTATCGGTAAATCAATTTTGATTAAACGTTTTGGCCAGACAATTTTTTCTTGCGTCTTAATCTTATCTTTTTTCAAAACGGCCGGCGATGGAATTTCTTCTTCATCCTCTAGCGATGCTTCGTCCGCGACAACTTCTTTTTTCTGCCAAGCGCTTAAAATTTCTTCACGCGCGGATTCTATAAATTCTTTCCCGGGTTTTTCTTCTTCGTCAGCCGAACTGGAAAATAAGTTCTTAAAAAACGAGAAAAACGGTGTAATAACTTTCGCCCCCGGACTTTCTTGACCGATAATTTTAGAAAGCGAGGTATTAAAAATTAAAACTAGCGAAATTAATAGGAAGGCGATTAAGACGACGACACCGCCCCAGAAACCAAAAATATAAAAAAAGACCTTACTTAAATAAAGCCCGATATATCCACCCCCTTCGCCTAATTTAACCGCTTCTTTCCATTTTAAGGGATCAATAAAAAAATGAAATAAGGTTTGGTATGATACGAAGAAAAGTCCTAAGCCTAAATAGTCGGTAAATTTTAAAACCTTTTTATGTTTTCTAATCAGAACGACTGCCCAATAAACAAAGATTACCGGTGCTAACCATTTCCCGTAGCCGAAAATAAGCGTCAGTTCTTTAGACAAAAATTCTCCGAAATGGCCGGATAAATTTAAGAGCCCCAGAAAGCTCAGTACGCCTAAAACTAATAAAAATACGATAAAAATACTGCGTTTGGCGCGCGCGTCTAAATTAATATCCGGGAGCGTAATATAGTCCATCGGATTAGAGTTTTTCTTCTTTCTTCCCATATAAAAACAATTTTAACTAATAATAATATATTATAGCATAAATCGGACAGAAAGCCCGAAAGAAACCCGAAAGGAGGGTTTTAACCAGCCTCTTATAATAAGATGGGGGCAAACTCTAACTTATTAAGCTGCTCTTCAATTTGCACATCGCTTAATTCTTCAGAAAAATATATAGAAGATGATTCCTTTAGTTTTTCTTGTTTAGCCAAAAGCCAATTATTTAAAATATTTTCCAGGCTCATGTTTTTTCTAACTTCTTTTTTCGGTAAAAGAGCCTCAACTTCTTTTAAATCTATTTTTAACTTCAGAAGAATCATCGCAAAATCATAAAAATCTCGATAACGAATACGATCATTCATTGCGCGAATTTTTTCAGCGGCAATTTCGCGGATATCCATGACCCGCATTTTAGTTTCAACCCCATAAACATTTTGGTAATCAAGCTCTAAAGGCGGCAAAATAACATTCTGCAGAAAATCAACTTCAACCTTTAAAGAATTGGCAAGACCCAAGGGCCCGCGGTACTGCAACTTCTCAATTTTTATTGTCGCATCGGAAATATATTCTTTTTTAATTTCAAAAAATTCCGAATCGGCAAAAATTTTCTTTAATTCACTGAGCTCTATTTTTTGAGCGTTGCTAGAAAAATCCAGGTCTTCGGAAAATCTGAGTTGCGGAAGATAGATATGATATAAAGCAGTTCCGCCCTTAAAAATAAGCCGACCAGAAAGTACCGATTCAAAAATAATTTTCGAAGTGAACGCTAAAAAATAATCCTTCTCGGCAATGGCAAGGGGATATTTTAAAGCTTTATTAGCGAACGTCAATTCCGTTCTATCTAATAATTCGTTCATCATAATAAATTCGCCATTTGGCGTTAAATAATTTAGACTCAGAAGTAAAACGATTAAAACCTTTTTTATTTTTCAAACTTTGATATAGTCTTGTACTATCAATCGCTGCCGCATCCAATAAAAAACCGATTTTCCGACTGATCGTTGTCCCGGCTCGCGCCGCGTAAACCTGCAGTTTATCAAGATCAAGCATTTGATAATTATCACGTAATTTTTCAAAAACTAAACTGGCACTGAAAAAGCTATTATCAAGATAGAGGTAGTCAATTAGAGCCTTTTCGGCTTCAGCAATTTTAATAATTTTACCATCATCTAACTCTTCCGTAAAACCAAAATACATTTCTTTCTTAACTTTAGAAAATTGATAAAGATGTCCGTCAAAATTATATTTTTTATTAATTTTATCGGAGATGCTAATAACCGTTCTACTATATTGATCAAATAATTGATGATAGTTTAAAGCATACGCCAAACTGACATAAGAATTATGATCCAAGACATTAGCGATACGTATCAAGGAAATATCATTTTGATCGCGGGCACTCAAATTATCAATTATTAGATAAAGTCCTTGTCTAATCCGCATAAGCCAACCTGAACGCACCAGTTTGTTTATGCGATTATGGGCAGCGCTCGCCGAATATTCAATTGAAAAAATAGTCATCAATTTTTTTATATCTAAAATACGGCCATATTTTATTATGGACTGAGATATTAAATTTGCGTCTTTTTCGGATAATATTGTATTTTTCATATATATCTATAAACTAATAATGATTTATAGCTATATATATTATATACTAAAAGTAATTTTTTGTCAAACAAAAACTCCGCCAAGATCCATAGGGCGAAGTTTGCTTGACTTTTAGGTTCTGGCTTGATGTTCTTAATTTAGGTAGTAAACTATCTAAATTAATAAATTTGTATTTTATGCATATATATTAACGCGAAATAAGGACAAGAATTGAGGAAAAACTCTTTCAAGGTAAAGTTATCATTATTCTCGGACCGAGGCAATCAGGCAAAACTACTCTTTCAAAAACAATTATTGAACCCTACAAAGATAGGGGGCGGCACTTTAACTGTGAGCTTCTGGAAATAAGAAATGTTCTCGTCCCGAGACAGCCGGAACTTTTATATGAAAAAATCAAAGATTATAAGATCGTCGTGTTAGACGAAGCTCAAACGATTGAAAACATCGGGCTTATTCTTAAAAATTTTACTGACACATACCCGCAAATACAAATTATCGCCACTGGATCATCCTCTTTTGATTTAGCAAATAAAATAAACGAACCAATGACGGGAAGAACTTATGAATTTATGCTATACCCTCTTTCATATAATGAAATTGGGGGCAGAGATCTTAATGGCATATTAACTTTCGGCATGTACCCAGGAATCGTTTCCGCAAATCAAAACGACAAACTTGATCGTTTGCAAAATATCACGACAAATTATCTCTATAAAGATGTTTTTAATTTTGAACAAATTCGTAAACCGGTTGTTTTTGAAAAGCTGGCGATAACTCTGGCCAGAGAAGTAGGATCACAAATCTCAACGGACAGACTGGCAAAAATACTTGATACGAACAAGGCGACCGTGGAAAGATATATTGCTTTACTTGAGCAGGCATTTATTATTAAACGTTTATACTCTTTCTCAAGAAACTTAAGTTCCGAAATTAAAAAATCTTATAAAGTTTACTTCTTGGATATTGGTTTAAGAAATACTTTAGCTCAAGATGTTGCGCCGCTTGAATTAAGAAATGATAACGGTAAAATTTTTGAAAATTTCTTTATCATTGAAAGATTGAAATTTATGCATAACCGCGGACATTATCCATCGCATTATTTTTGGAGAACCTATGATAAAAGCGAAATAGACCTCGTTGAACTAGATCAAGGAAATATGGTCGCTTTTGAATGTAAATTTTCCAAAGAGAATATAACATCAGCCCTTCATAAATTCAATAAAATTTACAAAGAATCAGAAACACATCTTGTTAATAAAGAAAATTTTAACAAGTTTCTCAGATAAGTTATTAAAAACTCTTCCCCGCATTAAAAACTCCGCCAGAATCCATAGGGCGAAGTATGAGAAGCAATTATAATTTTGAGGAGAGAGATTTCAAAAATATTCTTACTTCTCCGCTCTATGGGTTGCGGCGGAGTTTTAAATTTAGATTTGCTTTACTATTATAGCAATTTTTCTTCTCTGAGCCAACCAGCCTTACTAACTGATTAGCTCGGAAAGGAAGCGAACAGAGTGAACGGTCTGTTCGCATCTTTGGTATCTCTACCAAGAACTATTCTTTAAAACGTCCCCGAGTGTTATGGGTTTGTTTTGAGAATTTATTTTTTGGATCATAATCTCCTTCCGGCTTAACGGTCGGAGAAATGACCAACTATTTTCGTATATGCTTGGTTGGCGATCAGCGCGCCGATCGCGGCCTTCATTAACAATGAAGAATAGAGCGCCAGGAGCTTTTTTCTTAAGATATTTAAAATAATAACCATAAGAATCAACCCAGGAGCCATTAGCATTTTGGGCGACATCTTCGCCCGTAACGATACTATCGATTTTAATAATATCATCGGCAGGATTAACCGCCCAAACAGAGCACCAACGCTCGTCATAATAAGCACACCCGCTCGTTGAATAAGCAGAAATTAACCAATCAGGACCAATCTCACCAAAAAAAGAGATGTCTTTATCTTCTATTTCTACTGCGGCAAGAACGGAATTAAACAGCTCTACATAATCATTCTCAGATATTGCTTTAATATCCCGAAAAAAATTATGTACTTTACGAAGAGCACCTTCTCTCCGCTCTTCCAGCATCGGAGACAGATTTGGTTTCTTGAATATGTACCAATTGTCTTCGTTCTCGTCATCCCGACCATCGGTGACCTCTGAACAACCCGAGTTATAAATAAAAATTTCTGCATCAGGCGCAGTTTTTACCAGGTACTCGGCTGTATAGCCATAAGCATCTGACCAACTGCCGTTGGCGTTTTGTTCTGCACTGGCCTCTACTAAAATTTTCTCTATTTTAGTT
>CAYUWA010000002.1:57086-61722 GCA_964448505.1 uncultured Gammaproteobacteria bacterium | reverse complement strand
GCCAGCAGCTGAAACAGCCCAAGCGTTTGCCCACTGTTCGTTCGAATAAGCGCAACCACCTGTAGAGATTTCCGTGTCCATCCAATCTGCTGGCATCTCACCAGCAATCTTTAATTCTTCCGGTTCCCCTTTGAAATAATCCAACACCTTTTGGATCATTTCTCTGGAAAATCCAGAAAAATCTACCAGAACCTGGAGCGCCTTTTCTTTTCTCTTTGATACGACTCTTTTTAAAGAATCAATATCAAAATTAAGCTCGGAAGCGCATTCCTCCATTTTTTCTTCCGCCCAGTCCCATTCTGGGGCGTTAGCTTCACGGAGAAATTTTCCGCTTTTATCAAAAAATCCAAAAAGGTTTTCTGACTTAACAAGAAAATTCCCGTTTTTAGTCACTAATGTTTCCATCTTAAAAAATTTTCTTTTTGCCTACTCTTTTTAAGGTTTTCAGCTTCCCCTTTTCTGTTAATTTTTTATAAAACAAACAAAAAAGGAAAACCGAAAACAGCAAATAATAAATTTAAAGACAAAAACTCTAAATCTTATTTTCTTGATATTTATTTTTCAACGAACTTCTCCTTTTCGTCCTTTTGGACTCATCAGTCGGAACATACATTCCGAGAAGGAGAGCAACATTTTGAACTTATGTTGCTCAATATTCTTGAACTTTGTGGAGTTTTTCTCGCTGACCCACGGCGGCGCCTATTTAAAGTCTAGGAGGACTTGAAAATTTTATTGAGGAATAAATTTTGACAAAAAAGGAAACGGATCATTAAAAAGACAACCCCCCATCTCTTCAATAGTATTTTTAAACTCTCCTCTTGATCTTGAGAGTTTAATTTTTTCGAAAGAGTCAGAAGAGAGACCTCTTTGGTCTCTTTCATAATCAGACGCGATGTCTGCCGCGGCAGTTACATGGAACTCTGCTCCATTTTCTTCAACTATAATTGAAGTAACTGAAGCCCTTCCTTTCAGCCCCCACGGAGATCCTTTAATTTCCTTAACCATAAACTGGTAAGGAAGAATCATTGGCTCGCAACCGACATGCAAGCCCATCGCTAGACCTGTGCGCTGGATCAGCAATTTTGCTAACCCTCTCACATCTTCTGCCATCTCTTTACTGATGGCTTGTGGTTCATCCACAAACCTGCAGTCAACCACGGAAAATGAATATGCATGCCCATACCTATCGGGCTCTAAATAAACATATTCCAATTCTCCCTCCAAAGAATCTTTCTTTAGGACTACTTTGGTGTTAGTTCTATATATTTCCTCTCCACAATGAGTGGAGTATTGGAAAATAATAGCAACTAAGAAGCTGCTATTTTCGAGAATTTCTATTCTCGAAAATTTATAATCTTTTGCTTCAGAAAATGAGACCATCGGGACAACCGGCAACGATTTATAATATCTTTGCCAATTATACTCGTCTTTTCCCTTTGGACAGAAGAAGCGACGAATCTCTTTCTCCTTAATAATTTCATCCGTTATTAACGGATGACCAAAATCTGGTCCCATTCTGTAAGCCCCAGAATGATCTGGAATGACTGCATACTTAAATCGGCCATTAGCCGAAAGTCTAACAATATGCAGCCCCTTACGGACTGTATTCATGACTACCCATGTCCCCATGGAAGATCCTGAAGAAAATTCTTCGCCAGGATGAAAAAGATTACCGTCAACAGTGACGGTTTTTTCCATTAAATCCACATAAACATCGACTATTGTTGCCATACATCTACCTTGCACGGACAAGGATTTATTTAGATCCGTGAAATTCCGAACTTTCTCGGCAGTCTGCTTACTTGCTTACCCAACTCCTGACATGCCTGTCTGATAGGGTTAATTATAGAGTGTACTTTCACCTAGTGATTTCCTCAGCAAGGGCATTTAAAATTCATCATGATAATAAATTCTAAATGCCATTGCTAAAAAATTCTCACTATTAGTCGTCTATTTTAAAGCAGAAATACCAAAAACCTTTAATCTTACTATTAAATTGTCAACGAACTTCTCCCTTTCGTCCTTTTGGGCTCATCGGTAGAGACACACATCTCTAGAGGGAGAGCAACATTTTAAACTTATGCTGCTCAATATTTTTTGAACTCTGTGGTGTCTTTCTCGCCTTTCCACTACGGCGCCTATTTAAAGTCTAGGAGGACTTGAAAATTCATTGATTTATTCACTTAACCAGCATTGGATGAAATTTCCTAACCCCGCGAAGACCTTAAGATCCTCCACAGTTTTTGGAAAAATTTGCTGAGAGTTTTCAGCCCCTCGCTTTATGCCAAGGGGACGTCCAGAATATGATCCTTCGGCGATTTGAACGCCAATCTTGTTTTCCGTAAAGAAAGGAATTATCCTTTCCTCCAGGAATTTTTTTTGGAAGATTCCCTCCCAGCTATGATGCTGGGCGGCTTTCCACTCCAGCACGTCTTCGGCAGTATAACCGATTTCTCGGATATTTTTATAGATAAAATCTTTATCTATAATCACCTGAAAGGGGCTCCGAATAAGTGAACCGTACCCAGAGAAGTCAGAGCTCCACCACCCGATGCGTGGAATCTCCATTACTTCCAACTGGGACTCAATCTCGGCAATGTAGATGTTATCTATGTGGACAATCGGTTCCTTGTAGTTTTCAAACGGTTCTGGAAATTTAATTCCAAACTGTTCTAAAACTTCCGGATTTTTGACTTGAAGATATCCTCGCCCCACAACCCGATAGTGCAGATCTTTCGCTAATTCCCTTGGCAGAGCAATAACACTATCCCAATGGATATATTGGGATAAATCATAGCTATAAAGTAACCCGAGGGCCATCCGAAAATCGTACCTCCCTCTGACTTCAACCATAACATTCTCTATATTCCCAAATGATTTATCCATTGGAAACAAGGGGTACTGGTCTGGCTCGTGGAGCAACTCTCCAGTCTTTACATAATTAGATAGCATGCAGATACATACTCCGCAGTCACCACTATCTAAAAGTTTCTCTGCTTCATGCCTTAGCATGAATAGATACGGTCTCCCGTATTCTTTGTCTATATTCGATGGTGTTGACGAAACCATCTCAATAACCTTTTGAGCAATTTCTTTCAGTTCTGCTATTGTCTTCATCTTTAGCGCCGCTGCTACCCGGCTTTTTTTAAATTGTTTATTAATAATTTTAACTCTCATCTCCACTCTCTTTTTTAAAAGATCGAAGACGAGAATTAGAATTATTTAATTTATCAACTTAAAAATAGAAAAATGAAAACTTTTTCAATCTTACTATTAAATTTTCAACGAACATCCACTTTCGTCCTTTCGGACTCATCAGTCGGAATACACATTCCGAGAGTGGGAGCAGTATCTTGAACGGATACTGCTCTAACTTTAAAATTTCCACTTGATATCGCGAGAAAAACACTCTCCATCTCCACTCTGATATTCTTCTTCGGAATCAAAATAGCATTTTATTTTTACACTAAACAGTTCATCTTCAAGAATATACTCCTTGTCCTCTATCCACTTTATTCCTTGAGTGTATTTTTCGGATAGACGAAATTTGCATGGCAACTCCGTATTAGTAACTACAGTCGCTAACGCCAGTCTTTCAGTTAAATACCAGTTGTTAAAGCTGGCGCCTCCTCCTTGATGCTCAAAAGAAGCAACACGGGTTGGAATTTCCACTCCATTTATTTTGAGAGTGTTTTCCCCGTAGTTTTCGTACGTCCCAACCGACATCTCTATCGTTTGGTCTTCACTAATAAAAGAATTCTCATCCTTCATTAAAAAGATTTTTCCCAAGAGTTCAATTTTATGTTCTCTGGTAGGTTTTACGACCCACATATTGGTCGAGACCTTGGTTTTATTGAAAAACTCTTTTATAAGTTCCTCAACTTTAGGGTCAACAACGATATGCCCATAACCATCTTTCACAAGATATCTCTTGTGAAAATAAACAATTGAGGTCGCTTTTTTGCCTATATCGTCTGAACCCCAGACAACATCAAAAACTGCAACCACTTCTCCTTTTTTAGGGGCAGGGATGAGATAATTTTTAAATTTATCATCCCAATAAGTCCGGTAAACATTATAGGCAATCATTCCGCCTACATTTTCAACTTCAACTTTAATAATTTTTCTGCCATTGAAACGAATTAGATTCATTCATAATACCTTGTCTGGCCAAGGATTCATTTACTAATCCAGAAGGCGAAATGTCTTTCCATTTCTTTGCCATCATGTCTTTCCATTGAATGTCACCTGTTACTAACCCAGCCTCCTGCATGGCAATGCTTTTCTGGGACTATTAAGGAGGATACTCACTCTTAGAGCTTTCATTTCACAGAATAAGGTTTTTGCAAGCTGAATAAAATTAAGACAAATCGGGTTTGATTAATTTTATTCTAGTTTTCTACTTCCCCTTTTCTGTTAATTTTTTATAAAACAAACAAAAAAGGAAAAACCGAAAACAAGAAGCAAAAAACTTAAAAAATGAAAACTTTTTCTATCTTGCTATTAAATTTTCAACGAACATCTCCCTTTCGTCCTTTTGGACTCATCGGTCGGAACACACATTCCGAGAAGGAGAGCAACATCAGAACGGATGTTGCTCGAAACATTTATTTTTCCAAGGGGATTAGATACCCCA
>CAYUWA010000002.1:50854-57076 GCA_964448505.1 uncultured Gammaproteobacteria bacterium | reverse complement strand
TCCTTGGGTTGTTAAATCCAGATTAATCGCCCCTTTGTTTTCCGGAGCATTATAGGTAAAAAATTCAGCCTGAGAATTGTGGCCGCCGGAATAGCCGCGACCTTTTTTTGTTTTAAACGTCCAAACTCCTGGAAAAAGTTCGGAAGGAGCTTCTTCAAACCACCTATAGAAGTTTATGTAGCTTCTTTGATAGGCGGAGTTCATCTCCTGCACTATTTTTCCATTTTCAAAAATTGCGAAAAAACAGTCTATCGGAGAGGAAATCTGCCACCCCCTGCACACCAGGAGCATGATTCTTCCTGCTTCCAGCTGGAAGTAACCCATAAACTTTTCGGTTAATAAATTTATGGCTTCATCAACCCTGGCCATTTTTCTTTCTTCTCTATGTTGTTTATACATACTAGAGTAGACTGTGTTATCACGAACTAGATATTCCATTTCTCTGCGCCGCTTTTCTTAACGGCATTTTTTTAAATTGTTTATTTTTTTATTTTTACTTTCAAAGAACATCCCCCTAAATTCTTAAAATCTTTTCGAGGAAGTTTCTGCGTTCAAACTTGTTCAAGGTTTTAGCGCAGTCGATCTCCTCGCAAGAAGAACGTTGGTAATTGGTGCCTTTCCCCGGGCTTACTCGCTTTCGCTTTTGGGCCACTAAGTAATCAGACCTCCTTCCTAAGGATGCGGTTTGCGACGCATTCCTTATTCCGACTCACCTTTTACCGAATTCTCATATTATTTATGAGAAGCAAACTGATAAACAGTTGTTAGTCTCAGGAAATGAACCCTCTCCTCTTGTTAACCAAGATTATGTGTCCATTTAATCTCCTGAAGCTACCAGACATGTCTATAAATTTATGTTGCTCGTACCCCGAGTAACTTGAGATGATTAAACTGTAATCATTTCAGATTCCGCCGTCCTCTTCGTTTTCACGTAAGGGGTAAGCGGATGGTTATGAAGGGGAATAAGATTAATTATTGTTTTAAGTCTGAATGGGGCTCAGACCGCTCTCTCCTCTTCATAACTATCCGTTTGTCCCAAAAAAAAAGTGTCAGGCGGAAAAGTTTTCTATTTATAGAAGAAAGCTTATCTACCCAACACCCTTTTTTATAAAAGTATTGTTTGTTTATGGCTGATAATGGCTCTCTCCTTCCATTATTTATATTTTGATGTAATGTACTTGTTTTGCCGTTCTTATTCCCTGTCTCATTTTCGATACCTAAAGTTTATCATAGATTAATCTTCTTGTCAAGACTTAGACTTACACTATTTGTCAATTGTTAGATATTATACTGACAATACTACGTACAATACGCTTATTCTTTGTATAATATTGTCATTATTATAGTTGACAACTATTAAATTATGCGCTATAATTTATATAGAAGAACTAAAAATAAACAATTAAAAAAACATAAAATCTAATTTTTGTAAAGTTATCCACAGCCTATATGAACGAAAAAACTCTTTATAACCTTGGTTTAACCAAGGTTCAAGCGGAAATCTTTGACTGTTTACTCCAAAATGGAGCCCAGAAGGCGGTTGATATTGCCAAAAAGACAAAACGCCCTCGCGGCGTCGTCTATAAAGGTTTGGAAGAGCTTATTTCTCTAAAATTAGCGATAAAGAAAGAAGGAAAAGCGGGAATAACTGTCTTTTCAGCTGAACACCCTTCTAATTTAGAGCAAATATTAGAGAAAAAAGAAAAAGACCTGGCTAAAGCCAAGTCCGTATTTGAGAACTCCCTTCCTGATTTAGTTTCCGCCTTTAATTTAATAAGTAATAAGCCGGGGGTGAGATTTTATGAGGGAGATGAAGGTTTAAAAAAGGTTCTTGAAGATACTCTAACCAGCAAGACAGAAATATGTCTGCTGCTAGACAAAGAAGCTCTAAACCAGGAAGAACTTTTTAAAGATATAAATGCTTCATACAAAAAGAAGCGCGAAAAATTAGGAATAAAGAAAAAAGTAATCAGGGTCGGGAAAGAACCATTCCATGAAGCAAATATTGGTTTAGAATATGAAAAAATAACGGATATCCGTTATTTAGACAAAGCTCACCTTCCATTTAAATCTTCCATCCAGATTTATGATAATAAAATATCTTTTCAAGTAATCAACCAGGGGCAAGTAATATCAATAATTATTGAGGATAAGAATATCTACGAAATGAATAAATTTATTTTTGATTGTCTTTGGGAGGATACAGAAAAAAAGTTGCCTTAAGCTGCCCGCTCTAAAGAAATTTCTGATTTAGCCGGTTTAATCATTTTATAATATTCTACTCCGTCCTCTTCTTTATATTCTCCGGTAACAACAAACCCCGCACGCTGATAAGAATTATTGGCCGGGTTATCCTTGCGAGTAGAAATATGAACGTCATAATCTTTAGAAACTTCTTCTAAAACTTTTTCAATAAAACTTCCGCCCAGAGACAAGCCTTGTACTTCCCCAGACACGTTAAAAGCGCCGCCATAAACTGCATATTCTGAAATCTTTTCAAAGCGACTAGAACAAACTATTTCATTTTTATATTTTAGAATATATACTGATTGACCTTCTAAATCTTCAAGGTCTTTTTCATAATGGGCGATAATTCTTTGATAGGCTTCGGGATTATAGTTTTCTCCTTTTTGCAAGAATATCGCTTGATAGTTTTCGCGAGCTATTTTTATTAATTGCGTTTTTTCCTCCTTGCTTAAATCGACTCCTTTTTTACTATTAATAACTCTTTTTTCTAAATCTAAATCTTTAATCATTTCCAGGGGAATATTTTGTCCGCTTTCTTTCGCTGATTTTAATAATCCAGATAATAATGCCACCTCCGTTTTAATTTTTTCTAATTCACTAAAAATATATTCAGATTTTTCTTCATTTAATATCCCAACACTAATTATTGAGACTTTCATGACTAATTCAAGGGCTTTTCTTAAAAGATCTGCTTTTAAACCTGAAAGATCTTGATGTTTATTATCTTTAAGCAATAAAAATCTTAACTCCGAATCCTCTTTAGAGGCTAAGTCATTAATTTCTGCCATTTTAGAAAAGAACAATTCGGCTGTTTCCGTATTAAATTTCTTTCCCAATGCAATTATTTGAACACCTATGATTTCATCGAGCTCGAGGCACAAAAAAGATTTTAAACGATTACTCCTTGCCTCTAAAGAGTTTCCTTTATCCATAAACTCTTTTAATTCTAAAAACTTATCCTCGGAATAACTGCTAATAAAATTTAAAAATTGGTATTGTGTTCTAAGATTGAGACTAGCAATATCTATGCCGCATTTTTTTTCTAAGGCATCCCGGAAAAAAAGTGAAGACATTACCTTAAAAGAGGCGATATCTTGATTGTTATAAAAATTAACTTCATTTTTTACGCTTGAGAAATCTTGAGCCTCGACTGGTTTATTAGTTGTCTTTAAATCACTTTTCTTTATATAAGCCTCCAAACTTCCCGAAACCGTATAAATACCATAATAATCTTGAGAAAAATCAGCAATCAAATATTCTCCGTCAGATTGATTTAACTCCATCGGGTTTATTTCTTTACGACAAGGACGCAAAGGAACATTCTTGTTCTCACGAAGCTCCTTTAAATATTCCTCATGATTTTCGTCATTAACAACATATCCTTTGCCCGTCTCATGTTGTTTGATTGATCTAAAAAATTTATTCTCAATATATGCATCATCAATCAAGTTAGGCTCCGGATATGAAAAAGCAAAGAGCTCGAATTTTTCTTGTAAAAGAACCCTTCGGGCCGATGATGACAAAGTTATATTTAAATTAGAAGGAACTTCTTTTCGATATCGCTCAATATCCGGTTGTTTATTTTTAAATCTTTCATAAATCTCTGGTAAAAAACTTTTTAGGTCTTCAGCGTCAGATTGATTAAACAGCCGACCTAAATAATTAATATATATTTCCTCCAAAACTGATATCTTATCGCTATCCAATGAAGATTTAAAAGATTCTTTAATATGCGCTTCATTACTCATCCTGTCTTCTTCATATGTTAAATATTTTTCTGTCTGGGCCCAAGCTTGAATGATCGCTAAATTATTATTATGCTCCCCAGAATTTATTTTATTATTAAAAATAACAGGTAACGCCTCAACAAGCACCCGACCAAAATCCGCATCAAAAATAGCCTCTTTTCCAAAAGTAGAGTTATATTTCGGATCGTATAGACCACCCTGAACTTTTTTACCTGCCGCAAGCTCTCTAAATATTTTAGAAATATGTTTGACACTCTTTGGGTTTAAAAAATTTAAAAATCTCCCCTGGTCATCAACCAAATTGTCCGTATAGGACAAAATATCCTCCGATTTCTCTTCGACTAATTTCTGAGCTACATAGGAATTTTTTTCTTTCCAGCTAGAAAACCCTTCGAGAACTTTATTATCCTCATTATTATTTTCTAACATTATTTTATCAGGACTTGTTTTTTTATTTGGAGCTATGTTTTCTTTAAACATATTTTTTAACTCTCTCAAAATTAAAAAGTTATTTATACAATGTTGTATTATACCACATTTTTACTATTTTGTAAAGCCACGATCAACTTTTAAATATTCTCTTGCTCATACTGGGCGAAGAGACTTATTTTGTCCAATACTGTTAAACACAATAGGCGAAAATCACTTTTCTCCCTAATTAATCTCAATATCAATAAAAACCGCTTGCGGGACGACCGCTCTTATTTTTTTCTCTATTTCGTCTATTCTCTTCCCGACCATACGCGGAACTCTGTCCATATATTCAACTGAAAATTTCATAAAGTTCTCATAGCTTTCTTTTACTTCTTCGTATTCATTCTCTAAAAAGTGATGCTGGTTAAACTCTTTCATAAGCGCCGAGGCATTAAATTCTATATCAAATTTAATAAGATATTTATCTACGTCCAAAACAGCTGACTTAAAGTCCAAAACCTTTTCAATCGCTGGGTCGTTATTTAAAACTTCCAGAACCATTTCTTCGGCTTCTTCAGGAATGCATTTGGTAATAAGAAAGCTACGATTTTTAGCAATTAAAATAATAGCCGCAACTCCCAGCGAAAGCCCAATCGCAATAGAACCGAGCGCATCCCAAAAAATTTGTCCGGTAATTCTAGATAAAATAATACTTAAACCCGCGATGGCGACACCGATAACCGCCAAACCGTCTTCGTAAATAACCGCAAGAGTCGTCGGATCGGCTTCTTTAAATATAGCTGCCCACTTTTTTTCCGGATAGTGTTTGCGAACGTCCTTAAAAGCTAACCAAAGAGTAAAAGACTCAATAATAAAAGCGCCTAATAAGATATAGAGGTTCCAAGAACTGAAATGAACTTCCGGTTTATTAATTAGGGCCTCAACGCCATGATAAACCGTAACACCGGCTCCGATAAAAAATATACCGCAAGCGGAAATTAAAGCCCAAATGAAACGCTCTCGCCCAAAACCGTAAGGAAAAAGCTGATTGGGCTTTTTTGTCGTTTTACGAACACCAATTATTAGCAGCGATTGATTAGCCGTATCGGCAAAACTATGAATCGCCTCGGAAAACATTGCCCCCGAACCCGTCATCATAAAACCAATAAATTTAGCCGCGCAAACTGTGGCGTTCCCTAAAAAGGCAGCAATAACCGGCAATAACCCAGGGATTTTACCCCCCTGCTCTTTATTAGAAGCTCTCATATCTTTATATATTATATTTGATTTATATTATTCTCAATTGTTTCTAAAAATATATTAAAATTATTTTCAACTTTTTTCTTTATCGCTTTAAACTTTTTATGATAAGCATTTTGTTTTCCGGCAACAATTTTGGCGCGGCGTAACAACTCGCCTTTCTTTAATTTATCTAAATCAACGACCAGCTCCGGACAAGCGATAAAATCAGCGAAGCCGTAATTTCTAATATCGTAAGCGACACTTACTTCCGGCGTGAGCGCGCCGAAAGACATTACGCCGACATGAAGCATCATCCCGATTACTAAATCTAATTTTCCATAAACGTACTTCTGCTCGTTCGGTTTTAAATCAACTAACTTTAAATTTTTTATTTTTAATTCGTGGTAAATATTATCTTCGCCCGGGTGATGTTTTAAATAATAAATTTCAGCACTTAATTCATTTTGAAAATATTCAGCCGTTTCACGATAAGCCGTCAAAATATCTTCCCGCCATTTGCCAAATCCGAGCCAGCCGGAATAATTCAAGTTTAATCCGACTTTCAAGCTTT
>CAYUWA010000002.1:49210-50844 GCA_964448505.1 uncultured Gammaproteobacteria bacterium | reverse complement strand
TTTATTTATGCCCAGTTTACCGCAAACAGACGCAAGCGGTTTCTTCTCTGATAAAAGTGCCGCCGGATCGCCGATTACTTTAATCTTTGAGGGCGAAACACCATTTGCCAATAAAAATTTCTTAGTATTAAAGTCACGAACACCGGCTAATTTAACCTGCTCTAGCAAAGCGACAACGCTCTCTATCTTATCCCGACTCCAAAGTGGAGCGTCAACTTCTTTAATATAGCCGAGCCCGAAAAGAAAAAATGGCTTTTTTATTTCCGCAATCATTCTTAAATTAAAGGGCAAAAAATAAGAGTATAAGATTCCGCCACCACCCATAACAATTACGTCGGCTTGATTTAAAGCCTTTATTTTTTTAGCGTCATAACTCTTTAAAACTTCAACCGGAAAATTTACAATTTGGCAATTCTTAAATTTTTTCTTTAATAATTCCTGAACAGCCAAAACTATCGCCAGGTCTCCCTTATTCTTCTTATCCCAAACGTGGATATGAGCAATTTTTATCTTTCGCGCAAGTGCTCTCGTTTTTTTCATTTTATTTTAAATTTAAGTTAGCCTTAACTTTTTCCAATAATGCTTTGCCGTTTTTAGAATCATTTTCGTATTTCAGAAACAGATAGACCGTCGTACGGATGGCAGTAAAATTATAATAAAGCTCTATTCTCTCCCTTAAATCAGCGGTCATCTCTCGCCCGGTTGTTTCCAAGTATGTCTCCAAAAACAGCTTCTTCAACTTTTCCGCCCAGGTCGTATCGCCGGCTTTAGTTGTTACCTTATATTCCAATTGCTGCATAAAAGTACCGATATCGCGCGCGAAATCTCCCAGACAGAGATCGGTAAAATCAATCAGCCCGATTCTTCCCTCTCCGGTTTTGATTATATTCTCCGCGTGGGCGTCACCATGAATCAAGGATAATTTCTTATGGCCGGCAAAAAATTTATTTTCTGAAGAGACAAAATAATTATAAATATTTTTTAAATCATCAGTATAAAGCCCGGGGTAGCGCGCTTCCATTTCTTTTAATATATTAGAAACGCCGGGAATAACCGTTTCTATCCGAGAATTAAGCGGATTAAAATTAGCCTCGGCGCCAGCAGGAATTTGATGGAGCTTAGCGAATAATTTAGCCGCTAAAGCGACTATTTCCTCTACCGTCTCGGTTTCCTTAAGTTTAATATAATGTAAAAGATTCTCGCCCCCTATCGCCCGATAAAAAGTCCCCCGAAAATAATCGGAATAAAAAAGCGGACGAGGCAAATCAAATCCGCTTTTGGTAAAATAGTTGGCGCGCACATATTTTAAAGCTTCAAAAACATTTTTTCTTTCTTCGTCGCTATGCGCTGAACAGACAATTGGAATTTTTGTTTCTTCGCCTTTAGAGTTTATAAAGTAAGTATCAAAGGAAATAACCGCATGATAAGTTTCCGTCCAGACCATTTTCTTATACGGCTTAATAACAACCTGACTAATATCTATAAAAGTCGGATAAAGCGGCAAAACCTCTTTTCTAAATAAGTCTAAAACGTATTTTTCGTCAAACAAATGCAAAATCTTATTCATAAATTATTTTTTCCAATGTTTTTTCCAATGCTCTTCCCAAATTAACTTTTTAATCTTTAAATAATAT
>CAYUWA010000002.1:29861-49200 GCA_964448505.1 uncultured Gammaproteobacteria bacterium | reverse complement strand
CCAGCGATACCAATAATAATTTTTATCTTTCTTATATCTTTCATCAAGCGACAGAGCAAGATTAGTTAGTTTCCAAAGATAAACTTGAATCTTATTATTTTTATCAAGCCAGAGTTTATAAGGATTTTTATTCTTAATATCTAGACTGCTTGATTCCCACGAAGAATCAAAAATCTCAATTTTCTCCGCTTGGGTTTTTTCAATCTTTCCGATATATGAAGATACGGTCACTGTCTTTAACTCGGGAAGCTTGGCGAGTTTTTCTAGTTCGGCGCTTGGATCTTCGTGGCGTAAACCGTAAAGCTCGGCGTCGGTAGCGGTAATAATTATTTTGTCTTTATTCTTTTTTAGTTCCGTGTTTTTTGATAAATCTTTAAAAATCGGCAAAAGCTTATCCGGCGGATAAGCACCCGACAATTCGCGATTACGGAAAATAACCTTTAACCCGCTATTTTTATCAATATAAAGACGATTGAAATCGGGACGTTTTTTTTCGCCGCCGCTATAAGAAATCTCATCAAGAATTATCCAGGAATAACCCAAACGCTTAATTAACTTAGCGACTGTTTTAGAATAGGCCATTTCCGGCAAGAAAAAACCGCTGGGCTTAAATTTTAATCCGAAATATTTTTTTAAAATCTTTTCATTGGTTTTAATCTGTTTGATAACTTCTGATTCCGGAAGTAAGGGCAGAAATCCGTGATACGCGGCTGAGCCGGTGAGCTCAATCTTCCCCTTCCTTAATAATTCTTTAAGGCGAGAATGAAAATTAGTTTCTTTTTCAAGTTCCAAACGCTCCAAAAGACAGCCGCTGATATTAAGGGTAAATTTTAACTTAGGGTTTTCTTCCAAGAGTCTGACGAGGCGCCAATAGCTCTTATCAAGAGCTTTTTTAATATCATAAGATTCCAAATTAGCCGGCTGATAAAGATGTAAAAAATTTAACCACAACATAAAATATTTATTATTTTCTTTTTATGTTTAAAGCCTGCTTATAAAGTTCAACGTATTTTTTCGCCGGTATTTCCCAGCTGGTTGACTGCTTCATTGTTCTTTTAACTAAGCCGCTCCAAACCGTTTTATGTTTATAATTCTCCAGGGCGCGGATAATTGCTCCGTAAAAATCAAATTCATCCTCGTTAACAAAGGTAAATCCGGTTCCGGTTTTAAGCGCCGGCGAAAAATTTTCTACTGTGTCGTAAAGACCGCCGATTTCATGGACAATCGGAACGCAACCGTAGCGCATAGCGATTAATTGATTTAGACCGCATGGTTCATGAACCGAGGGCAAAAGAAAAAAATCCGAGCCGGCATATATTAAGGTTTCGTATTTTTGGTTTACTTCGTGAGAAGGAATAACGACAAGTTTCTCCGGATATTTTTTGGAAATTTTTAAAAGCTGCTTGATATAATTCTTGTCGCCGGAACCGACAATCATTATCTGAATGTTTTGGCGCAAAAGGCGCGGCAATATTTTTATAATAAGTTCAAAACCTTTTTGAAAGGTAACGCGCGAAGTTACACAAAACAGCGGTATCTCAACGTTAAGCGGCAGAAGAAATGTTTTCTGCAGGATTTTTTTATTTATCGCCTTGCTGTTTGAATCGGAATAATCATACTTTTTCGGCAAACCTTTATCTTTTTGGGGGTTATAGGCGTTATAATCTATGCCGTTTATAATTCCGAATAAACGTTTTGAACGGTTCTTTAAAATCTGATGCAAATCTTGACCGAACTTTTTAGTCATTATTTCTTCACGATATTTTTCACTGACGGTATTTATAATATCGGCGGATAAAATCGCCCGTTTGGCAAAATTGATATTTTCCAGCTTCGGGTCATCAAGGTGCGGTATCCTTCCGCGTCCATAATCCTTATCTTCCGGCGCGACCATCCACCAATTTCGTCCAAATTGAAAAATCAGGTTATGAATTGTAAAAACTGTCTTGGCTTTTTTCAAGGTTTTAGAATAACGAAAATCAGTCTTTAAATAATAAGGGATAAGCCCGGTCTGCCAATCATGGCAATGGATAACATCGGCAGAAAACTTTAAAAGCGAAAGTAGTTTTAAAGCGGCGACGTTAAAAACTAAAAAACGGGCATTCTCACGCCCCGAGCCGTAAATCTTTTTATGCTTGGAAAAAAATTTAGTACATTCAATAAAATAAACCGGCAAGCCATCCATCAAATATCCTTGCCAATAGGAAACTTTAATACTTTCTTGAGAATTTAAACGTAAATTTACGTTAGCCAAAATCAATTTCAACTTATTCTTTTTCTTATCAATGAGTTTCCCGTATAGGGGCGTAATTATGATAATTTCATGCCCTAATCTTCTTAAAGCTTTCGGTAAACTACGCGCCACATCGCCAAGACCGCCGGTTTTAGAAAACGGCGCGACCTCGGAAACAATATGAACAATTTTTAATTTTTTAAACATAGTTTTGAGTTTAGGGCGCAAATAGCAATAGCCAGCGCATCGGCGGCATCGTCCGGCTGAGGAAGGTCTTTTAATCCTAAAATAAGTTTAACCATTTTTTGAACCTGTAATTTAGAGGCTCCGCCGTAAGCGGAAACGGCTTGTTTAACTTGTGAAGGAGTAAATTCAATAATCGCCAATTTATTTTGCTTGAGCGTTAACAAGGCTACACCGCGAGCCTGCCCGACGATAAGGGCCGTCCGAACATTCTTATTAAAAAACAGCTGCTCAACTGCTGCTAGCCCCGGACGATATTCTTTTATTATTTTGTTTAACTCTAAATGAAGAATTTCTAAGCGGGAGATTAAATCTAACTTGGGACTGGTTTTTATTGAACCATAAGCTAAACAGCTTAGCTTACCCGCGTCTTCTTTAACTAGGCCATAACCTGTATCAGCAATTCCCGGATCAATTCCCAGAATAATTTTTGACATCTTATTCAAGATTAGTATAATAATCGCTTACATCTTCATTGTCTTCCATTTCGCCAAAAAATTTTTCTACTTTTGTTCTATCTTCCTCGGCTAGACTCATTTTTTCCTTAGCGACATACTCAATTTCCGCCGATTCAATTTTTAAGTTCTTCGCTTCTAAAAATTCTTTGATTTTCTGTAAGTCTTTAACTTCCGTATAAACGCTTAAGCCCTCTTCTTCAATTTGAAAGTCTAACATTCCTAAATCTATCAGCTCTAATTCCAGTTCTTCATTATTTATTTTATTGGTTTTAATTTCGTCGCTAGAAATACGAATTACGCCCATTTGAGAAAAATTCCAAAGAACCGCACCGAAAGCACCGCCGATCTTGGTAAAAGAATGGCGAACGGAAGCGCCGCTTCTATTTTTATTGTCGGTAACGCATTTTACAACAACTTGAATCCCCGGTGGAATTATTCCTTCATAATTTAATTCTTCAATCTGATCACCGGCCAGTTCGCCTGTTCCTTTTTTAACCGCCCTCTCGATATTGTCTTTAGGCATATTGGCACTTCTGGCCTTATCAATTGCCGCCCTTAAAGACGGATTGGCGCTAGGGTCGCCTCCGGTTTTGGCGGCAATAGAGATAACATTGGCTAATTTGGTAAATATAGCTCCGCGCTTAGCATCAACCAGCTCTTTTTGACGATGCGTTGTCGCCCATTTTGAGTGTCCTGACATAAATCTTTTTATTATTAATTCGTAATTATATGCTAACTTAAATTGAAATAAAAATCAAGATGAATTATAATAAAAACATAAGTAAAATAACGTAAAAATATGAAAATTTCAAAGTTACCAAACCTTGATGAAAGCGTCTTGGAAGGGCTTAATTTCTTTATAAAAAACAAGCCGAAGAAACTTAACCTAAAAAACTATAATTTTCCGATAGTTGTCGGGAGCGGGAACGCTTATAATACCGGAAAAATTATTTTCTCTGGGCAAGCGGCGGTTTTTGCCAACGAAAGTACTTTTAAAAATACTCTTAAAGCCTACGCTCCGCTAATTAAGAGCAAAACGATTAAGCAAGCAATAATTATTTCCGCTTCCGGCGGTAAAGACGCCGCTTGGGAAATAAAATTGGCGAAAAAAAATAAATTAAAAACTACTCTTTTTACCTGCAACGCCGAATCAGAGGGTGCGAAATTAGCCGATGAAGTTATTCTATTTAGAAAAAACGCCGAACCGCAAACTTATAATATTTCAACATATCTCGGAATAATTTTGGCGGTAAGCGGCGAGAGTATTTTAAATATCCAAATGTTTATTAAAAATCTAAAATTACCGAAAAACTTTAAGAAATATAAAGCCTATGCTTTTATCTTGCCGGACGAATTTACGGAAATTACCGGTATGCTTGATATCAAAAAACATGAGCTTTTCGGTCCCTATGTTTCAATCCGTTCTTTTAGTTACGGCGAAGCTAGACACGCTAAATTCGTTAATCCGACCAAGGAAGAATTGGTAATAAGCTTAGGAGAAAATAAATATTTTGGAGAAGCAAAACATCGCCTAGAGATTAAATTACCAAAGAATGCCGGAGCGGCCCTAATTATGGCTCTAACCTATTATATAATCGGCAAAGTCCAAGCGGCGAAAAAGCCATATTTCAAAAACAATATCGCTAAATACTGTCTAGAAGGGCCGAAGACTTATGGGAAGAAAGAGCCTTTCAAAATTATCGTTGAATAACTGCTAAATATAAAAGACCTCGGATTAAGAGGTCTTTTCGTTTATAAAAAATGTTTTTAAATTAGACCAAGATTTTCCCGGTCATCTCTTTGGGAATTTTTAGCCCCATAATTTTCAAAATTGTCGGAGCGACATCGGCCAGAACGCCATTTTTGATTTTCTTATGGTCTTTTGAGATAAGAAGGCAAGGAACAGGATTTAAAGAATGAGCGGTATTAGGCGAGCCATTTTTATTCCTCGCCACCTCCGCATTACCGTGATCGGCAACGATTAAAACATCAAAATTGTTTTCTTGAGCCGACTTAATAATCTTACCGACACAATCATCTACAACCTCAACCGCTTTTATTATCGCCTTAAATACACCAGTATGACCGACCATATCGCCGTTGGCAAAATTTAAGCAGACGAAACTTAAATCTTTTTGAGCCAACTCTTTTATAATCGCCTTGGTAATAAGCGGGGCGCTCATCTCCGGCTTTAAATCATAAGTCGCTACTCTCGGCGAATTAATTAGAATTCTTTTTTCTCCCTTGAACTTCTTTTCTTTTCCGCCCGAAAAGAAAAAAGTAACGTGAGCATATTTTTCAGTCTCGGCAATCCGAAGTTGTTTTAAATTATGGCGAGAAATTACTTCGCCTATAGAATTTTTAACATTATCTTTTTCAAAAATAACCTTCACTCCTTTAAAATCATCATATTTGGTCATCGTATAATAGTGGAGAGGAATTTTCTTTAAATTATATTTGGGAAAATTCTTTTGGGTTAGTGCACTTGTAATTTCACGCAGTCTTTCTGTTCTAAAGTTGAAGCAAATAACTACATCTCCTTTTTTAATAAGACCAAGCGGTTCCCCGTTCTCGTTTACAGAAACTATCGGCTCCATAAATTCATCGGTAATTCCTTTTTTATAATTATCTTTAATACTTTGGCAAATATTTCTCGTTTTTATGCCCTGGCCATTTACCATCAAGTCATACCCTCTCTTTATTCTCTCAAAATGATTGTCCCTGTCCATCGTATAATATCGTCCAATTAAAGAGGCAATAACGCCGGTTGATTTAGCGAGATGACTCTGTAAAGATTTTATATATTTTAAACCGCTTTTTGGATCGGTGTCTCGACCATCGCTTATCGCATGAATAAAAACTTTCTTTAATCCGTCCTTTTTCGCCAAGTCGCAGAGCCTATAGAGATGTTTATCCAGAGAATGAACCCCGCCATCGGAAACCAAACCGATAAGATGAAGATTGACTTTATTTTTCTTGGCTAAGCTATATGCTTCTCGCAAATTTTTATTCTTTTCTAATAATCCGTCTTTGCAAGCCTTATTTATTCTAACTAAGTCTTGAAAAATGACCCTGCCGGAACCAAGATTAAGATGACCGACTTCAGAATTTCCCATTATTCCTTTCGGCAAACCAACACCGAGGCCGGAGCTTAAGAGCTGAGAGTTCGGATAATTTGCGGTATAAAAATCTAAATTCGGTGTTTTGGCTCTTTTAATCGCGTTATAAGGAGAGTTGTCTCCTATTCCCCAGCCGTCTAATATCATTAATATAATTTTTTTCTTAATCATAACTTGTAAAATCTATTATTCTTTATCTTTTTTTCATTATAACATAAATTGACTATAAAAGTTCAAAAATGATAGTATAGATAGTAGTAAACTGAAAATTATATTAATTCTACTAAAAATAGACAATTAAAGAAATTGGCGGTAGAAAGCGGGCTTATCCTTATTAAGTCCTTGAAAGTCGGCGCCAAGCTAATAACGAAAATGTTCCAGTTCAGCTCTGGCTTTTTTCGTTTATTCTTTAAACTGTTTTTTTCTAAAATATTAGTAAAAATATACTACCAAATCTTCCGCTTTAAAAAAAGTAATGAGGGAAAACCGTCGCCTTTTAAATCAATAAAGGACAAGAGCATTTATTTTTTCATCTTTGCCCTAAGTTTTATAATTATTTTTATTAACCTAAGCGGACGGAGCCAGGCGAACGATTTAGAAACCAGATTGCCAAAAACTATAATGGCGAATCTTATCCCAAACGAATTTAGTAATACCGACGGCGAGGAACTAATTGAAGAATTTATTACGGAAGGAAATTTAAAGACAGCCGGAAAAGATAAGTATTTAGACGAATCTTGTTTATTAGATAAACAAAGCGGCTTAACTATAACCGAAACCGAAGAAGATAATAGTTTATTAGTTTTAAACCCGGAAGGAGATATAGTTTATAAACCTTGTATTTCAAATTTAAGCGAAATGGGCGATGGATCAGCGCCGAAGAGAACCGAAATAATTCTTTATACTGTTCAAAATGGGGATACAGTCAGCAGTATCGCCAGACGATTTGGCGTAAGTGTTAATACTATTCTCTGGGAAAATAATCTTAGCGCCTATAGTTTAATTCGCCTGGGCAATACTTTAAGTATTCTTCCTTTTAGCGGTATTGCACATACGGTTAAAAGCGGCGATACAATTTCAGCAATTGCTAAGAAATATGGGGTTGATGAAGAAAATATTATAAAAGCTAATAGTGCGGGGGTATCTTTAAAAATAGGACAAAAGCTCTTAATTCCGGGCGGGGTAAAACTAACAACACAAACGGCCAGTTCAAGAAATAGAAATGTTTCCGGTTTGTCGGTTATTAGAAATTTAGTTACTCCAAGCAATTCTAAGGCGGCTCCAAGCAGTGCGAAGATGGTTTGGCCAACAGTTGGCCATCGTATTACCCAGTACTTCTCTTGGCGTCATAATGGCGTTGATATCGGCAATAAAGTCGGGACGCCTTTGTACGCGGCTGACGACGGCGTGGTTGTAACTTCAACTGGCGGTTGGAACGGCGGATATGGTAATACTATTGTTATTGATCACGGTGGCGGCGTTAAAACAAGATATGGGCACGCTTCAAAACTATTGGTTAAGGCCGGAGAATCGGTTGAAAGAGGACAGCTTATCGCTCTTATGGGCTCCACTGGACGCTCAACCGGTTCGCATCTTCATTTTGAAGTCATTATTAAAGGTTCAAGATATAATCCATTAAACTATATAAAATAATATGGGTCACATCATTTTAGGAATTATTATTACCGGCGTCGGCGCAATCTTAGTTGTCAAAACTGAATGGTTTTTAAACAACTTCGGTCGCATGTCTTGGTTTGAAGACAAACTTGGTTCCGAAGGAGGTTCAAGACTTGGCTATAAATTAGTCGGAATCTTATTTCTCTTTATTGGAATTATTACTTTAACTGGCAGCGGTGAAAGTTTTATGCGTTGGTTGGTCGGGCCTTTGACTAAATATAACCAACCTAAATAGTGTTTAGGAGATTATAAGCTTGACAAGCATAAATAATAATTGATATTCTAACACTGAAGATTAAATAGCCAGGGCCCTTAGCTCAGCTGGCTAGAGCACCTGCTTTGCAAGCAGGGGGTCATCGGTTCGAATCCGATAGGGTCCACAAATTTAAAATACTCAGCGCACGCTGAGTGTTTTAAGTTTATTCAATATTAAATTTTATGTTATTAGCTTCTTCTAACATTTCTACGCTGGCGTTTACGGAAGCATTAGAACTCTTTTTCAAAATCAACTGATCGCCAAACCTTCTATGTAATGCGGTTAAAAATTCATCACCCCAAGACGGCGAAAAAACATCTATATCATCAAAATTAATATATATTTTTTCTTCTCCAGAAATATTATTAAAATTTGGAGAAAAGGCCATAAAAGCCTCTTTGCCCAGTTGACGAGATGTTAAGATTGCGCCAAATTTTTTCACATCAATATTCATATAATTAGAATTTAATTATAGCCAGACAACCTTGAATAGGTTTTTTAGCTTTTTTTATTTTTAAAACTAAATTATTCGGATTCAAATTTAATTCTGCTTCACCGCTTTGGAAGAATAAACTAACCGGATTTTTCTCAATTATTGTCTTAACATATTTTAATCCATTACCGCGACTCTCTGGCGCCCGACCGGAAAGAATCTCAGTAAAAGCAACTTTCAATGCCTCTAAATCATTCTGTAATTCTGGCTTAACCCTTTTTAATGTCTTAAATATTCCTTGTCCGCGATCCGCTAAAACAATGACTTTCTTTTCTATATCATAAGCAAAAAATATTCCAATAATATCAGGCCAATTACCGAGATTATGCCCGAATGAATTATCGCCAATTTCAGCAACCGCCGAAATTAGCAAAGAGAAAAAAGATTCTATTTCTTTTTTTTCGCTCAAAGCTTTTCTTAGTTTATAAAGTCTACCCTGAAAAACAGAGCTGTCCGAACAATAAAAAATATCATTTGGCTTCTCGCTAATATTATTTCTAGCCCATTTTATAGCCAAATTAATGCAGGAAGACGTTAGAAATTCTTCTAACTGAGCTAAACTATAATAGCGATGATCACCCTGGTTGGCTCTTAAGGATTTAAGTTTACCTTTATCGTCCCAGCGTCTAAGGGTGTCTATGGATACCCCTAAATAGTTAGCAGCTTCATTAATTTTTAATTTATTATTAATCATATAGTTACATTATAAACCATTTCAAAAAACTATGCAATATATAAAATTTCAAACTATGCAATAATTTGATATAATTTACTTAATTTTAGCTAATTGTTTATTTAATAGCTATGCTATAATATATTTAAATGTACAATTAAAATATGCAAAAAAACCTTGATTTAAGCCAAGGTTTTTTATATTTTATATTGCTTACTTTCTACTTATGTGCCAGTTTCAAGCTCTTTAACTGCCCCAAAACTTCCGAGGAGAAGCTATAGGTTGAATTTTTTTTCTCACTATGACGAATTAGGGCATCGGCGATTAGTTCCTTAATTAATTCTTCAATACCGACACCGCTCTTTTCCCAAAGATGATGGTATAAGGTTCCCGGAAGAGGATTAATTTCGTTAGCAAAGAATTGTTTAGTTACCTTATTATACAAGAAATCAAAACGTGCGATTCCGGAACAGCCGAGAGCGCGGAATACTTTAAGAGAACATTCCTGAATACGCTTGGTAGTCATCTCGTCTAAGTTAGCGGGAATAGCCATTTTCTTCTCGGCTTGACCCAGTTGAGCGCCGCCATCACTTAAATATTTATCTTCATAACTAAATAAATCGGAACTAAAAGAAGATTCCTGGAGCAATGAAGCTTCGGGTTTTTTATAACCACGAACCGCACAGGTAATATCAACTAAATTTTCAACGCTTTCTTCAACGAGAAGTTGATCATCATAATAAAGAGCCACTTCACAAGCTTGTTCTAAGCTATCAAAATCGCTAACTTTAGTAATACCGATTGATGAGCCAAGGTGCGGCGGTTTAACGAAAACCGGCCATTGCAGAGAGTTTTTTATTTCTTCTAAAATATTATTTTTTCTTTCTTCCCATTCGGAACGGTTATAAGCCAAGAATTTCGTAGTCGGAACATCAAGCCCTTGATAAAAAACCTTAGTCAGTATTTTATTCATCGCAATTCCCGACGGTGCAACTTCGCAGCCGACATAAGGAACCTCAAAAATATTAAATACTCCTTGCATTGAACCGTCCTCGCCTAAATTACCGTGGAAGGCGGGAAAGACTAAATCAATTTTAATCGTTTTTTTAGAAAATAATCCTTTCTTATTAAAGACCAAACAATTAGAAGAGGCGTTTAAATCTAAATCATAAGCGCCAAATTGTTTTAAGTTATTCTGATAATTATCGGCACTAAAAAAGGCTAGGCTATCAAGCTTATCACCGATAAAAAATCTTTCCTGTTTATCAAGATAAACCGGAACGACATTATATTCCGGCATTTTCTTTAAAACGGAAATAATTAGTTCGCCGGTAATGACCGAGATATCATGTTCTGGGCTCTTCCCTCCGAAAAAAACACCGATTGTTTTTACGTCTTTCATATAATAAAAATTATTTATAATTATCCGGCCAATCATTTTGGAAAATGATTGTGTCGCCCGCTCTTAGGACTGCGCCCAAATCTTTATGAGCCAAAAGAGCATCAGGATATTCTTTATAACTAGAGAAACCGATTTTCTTAAACTCATCGGCAATATAAGCGGTAGCGCTATTTTTAATTAATAGCACTAAATCTATCTTTTTGGAAGCATAAAGGCGGGCGATTTCACGATGTCTTTCTTCTTTTTTTTCGCCTAATTCAACTAAACCGGGAGTAATAACTAATTTGCGCCCCAGAGCTCGCCCTAAGACTTCTAAACCGCTTATAAAGCCAGCAAAATTGCCATTATAGCTATCGTCAATAATCATCAGCTTTGAAACGGCGTTCCAAATCGGTTCTAAACGATTTTTAATTATTGGCATTTCAGCGATTGGCTTGACTGCCCTATTTAAATCTAGACCAACCTCCTTGGCTAAAGCAAGCGCCATAATAATTAGAATAATATTGTGGCGAGCTAAAAGACGGGTTGAGAATTTTATTTCTTCGTACTCAAAAGACAAACCGGCAAAATCTGGTAAAAAGAATACATCATTCGCCCGCGAGTAATCTATTCCGATATATTCCGGCAATTTAAAATTTTTATAATTCTCTCTAACATTTTTATCATCTAAATTTAAAATAATTTTCTGGCTCGTTCTTTCGGCCAATTCAAATTTCGCTTTGATTGTATTTTCTATCCCGCCGAACCTTTCTAAATGCGCTTCGTTTATTCCGGTTAAAAGAGAATAGGCCGGAGAAACTAGGTCGCAGACTTTGGCGATATCGCCGATTTGATAAGCGCCCATCTCAACGATAAAAAAATCGGCGTTCTTTATTTCCGACTGGTTAGCGAGGATAAAATAAGCAATCCCGAGATCGGTATTTATATTATTCGGCGTTTTAACAATTTTAAAACCGCTCTCTAAAACGACCGCCAAAATCTCTTTCAGACTAGTCTTTCCGTAACTGCCCGTTATTCCGATAACCGGCGTTTTAGCAAAAGCTAAAAATCTTTGCGCGCTAGAGACAACTCTTTTCTTTAATAAATAATCAAGCGGAGAAAACAATAATAAAATAAATAATATTAAAAAAGGTAAAAGCGGAACTAAAATAATTAAAAATAATAATGTCCAAAAATTAATTAAATAAACTGATAGAACAAGTAAAAGAACAATTAATAACCAGGCAGAGTAATAAATTGCACTCGCCTTCTTTGTCCAATCAATTCTTTGTCTTTTCTCATATGAGTACCAACGTAAATCTGAATAAACAAAAGACAAAAAGCGCCCGGCTTTATAGTCTTCGCGCTGTAAGATATAAATTAGACTCCGAATTATATTCATAGATATTTAAACAGTATTTTTCTAAACTCTTCCGGCTTATCTAAGAAACAATAATGCCCGGCGTCATTTATTACTTCTAAGCTTGCCAATTGATTAGATTCAGCAAGTCTATCGGCATAAGAAAGCGGCGTATCCTTATCATCTTTTCCCCAAATTAAAGTAACGGGTAAATTTAGCTTAGAAAAAGCAATTTGTCTATCCTCGTTAATTAAGCGCTTATATATTTCTTCCATTTCTCCGGCCTGAAGATAATCCGGACTTAAGTTCTTGCCGATTAGACGCTGGCGAACTTTTTTATTAATAAAAGGAAACAAGAGTCTAAAAGTTTTTGCGCCGAGAAACAAAAGTTTTAGTTTAGCAGATTTTTCCCTGATAATTGCTCCTCCAATAATAATTAATTTTTTAGCTCTATTATCGCCATTTAAATATTCAACGGCAATCGCCCCGCCAATACTGTGTCCGATTATAATTGGATTATTAATATTTAATTTTTTTGAAAACTCTTGAACAAATTTAGCATATTCCTTTAGACCCCAAACTTCTTTTGGTTTATCGCTTCCGCCCCAACCTGGTAAATTAATAGCGACTAAATTCGGAAGATCGCCCATAGTTTTACAAAATAAATCAACCGGCGATTTCCAGCCGGGTAAAAAGACAATTGCTTGGTTAAGATTAAAATCTGGACTAATCAAATAGCTGATTTTTAGACCGCTAATAATAATTTCTTTTCTTATCATAAATATCCATTATCTTATATTAATTATATCATCTTATATTGACACTAGAAAGTAAAGGGATTAATATATTAATATCTTTAAATTAGATATGCAATCTACCTGGGCTGAGCTTCGCCCGCACTGAAGGACTGTTCTTTAAAACATTTGATGAATCATTTGATTTATCAAAATTACGGAAAAAGGGTTTTTAATTGTTTAAAGAAGTTTAATGAACAATGAAAAAACAAAAACAATTTGCTCTAACCTCACAAATGCAAATATGGACCGCATTGCCAGATTGCACAAGTGAAAATCGCGCGAGCCGCACAAACCAAAGCTCTTAACCTGTAGAAAAGTAATCTTTGGTTCCTAGCCCCCTCAAAACAGCGTAAATTAACTAAAAAGTTATAAGTACGTTAATTATTACCAGCCATAGGGAATTGGCGCTCCATTGTTCAATGTATTTTTAAAAAAAATGCCTATGAAACAAATGAATTATTGGTTAAATATCCTGAGCCAAAAATCGTAATATCTATTTGTTACGATCCCTCTGCCGGTCCTTCTCCCTTGAAGGACTTTTTTCTTTCCCAAATTGAAGTTTCTTTATCAAAAAAAATTCTGTTGATAACCATCTTGCTTTTTTTATTTATTATCTCTAATATAAAATCAAACCAAAACTAAGACCCATGAAACTAATTTATTGGCTTGGTATTGGCGGATTCTTCTCACTGATATTTTTGGTGGAAATAGTTTTTGCCAGTATTTATACTGTCCTAAACTTTCTTCAAAAAGTTCCAGATGGGCAATCTCCCTTGGATTTATTCAAGGGCTTCCAAATCGCACGATCTGGTGTTGTATTTAAAGTTGAATCCGCGTAAGGGCATAGTATTTAAAAGAGGGATTACTATGCCCAAAAAAACTCTCCTGCGCACCCTCTGCGCTGAAACTGGGAATTAAATCAAAAAACAAGGCGGCACTCAAGAGAGGCCGCCTTTAATTTGTGATTGTTTTATTTTTGTAAAAGAAAATATGTTTTTTCTTCTTTTACAAATTTAAGCAGTTTTGCAAAAGCATCTTCTATAATCGGATGCCCGCAGTTTAAATAAACGTCTTTATTACCGACAAAATACAAGGCATTCTCCGGTCGTGATAACAACACGGTGAAGCGATGAAAATTATCGTTGAATCCGATGTTTTTTCCTTCATTATCGCAAACTAAACTTGCGGTAACTATTTTACGTTGTTTTCCTTGAATAGAATCAACCGTCATGACGACTAATTGCAAAATAGAATCAATATTATCCTTGTTAACCTCCCTTTGAAATATAGGAGCAAAGAGTAAATTTTTCCGCAAACTACTTTTTTTGATCCTATTTACATGCGCCATATAAGGAGCAATGATAACATTATCTGTTACTTTTCCATCATTTTGAATCCGTTTACGCGCCATGTCAATAAACATCTTCGCAATATAACTTGCTTCAAACTGATTATAACGTGAGGTCCCGTCTCTCTGATCATTAATTCCTAAGTCGCTAGTATCAAAGAAAAAAACTTTTCCCTCGTCATAGGGGTTAAACCTGCCGGCGATAAGTTTATCGTCATAACAAAGACTGCTAATAAGCTTAACGATTTTTGGAAGAGATCTTCGATTCGTTCTTAGCATAGAGCTCTTTAGCCAATTATGCTCGGTTACCGAATTAAATAATCCCTTTTCAAACCATTTTATGTAGACAGGATTATTAGTCCGCCTTCTTAAATAATCCAGTACTGGCAAAGGGCTAGGGATGTCACTCAGTTGAGCGCTGTCGCCTATTTCAATAAATTTGTATTTAGCTGCCATTATTAATGGCAATTTCTCATAAAAACGTCCACGACTTGCCTCATCGCAAAAAATGATATCCGGGTAAAAATATTCCAGGAAGTTTGATTTAATTAGAAAATTATCAATAGTACAAGTGACAACTGACCCAAAATATCCGCCTGTTTTGTAAATGTTGCCAGAAAAATCCGGGTTGCTTATTACACTAGGCAACTTTTTATTTAATCCTCTAACCCCTGGAGACATAACTGATTTATCATTTCCTAAGCGACAAATTTTTCCTTCTGGAAGATACCGGACAGCTTCTTCAACAAGGGCATCAAGCCCATCATTACTCTGGGAGACAACAAGAATGTTACACCCACGAATCAAGTAATTAAATATGGCAACTGACGTCGTAAACGTTTTGCCTGTTCCGCCTGGGCCGAAGATAAAACTTATCGGTTTAGAGCTTAACATATCCATAAGGGCTAATAGCTGATCTGAATCGGCTAAAATTTTCTTCATGGAATCTGGAATAATGATTTCCGGTGGGTAATTAATATTTTGCTTTTCCGGGCAAGAAAGAGAAGAATAAATAAAGTCTTTCGGCCGTGACGCAGGTGTTTTAAATTTGTTAGGTCTGTTAAAAAACACCTCTAGATTACCTGCCATGCGGGAAACTTTACGTATGGCGATATCCGTATATAACTTTATACTTTCTACCTTTTCAAACTGCCAAGATTCTAATGGCTTAGAAAAACCGATAGTAATTCCTTGGTGGTTTATTTGAACAACTGAAATATAAATCTGATATTCCCGGAAACCAAAAACAACTTTCTCCCCAAATTTATCCAATAGAATTACTCTGTCACCAACATTAAATAGCGGCGTCCCAACAAATTTGTCTAAAGCAACAGATGACAACTGACTAAAATCATTTGTCATCGGAACAAAAAGACTCTTTGCTGTCTTTTTTGGCTTATTTACTAAAGGGACAGAAATTTGTTTGGCTAGTTCAAGCCACTCTTTCTGCCACCCCAAATATAAATCCGAGAGTTCTAACGACCACAAAATAAAATTGGAAAATTCCAATCCAGAAATAGATTCTTCGTGATCAAGCACCTCTAGGTTGGGTTCATAAATATTCGCATCCGGAATATTAGAGGCCCGCTTTTTAAACCTTATGACTTTCTCCTTACGGGGAAAATCATCTAAAAGCAGCTGGTCAAATTGCAACCAACTCCCGTAAGAGTACTCATCATAATCATCCAAACCATAGATAATGGCTATGTTTGACACGAAGTTTTTTTTGCCTCCAAAGACGGCGACAACTTTAGCGTCCGGATAGCGTTCTTTGATTTTTGACGCTAATGTTAGTTTTTCGTTAACCAATAAGATTAGAGTTGGTTCAGATAAACTATTGCTTTCTTGAAATCTTAACCGTATTACCGCTAATGATTTCATGCCTAAGAGATGATTGGAAAATTCATCACTTGGAAGGGCATTAATAACAATGACTTGTTTTTGTCCCATTTTTTTATTTTTTGGTAATTTACTTTTAACATATTATTAACGTACAAATTTTCCTCCCATCTTAAAATAAATCTTAGATTTAGTCAAATGGAAAAATTGGCGGGCTAAACCTGAGATTAAGACAGTTGACATCCGCGCATAACTGCGATAAATTGATTTTAGTACTTTATAACACTTTTTTTTCAATATAGATCATGAACTTGCGCCCAGGCGCCTTCTCTGCACCATCTTTTAGATGGTTACTTAAGATTTGTTTTTTATTTTTAAAACCATACTGGTTATGAAAAATCAAAAAATTATCTTTACAAATTTACGACCATTGTCTTTTGAGGATTTCGGATTTGCTAACGATTAGCCCAATGTACTTAGGGGTGAACTGCCTTCAGTAGGCAGAAATCGTTCCAGGTCTCCTTTTGGAATAAAAGGAGACTTGTTTTTTTATCTGTTTTTTTATCTTTGCTCCTCAACCTTAAAAATGTTAAAATTAAAGCATGTCTAAAATCAAACCAAAATTAATGATAATTGATGGAAATGCCCTTATTCACAGGAGTTTTCATGCTTTACCGCCGACTTTACGGACTAAAGACGGGATTCTTGTCAATGCTGTTTACGGCTTTACCGCTTTTTTGCTTAAAGCGATGAACGAATTTCATCCAGAGTTCGTCGTTTTAACGCTTGATAAATCCGGCCCGACTTTCCGACATATTGAATATAAGGAATATAAAGCAACCCGGGTTAAGGCACCGGACGAATTATATGAGCAAATTCCTTACGTTAAACGCGTCGCCGAGGCTTTTAGTATTCCGATTTTTGAATTAAGCGGTTTTGAGGCCGATGATTTAATCGGTACAATTTGCAAACAGACTAACTCCGAAAAAAATCTGGAAAAAATTATTATTACCGGCGATATGGATACGCTCCAACTTATTGACGATAAGAACAAGGTTTATACGATGAGCCGCGGCCTATCCGATAGCGTAATTTATGACGATTTAAAAGTTAAGGAAAGATACGGCTTAGTACCGACGCAAATTATTGATTATAAGGCTCTGCGCGGCGACCCCGGCGATAATATTCCCGGCGTCAAAGGAATCGGCGAAAAGACAGCCGTTGAACTTTTAAACGAGTTTGAAAATTTAGAAAATCTTTACGAAGCGGTAGAAAAAAACAATACAAAGATAAAACCGCGAATTCTAGAATTATTAATAGAATATAAAGATAATGCTTTTTTAAGTCAAAAATTAGCGACGATTGATATAAACGCTCCGATAAAATTTAAATTAAAAGACGCCGCTTTCTCTTCCTTCAAGCTTGAAAACGTTTTAACACTTTTTAGCGAACTGCAATTCCGCTCGCTTTTAGAAAAAGTGAAAATTTTAAGAGATAAACTTGATAAGACTCATAAAAATAGCTCCATAGAAGACGATAGTAAGCCGAAAGAAAATAAATTTGAACGAAGTCAAAAAGAATTTGACTATAAACTAATAGACGGCGATAAAGAATTCTCGGAGTTTTTAAAAATACTGAAAAAACAAAAAACATTTGCTTTAAAAACCGAAAGTTCTAATGTCGATCCTCTTAATTCAAAATTATATGGCCTAAGTTTCTCCTTTAAAGACGGCGAAGCCTATTTTATCTTGGCGACCGAAAAAAGATTGGGCGCGTTAAAAGATATTTTAGAAAGTAGTGATATTAAAAAATACGGCCATAATCTAAAAAATGACTGGCGCGTTTTAGAAGCGCATAAAATTAATTTAAAAGGATTAGAGTTTGACGTTATGGTCGCCTCATATCTTTTAAATCCCGGCGAACGCCAAAACAGCCTAGATTCATTGGCATTTTCCGAACTTGGTTTTGAAAAAATAAGTAAAGCGGAATTAAATTCTATCAAGGGCGAACAATTAAGTCTTGATTTTAAAGAATACGACCCACAAAAACTTAGCCTTTCCGCCTGCGAAGACGTCGACTTTAGCCGTCGCCTCGTTAAAATTTTAAATAAGAAATTAGAAAAAGAAAATTTAAAGGAGCTGTTTGAAAAAATTGAGATGCCGCTTATTCCTATTTTAGGAAAAATGGAAAATACCGGGATTAAGATTGACGAAAAACCTCTGGCGCTTCTTTCTAAAGACGTTGAGAAAAAATTATCCGCACTTGAAAAAGAAATCCATAAACTAGCCGAAGAAAAGTTTAATATCAATTCAACCAAACAGCTAAAAGAAATCCTGTTTGAAAAATTAAAAATTTCTACCGATAATATCAAAAAAACCAAAACCGGATTCTCAACGGCCGAAGATGAACTGATAAAATTACAAGACGCTCATCCGATAATTCCCTTACTTCAAGAATATCGCGAACTAAACAAATTATTTACAACTTATTTGAACGCGCTTCCAAAAATGATTGATCCTAAAACCGGACGAATCCATACTAATTTCAACCAAACGGTAACGGCAACCGGACGCCTTTCATCAACCGAGCCTAATTTACAAAATATTCCGGCTAGAACCGAGGAAGGGAAAAAAATAAGAACCGCGTTTATCGCCGAAGACGGTTTTAAATTAATCGGTTTTGATTATTCGCAAATTGAACTGCGCCTGGCCGCTCATATGTCGGGCGATAAAAAAATGATTGAAGCTTTTAAAAATAACGAAGATATTCATCGCGCTACCGCCGCCGAAATAAACGGCGTCTCTCCCGATAAGGTAACGAGCCTGATGCGCCGCGAAGCGAAAGCGACTAATTTCGGTGTCTTATACGGACAAGGCGCGCACGGACTAAGCCAAAATGCCGGCATTTCTTATTTTCAAGCCAACGAATTTATAAAAAAATATTTCAGCGTTTACCCAAGTGTTAAAAAAATGGTTGATAACTCTATTAAACTTGCTAAAGAAAACGGTTACGCTTTAACCTTGTTCGGACGCAAAAGAAATCTGCCGGAAATAAATTCCAATATCCCGATGGTTCGAAAAAGCGCCGAAAGGATGGCCATTAATACACCTCTTCAAGGAACAGCAGCCGATTTAATAAAAATGGCGATGATAAAAGTTAATGAACTAATAAGCGATCGGGAAAAAGAAATAAGAATGCTCTTGCAAGTTCATGATGAATTGATTTTTGAAGTTAAGCTTGATAAGATTGATTATTACTTAAAAGAAATAAAAGCGATAATGCAGGAAGTCTTAAAGCTTAAAGTCCCGATTATAGTTGACGGTAATTCCGGAGACAATTGGGGGGAACTTAAATAAATATGAAAAATAAAACTAAAACTGCTGAAAATAATTATATAAAAATCGCCTTGCTCGGTTATGGCCTAGATAACCAAGCTCTTTTAGAATTATTAGAAAAAAAATT
>CAYUWA010000002.1:18923-29851 GCA_964448505.1 uncultured Gammaproteobacteria bacterium | reverse complement strand
TTAAAGAGGCTTTAGAAGAGCTCGACATCACAGCGATAAAAATAGAACTTGGTGAAATTGAAGTGAAAGAAGAACTTACAACGGGTGAAAAAAAGAAATTAAACAGTAAAATTAAAAAAGCAGGATTAGAATTATTAGAAAAAAATAATGCCCCGGTTGAGATTACTATTTGTGACGCCAGAGAAAAAGAAAATTTGCCAAAAATAAAAACGAAGAATATAAAAATAAATTATCAATTAGGAAAATCTTTTAACCGGGATTTAGAAAAGTTTTCCCTGCTCTTTCGTTCACCCGGCTGGCCGATTAATTGCTCCGGAATTTCTAGCGCTTTAAAAAAAGGTAAAACAAAAATGAGCAGTCCTCTTAATTTATTTTTTTCACTATGTCCGTCTAAAAATATTATCGGCGTTACCGGCACAAAAGGAAAAGGTACAACCGTAACTTTGATTTACAAAACATTATTGGCGAATAAAAAAACATCCGGCAAGAATGTTTTCTTGGGAGGGAATATCGGAATTTCCCCTCTTTCATTTTTATCTAAAATAAGGCCGGTTGATTACGTAGTCTTGGAATTATCAAGTTTTCAGCTTGAAGATTTAAAATACTCGCCGAAGATTTCCGTTATTACTAATTTAGTTAAAGAGCATCTCGCACCGGCCGACCCCAATAATCCTAATTATCATACTTCCCTTAAAAAATATTGGAAGGCGAAACTAAATATTGCCGCCTCAAAAGAAAATAAATATTTAATAATAAACGAATCTTTAAAAAATCAAATCCGTCTGGAAAAACTTAGCGGAAAAATAATTTATTTCTCCGAATCTTCCCTGCCGTCAAAATTAAAGGGCAATTATAATAAACAAAATATTGCCGCCGCCGTTGCGGTCGCTAAATTATTGAAAATAAAACCGGAGATTTACAAAAAAGTAATCGCCAATTTCAAAAATCTAGAACATCGTCTAGAATTTGTCGCGGAAATAAACGGCGTAAAATATTTTGATAATAGTTTTTCGACAACCCCGGAAAGCACTATCTTAGATTTACAATCTTTTAAAGAGCCATTAGTTCAAATAGCCGGCGGAGCGGATAAAGGAGCGGATTTTAAAGCTCTAGCGAGAGAAATAAAAAATAAAGTTAAATTTTTAATTCTTCTTCCCGGAAAAGCGACGCCAAAAATTATGCAAGAATTATTAAAAATAAATTTTCCTAAAAATAAATACCAAGAAGTAAAAGATATGAAAGAGGCGGTTTTACTCGCCAAACAAAAATCAGATAGCGGCGACGTCGTTCTCCTTTCAACGGCTTGCGCTAGCTTCGGAATTTTCAAAAACTATAAAGAACGAGGCGATTTATTTAAAACCTATGTTAAAAGATAAAACAAAAAATATAATCGGCGTTTTTGATTCCGGGCTTGGCGGCCTAAGCGTTTTTAAATCCTTATTAAAAGAACTTCCTGGGTATAATTATATTTATCTCGGCGATAATGCTCGCCTTCCCTACGGCGAAAAGTCGCAGGAAACAATTTATGAATTTACGCTAGAAGCGGTTGATTATTTATTTTCCGAAGGGGCAAACTTGATTATTATCGCTTGTAATACCGCCTCGTCTCAGGCGCTCCGAAAATTACAACAAGAATATCTCCCAAAAAAATATCCGAACAGAAAAATACTGGGCGTAATTCGCCCCTTGGTTGAAGCGGCCGCCGCCAAGAACTATAAAAAAATCGGAATTATCGGAACTAAGGCGACGATTGAGTCAGGTGCCTATACGCACGAATTGAATAAGCTAAATAAACTTTTAAAAGTAGAAAACATGAGCGCCCCCTTGCTTGTCCCGCTAATTGAAGAGGGCTGGGCGAACAAACCAGAAACGAAGATGATTCTCAAGAAATATCTAAGACCACTAAAGACCAAACAAATAGATTCTTTAATTCTCGCTTGTACTCATTATCCTTTTTTATATGACAAAATAAAAAAAATAATGGGCCGAAATATAGATGTCCCTCATCCCGGTGAAATAATCGCCGCGAGCTTAAAAGATTATTTGAGTCGCCATCCGGAGTTAGGGCTAAAACCGGAAAAGAAAGCAACCCACCACTTTATAACGACGGACGAACCAAGCTTATTTAAGATTCTGGGCGAAAAATTTTTAGGACAAAAAATATTAGATATTAAAAAAGTTAAAATTTCTAAACTATAAAATGATTATTTTTCTCTACGGCGCCGATTCTTTCCGTTCTCGCCGCCTGCTAAAAGAATTAAAGAATAAATTTGTTAAAGATGTAGACCCGGAGTCTAATAGTTTAAGCGTGCTTGACGGACAGACAACAACCCTTAAGGAAATAAATGAGAAAATAAATACCGGCTCCCTTTTTGTTAAAAAAAGATTAATTGTAATTGAAAATGTTTTTAAAAATAAAAATACTAAATTATTTTCTGAGCTAAGCGAGTACTTAAAAAAATTTGAAGCTTCGGAAGATATTGTTTTAATTTTTTGGGAAGAAAATTTAGAAAAATCCGATAAATCCTTAAAAATAGACTCTAAAAAACTGTTCTCACTTTTAGAAAAGCAGAAATTCGTCCAAGAGTTTAGCTTATTGAATAATAATCAATTACTAAGTTTTATAAAAAAAGAAACGGAGCTATGCGGTAAAAAAATTGAAATATCCGCTGGGCTAGAACTTATTAATTTAACCAATAATGATCTTTGGCAGATTACCAGAGAATTAAAAAAACTGGCTCATTATACGACAGAAGAAACTATTTCTCTAAATAACGTAAAAGAAATGGTTACGGGCTCATATAACGAAGATATTTTTGCCTTAACAGACGCCATTAGTACAAAAAACAAAAAATTAACTTTAAAGATACTGGAGGAACAATACTCGGCCGGGCTAAGCGACGAATATTTAATCGCCATGCTTATCCGACAATTTAAAATACTTCTTCAATTGCGTGATGCGCTTGATTCAAGAATCCCGCAGAGTGAATTAGTTTCTAAATTAAAACTCCATCCTTACGTTATTAAAAAAGGGCTGTCTCAGGCCGCTAATTTTCAAGCGGCTAGCTTAAAGCGATATCTTGATAAGTTGATAAACCTAGACTTCTTGAACAAAAATGGTTTAGCTGACATAAAAACGGAACTGACCGTTCTTATTGCCGAGCTTTAGCAATTTTTTTTCTATTTTACTGCTCTTGCCTTTTTATTTAATATTTGTTATATTTTTACTCAGAATTTTGAAAGATAGGAATCCGGTTTTTTTGTTTTTAAAATCGGGCAATTAGCTCAGTTGGTTAGAGCGCAACACTGATAATGTTGAGGTCGGAGGTTCGAGTCCTCCATTGCCCACCTCGACTTGCCGAAGCTTTAGCGAAGGCAGTCATTAAAATATATTATAGCGGGATAGAGCAGTTGGCAGCTCGCCAGGCCCATAACCTGGAGGTCGTCGGTTCGAGTCCGACTCCCGCAACTAGTTTTAGCAATGAGACGATGCCGATGCCTCGGTAGCTCAGTGGTAGAGCAAAGGACTGAAAATCCTTGTGTCGTCAGTTCGATTCTGACCCGGGGCACTTTAAAAAGTATATTTTAAAAAATAGACCCCCGTCATATTTATTTGTGGGTTTATTTTTTTATCAAACGGGGTGTGGCCCAGCTGGTCTAAGGCGTCTGGTTTGGGACCAGAAGATCGAGAGTTCGAATCTCTCCACCCCGACAAAATAAAAACAGAGTTCGCAATGAACTCTGTTTTTTTTGGACAAAACTGATTTAATTCGGTTTAATACCTAAAAATAATTCGCAAATTTATTTTGCCACGACGACCGCCGCCTCTTTCTTCTTTCCGAAACTGGCCATTAATTTTTGCAAACCAAAACCAAGCGCCAAGAACAAAGCTAAATATAATAAAGTTGAAAGCCAGGCCGGAAAATATTTAAACAAAAAATCATAGCGATACATAATCGGCCAATGCCATAAATATATTTCATAAGAATACAGACCAAAAAAATATAGGAATCTAAATTCTATTTTCTTTAATATAAAAATTAAGGTAATAGACAGGGTTGAAATTATGCTCATTAGTTCTTCCTTCCGCGCACTCTCTCCTATTCCCGGATGCATTACACTATAAATAAAAACGCCGAGCAATATTAGAATTGAGAAATAATAAACTATATTGCCAAAAAACGGTTTCATTCTTTGAAACATTACTTTTATTTTATTGGGCTTAATACTCGTCATCGCCCAAGCGAAAAGTACACCGAGCGGAAAAGCAATAATGTGGACTTTGTATAAATGTAAAACATAATCAAGCGGCGCCGGCTTGAAGTAAATAACAGCATAGGCCGCAAGATATAGGAAAATAGCGGAAAGCCAAGGCATTTTTTTAGAAAAGAAGATTGGAAACAAAAGATAGAATCCGATAATTAGCGTTAAATACCATAACGGCGAATTTACATCTTGATACAAATTAGCATTGGTAATTATTCCGAGCATCGCTTTGCCCATATACGCGAGCGGGTAATTAATATTTAAGACAAAATAATCAAGCGCAAAAAATATTAAAAGCATCGGCCAAAGCGGGATAAATAATTTTATCAAACGTTTTTTATAAAACTGCCAAACACTTAATTTGTTTTTTAAATTACTGATTGTTAATCCGTAGCCTGACAAAAACAAAAATAAATTTACGCCAACTCCCGCCATAATTGAAAGCGGCCAAAGAAAACGATGATCATTAACCAGAAAATATCCGATATGCGATAGGACAATTACTAAAATCGCCAAGCCTTTTAGCTCCTGGGTTTTATTAAGCGATAAAGAGGCGGACTCGTTTCCTTTTTTAATCATTAGTGCCCAAACCAAAAAAAAGAAAACGCTAAAAATAATTGTTTGAACAATCGGATTACTTATTGATACTATCATAAATTAAATCAGCCCAAATCTTATAACCCGCCGAAGACGGATGAAATAAATCTCGGGAATAATGAGAACCGTCTTGCTTAAATAAAGAGACGGTTGGCGTATATAAATCTATATAGCGAAGTTCAAATTTCTCCGCTAAATTTTTAATTATTTTATTAAACTCTTTCGTCCGCGCATCAAAAATATAATCATAAGGCGGAAGAACTAAAGAGTCGGCGCCGATATACGGAATATTAATAACATATATTTGCGCACTAGTTTCTTGACTTAAGCGCCCTAGAATCTGGACATACTGCTTTTCAAATTCTGGCACGGAAAGTTTATTATGAACGTCATTTACTCCGACAAGCAAGGTAACGATATCCGGGCTTTCCTTAAGAGCGGCAGGCAGAAGCCCATTTAATAAATCATTGGTCCGAACGCCCGGGACAGAGTGATTCTTCAAAATCACCCCTTTATTGTCCCCGGCTAATTTAGTCGCCAGAAGGTAGGGATAGGACTGATCATAAGTCTCGGTACCGACGCCGGAAGTAAGACTATCTCCAAGCGCAACATAAACCAACTTCTCGCTCGCCTCTGGGCTTCCGAGATCATAATTCTTCTCTTTGTCTACCGATCTAAGATTAGCCATACTTATAGTATCGTAAATATGTGAATAAGCCCGATTTAGATAAACGGAAACAGCGATAACTATTACCAAAAGGGCTAAGGCCGAAAAACCTAGATTTTTACATCTTTTTCCTATCATATTCTACTAGTATACAACAAAATTATGAATTCCGCACATTTTTCTAAGTTGCTCCAATAAATTCCTCTCTGGGGCTTGATTTTTATTTGGTATTATGTTAGCATTTGAGTACTTTTAATTAAATAATATTAAGAATTTGCTATGCCAAATAAGAAATCGGCAATAAAAGAATTACGTAAAAACGTAAAAAGAAATGCCGCCAACAAAAAAGTATCCAATAAACTGAAAGATTTAGTAAAAACAACCGTCAAACAGATTGCCGCCAAAGACAAAAAGGTAAAAGAAGAGTTTACTAAGACTATAAAAGCAATTGATAAAGCGGCTAAAAAAGGAATTATCAAGAAAAATACCGCTAGCCGAAAGAAGTCTAAAATAATGAAAAAAGTTAACGCTTTGAAATAAGCGTCTTATTAATAAATTCACTCTTTCTTGGATGCGGCTTGCTTAGACCGCTTCTCGGATAGAGCGCAAAATCTATGTTAGACAAAAAAGCCAAGGAGAAAATTATTAAGAAGTTCCGTGTTCACGATACCGATACCGGTTCTTCACAAGTTCAAATCGCTATTTTAACCGAAGAAATAAAAGAACTGACCGAACATTTAAAAAAACACAAGCATGATTTTTCTTCCCGTCGCGGACTTTTAAAGAAAGTCGGGGAAAGAAGAAAATTATTAAAATATTTACAAAAAGAAAGTGCCGAGCAATTTAAGGAATTAGCCATTAAGCTTAAATTAAAGATTGCCCAAAAGCTTGAAGAAGAAGAGGAAGAAGAAAAAAAGAAAGAAAAGAAGTATATTAATACTGAAGAAGAAGAAATCAAAGAAGAAGAAATCAGCAATGAATAATTAAGTTTGAAAAAGAATAGCCAATATGATAAAACACCAGGAGCAACGAGTAGGTATATTAGTAGATGTTTCGAACATGTATCATTCGGCTAAAAATTTATACAACAAAAAGGTTAACTTCAAAGAGATTTTAGCAAAAGCAGTGGCTGGTCGGAAACTTATCCGGGCCACTGCTTATGCTATCCGGACCGAAAATCAAGATGAAGCCCCTTTTGTAGAAGCTTTGGCCCAGCAAGGGTTTGAAGTAAAGATGAAAGATTTGCAAATCTTTATCGGCGGCGCGAAAAAGGCCGATTGGGATGTTGGAATAGCGATTGATGCGATTAAACTTGCGGACAAGCTTGACGTAATCGTTGTTGTTTCCGGCGACGGAGATTATTTACCGCTAGTTTCTTATTTACAGAATAATAAAGGCTGTCTAGTTGAAGTAATGGCCTTTAGAAAAACCTGTTCCTCGCGTCTAGTTGAAGAGGCTGATGACTTTACCGATTTAGGCGGCGATAAAAGATTCTTGATATTTAATAAAAAACAAATAATTAAAAAATAAATTAAAAATAGTTTTGACCGTTAAATAGATAGCACTGTATAGAAATACAGTTCTGTAATTTATCGGCCAAAGCTCAACAAAATTATGGAAAAAGTTTTTACTAAAGAGTGGCTTGGCCGTCCTCTTAAAATTTCAACCGGCAAAGTTGCCAAAGCCGCCGATGCGGCCGTTTGGGTTCAATATGGAGAAACCGTCGTACAAGCAACGGTTGTTCAATCTTCTAACGAAAGGGCGGGAATTGATTTCTTCCCTCTTATGGTTGAATTTGAAGAGAAATTATACGCCGCCGGAATTATCAAGGGCTCCCGTTGGGTTAAACGCGAGGGTCGTCCGACCGACCAATCAATATTAACCGGAAGAATGATAGATAGATCTATTCGTCCATTATTTGTACCCGGAGACAACCGCGATATTCAAGTTATCACGACCGTTTTAGCGGTTGACCAAGAAAATGATCATGATATTGTCGCGCTAATTGCCGCTTCTGCCGCCCTAGCAATTTCTGGAATTGCTTGGAACGGTCCTATCGGAGGAATTCGCGTTGGTTTAGTTGATAATGAATTTGTCTTTAATCCGACTAACGAGGAACAGGCTAAGAGCTCCCTTGATTTAATCGTTGCCGGAACTGCCAAGAAGACAATTATGATTGAAGCGGGCGCTAATGATATCTCAGAAGATATTGTCTTAAAAGCAATTTTAGCCGGGCAAGAAAAAATGCAAGGAGCGATTGAACTTATTAACGAAATGAAGGCGCAAGTTGCTCCAAAAGAAAAGCCGGTAAAAATCGCCCGACCAAAAACCGAAGAAGAACTAAATTCAGAAAATGAAAATCTTGAACTGTTAAAAATCGGAGAAGCTTGGCTTAATGATAATATTAAAAAAATTCTTTTTGATAAAATATACTATACCAAGAGCGAAAGAAAGGCGGCGGTTTACGCGATTAAAGACCAGCTTGATTTCTACTTATCAGAGAAAGGACTAAGCGGCGAAAAAAGAAATTATATTGCTAAGAAATTGGTAGAAAAGATGATTGATGAAGAAGTTACCCGTTCAATCGTTGAAGATAAAAAACGAGTTGACGGACGGGCCCTAAACGAGATTAGAAATCTTGAAGCGGAAGTCGCAATTTTACCACGCGACCACGGAACTTCCCTTTTCTCACGCGGCGAAACTCAGGTTATGTCTATTTTAACTTTAGGCGCTCCGGGGATGGAGCAATCTCTTGAAGGTCTAGACGGACAAAGCAAAAAAAGATACATGCATCATTATAATTTTCCTCCATACTCAGTTGGCGAGGCTTCCCCGCTTAGAGGAACCGGCCGTCGAGAAATCGGTCACGGCGCACTCGCTGAAAAAGCTTTAATGCCAATGATTCCGGCTAAAGAAGAGTTTCCTTACACTATTCGTTTAGTAAGTGAAACACTTGGTTCAAACGGTTCATCGTCTATGGCTTCAACTTGCGCTTCAACCCTAGCTTTAATGGACGCCGGTGTACCGATTAAAAAACCGGTGGTCGGAATCGCGATGGGGCTTGCCTCAAACCATGATATGAGCAAATGGGAAGTCCTAACTGATATCCAAGATTTAGAAGACGGAGACGGCGGTATGGACTTTAAAATTACCGGAACTGATTCCGGCTTAACCGCTATTCAACTTGATACAAAAACTGACGGCCTAACTTCGGAAATTATTACCAAAACTTTTACTCAAGGACGAGAAGCTCTTAATAAAATTTTAGAAGTTATTAAAAAAGCTATTCCTACTCCGCGCGCTGAATTATCAAAATATGCGCCAAGAATTATTAGCTTTAGCGTTGATCCAGAAAAAATCGGAGCAATTATTGGTCCCGGCGGAAAAATTATTAACCGTATTATTGATGAAACTGGAGTTAGTATTGATATTGAAGATAGCGGTTTAGTTATGATTTGCGGAACAGAAGTTGATAAGGTTAACGAGGCAGTCAGACAAGTTAAAGAAATTGTTCATGTCTTTGAAGCCGGTGAAATTATTAAAGGAAAGGTTGTTAGAATATTAGATTTCGGCGCTTTCATTTCTTTAAATGCTAATCAAGACGGCATGGCTCATGTTAGCGAGCTTGCTCCTTACCGTGTAGAAAAACCTAGCGATATTTTAAATATCGGCGATGAGGTTACTGTAAGGATTAAAGAAATTGACGACCAAGGACGTATTAATTTAACCTTAAAAGGAATAGACGATAATTTATTCCTCTGGAAGGACGAAAAAGGTAAATCAAACGGAAGTAGTTTTGGTTCAGGCCCAAGTCGTCCAAGCAGATTTGGTTCAAGCGGCGGGTCGGGAGCCAGAAGACCGGGCGGATTCGGAGATAGACGTTAATAAAAGGCAATATTGACTTTCTACTAATATTAAGTTAATATTTCCAAATGAAAATAATACAAGTAAAATAAAACTATGCTAGCAATTAAATTGTCCCAAGTAGGAAAAAAGAATAAAAAAATGTTTCGCCTGATAATCTCGGAAAAAAGCCGTGATCCATATGGTAATTCATTAGAAATCCTAGGTTCTTATAACCCTCATTCCAAGGAATTAGCAGTTAAAGGAGATAGGGTTAAATATTGGTTGTCACAAGGAGCGCAAATGACCGCTACCGTTAATAATTTATTGGTTGCCAAGAATATTATTGATGGCGCGAAAGTTACCGCTTCAAAACCGGGAAAGCAAAGTGAAAAGCGGGTTTCTCAAATTAAGGCCAAGAATGACAAAAAAGCGGTCGCAGAAGCCGCCAAGAACGCTCCAGTTATAGAAGAGGTAAAAGAAGAAGTTCAAGCAGAGACAGCAGCTGAAACTGTAGAAGAAGTTAAGGCTGAAACCACTGAAGAAGCCCCTGTTGAGAACGCTTAGGAACTTGACAAATTTAGAATTTGTGTTATAATTTTAACATAAACCTGCTACTACAGCAGTTATTTAATAACAATTCTTTCGGTCTTAACGCCTAGAGCACTTAAAACCTGAAAGACGAACCAAAACTATGGTAGAACAAGACAAACAGTTTTTAGAAGATGTTGTCAGAAGCATCGTTGGTAATCCAAATGATGTGGTCGTAGACAGAACGATTGATGAAAGAGGGGTATTACTTACTCTAAAAATCAATCCAGCCGACATGGGTTATGTTATTGGCCGTAAGGGTCAAACTGCGCAAGCTATCCGCACCTTATTAAAAATTATCGGTGCTAAGAATAACTCCCGCGTTAACCTAAAGATCTATGATCCAGAGGGTGGTAATCATCGTCCAAGCGAAAGAAGAGAAAATCGCGATGATATAGATACTTCTGCGATTGATGATTTAAAAATCTAAACGAAAACAAACTAAAATATCAAAAAAGCCGCGTGTCAAAACTCGGCTTTTTTGTTATAATGAGCGTATATGAAATTTCAATTATTAACGATTTTCCCAAATATCTTTGACTCTTATTTTAACGAGAGTATTTTGGGGCGGGCACAAAAAAATAAGCTTATAAGTTTTAAAATTCATAATCTTCGTGACTGGACAAGAGATAATCACCGAACGGTTGATGATACGCCGTATGGCGGTGGAGCCGGAATGCTTATGAAAATAGAACCGCTTTATAAGGCATTAAAAGATATTAAAAAAATTAACAAGAAGATTAAACCAATTAAAAAAAAGATTATTTTATTATCCGCATCGGGGAAAAAATGGAATCAGAAATTAGCGCAAAGATATTCTAAACTTGAAGAGATACTTTTTGTTTGCGGACGATATGAAGGGGTTGATGCGCGCCTTAAGAATTTTGTTGATGAAGAAATCTCCGTTGGCGACTATGTTTTAACCGGCGGCGAACTAGCGGCGATGACGATTATTGATTCCATT
>CAYUWA010000002.1:6919-18913 GCA_964448505.1 uncultured Gammaproteobacteria bacterium | reverse complement strand
GTTCGTTTAATTCCTGGCTCACTCGGAAATAAGGAAAGTATTATTGAAGAATCGCACTCCGAAGAAGGGCTCGGCGAATATCCGCAATATACTCGTCCGGAAATATTTATTGCCGATAAAAAGAAGTACGCCGTACCAAAAATATTATTGTCCGGGGATCATAAGAAAATAAAAGAATGGCGAAAAAAGAATCAGAAAGCAATTTAGTTTTTTATGATATTATACAAAAAATGAATTGCCTATCAAATTGACATAAGCAGAAAAAAGGCGCCCATACTAGTACGGGCGCCTTTTTAATTGGCTACTTCTTGAATTTATGATTTCATAGACTCTCGCCATCGCCAATCGTCATAAGCTTTTTGATCTGCGGCCAGTCTGTCATTTAATGCCATCGCGCCGCTTCTAAAATCTTCAGCATCTTTCGCTTTTTTATCATTTTCATTCTTACTTTTAAAATGATTCAAGATCGCTTTTTCGACTTTTTTTTGGCCATTTGATTTTTTCTCCATGACTTCTTTTTTTTAATGTTCGATATTTGTTTAACTTAATAATATATCATAATTTTTAAATTATGTCAACGCCTTCACTTTATTATCTTCCAACCGTTTTCCGTTTCCTTTAATTTCCCGTCAACCGAAAAGCCGGCCGCGCGCTTATGTCCGCCGCCGCCGAATTGCTTAGCAATTTTTGCAACATCAACATCATCATAATTAGTCCGCAAACTTCCTTTTACTCTTCCCTCTTCCTCGCGCAGTAATAGAGCGACATGAACTCCGGATAAATAACTCATAAAAGAAACGATATCGCCAAAAAGTTCAACGCTTAATTCTCTTTCCGCCGGACTTAATAAATTATCTATTTCGCTCCTACTCAAAGCGGAAGAGGCAAACCCGGTATCTGAATTATATTTAATATTTTCAAGTGCCCTCCCCCAAATTTTTAAGGCGGCGAAACTTTTATTATTAAAAGTTTGGTTAATAATTTTTGGTAGCGACGCGCCGCAAAGAAGCATTTCCGAAGAAACGGCTAAAGCTTCTTTGGAAGAATTGGCGTGCAAGAAATGCCCCGTGTCGGTTATTAAACCGATTAAAATACAAGTCGCCAAAGTTTTTGTTATTTCTATATTATTCTCTTTTAATAATAAATAGATTATTTCTGTAGTTGAGGCCTTGCTCGGTAATCTTATTTCTAAATCAGCGTATTCGTCTTGCGGCTCGTGATGATCTATTTCAACAATATAGGGCCGCTCGGAAATAACACCACTCTCTTTTAACATTAAAAGGCTAGTTAATCTATCTTCTAGACCGGTCCGAGAAATTGAACCACAGTCTAAAATAAATATGGAGTCAAAATCTTTTAAATCGTCGGGCGGAATACTGCTAACTAATTCGTCATTGGGAATAAAATTAAAAGCCCCTTCCGATTTCTTTCCGGCATAAGTATATGCTTCTATTTTTAAACCTCTGGTAATTTCTAAAAAAGCGCCCAGAGAAGACATCGCGTCTGAGTCTGGGGAGGTGTGCGCAATTAACAAAACTCTCTTAGAATCCGCCAATTTACGATAGGCTAATTGTAGTTTTTCATTCAAATTCATAACTGATTATTCTAGCCTTAAATAACAAAAAAGTCCAGTACTGCTGGGCTTTTTGTATTCTGTCAAATTGATTTAATTACGCGTTTTTATAGTCCTCGTTAGCCTTAGCGATTAGGTCTTCAATTTTACTCGCCTCTCTCTCGGTTGAATCAAATTCCCAAATAAAGCGCGGGAGTCTTCTTATCTTTATTCTTGATCTGATAATTCCGACGAGCTGGCTTGTAGAGCTAACTAATTTCTTCATCGTTGTTCCGGCTAACTTATCGGGCAAGACGGAAAAACCGATTTTTGCCTGTTTTAAGTCCGGAGAACATTCAACATAAGTAATAGTTACCAAGGCATCTTCAATCATAATTTCACGGTTTACCGCCTTAGCCAGTTCTTCTAAAATAAGTTCGTTAATTCGGTTGGAGTTAGCCATACTTATATTTTATCAATTACTCTTTCTTCTTTATAAACAACCAAAATATCGCCGACTTCTATAACCGGCTTTCCTTCGTATTTAAGACCGGCTTCTATATCTTTTTCAACCTCGTTTACATCTTGTTTTCCGGATTGCAGTCTAGTCAATTTTCCGTCAACCATAAAGTTTCCGTCGCGATGGACTTCAATCAAAGCATTGTTTTGAATTACGCCATCTAAAACTTTACCACCGACAATTTGGGCGTTATTTTCCGTTCTAAAAATCGCTAAGACTTTTAGACGTCCTAAATCAATTCGGTTAATTTCCGGTTTTACCAAAAGTTGCATTTCGTCTTTAACAAATTTAATCAAGTCGTAGATAATAGAGAAGGTTTTTATTATAATTTGTTTTTCTCTGACTAAAGTTTCAACGGTCGGAGACATCTTAACATTAAAGCCTAATATTTTAGCGCCGGAATCTTCCGCGCGTTTTACATCGCCTTCGGTTATATAACCAAGTCCTTTAGAAATAATTCTGACTTTTACTTTTTCGCCGTTTAGCTTTAATAATGACTCTTCAATCGCCTCCGCCGAACCTAAAAAGTCGGTTTTAATAACTAGATTTACTTTCGGGATTTTATCGTCAACGCTATCATCGGATTTAGAAGCAACAACATCAGCAGCATTAGAAGAAGTTTTAATTTTCTTGATTTTTACTTTTTCTCCTTCACCGACATTTAAAATATCACCGACGGCTGGAGAAATTTTTAAACCTAAAATTTTCGCTGGGGTTGAGGGTCCGGCTTCTAATATTTCATCTCCTTTATAATTTTTTAGTGATTTTACTTTACCGTAGATTACCTCGTTAAAACAAAGCTGGTCGCCGATTCTTAGGGTTCCGTTTTGAACTAAAATTGTCGCGAGCGGCCCGGCGGTTTTATCAACGTTAGATTCAATAACTGTTCCGGCGGCATCGGCATCGGGATTAGCTTTTAAGCTCTTGGCTTCGGTTTCGGCAACAAGTAGAACCATATCTAATAAATCTTCAATCCCTGTTCCGTCTTTAGCGGAAATAGGCGAACAGATAATCTTTCCGCCCCAGTCTTCCGGCGTTATATTTAACATCGTTGAAAGTTCTTGTTTAGTTTTATTAACGTCGGCAGTCGGTTTATCAATTTTATTAATGGCAACCAAATATGGAATTTTAGCGGCTTCAATAATTTTAAAGGCTTCAATTGTCTGTGGTTTAACTCCATCATCGGCGGCAACAACCAAAATCGCGATATCGGCAACTTTAGCGCCACGACTGCGCATCGCGGTAAAGGCTTCGTGGCCGGGAGTATCTATAAAAGTAATTACTTGCTCCTTGCGAGTAATTTGGTAGGCACCGATATGTTGGGTAATTCCGCCTGCTTCTCCGGCAACGACATCGGTTTCTCTAATTGAGTCTAATAGTTTTGTTTTTCCGTGATCAACGTGCCCCATAACGACAACGACTGGAGGACGTTCCAATAAATCAGCCTTGTTCTCTCCGGCTAAAATTGTTTCTAATTTTTTCTCTTCTTTCTCGTTATCTTCTATCTTAGCTTCCGCTAATTGAACATTTAGATTCAAATTTTCGCCAATAATTAACGCGGTGTCAAAATCAATTTTTTCGTTTATAGAGGTAAAAACGCCATTTTTCATCAGTTCGGCTAAAACGCGATTAACCGGAATCCCGGCTAATTCGGCATAAGCGCGAACGGCTAGGGTTTGGGGAACAAAAATAGTCTTTACTTCTTTTGGCAGAACTTCGTCCTGTTTCTTTATGGCCGCCGCCATCTTCTTTTTTTCCCATTCTCGGCGTAAAAAAGGCCAATCTTTAATAATTTTTTTGGCAGTATTATTATCAACCTTAATTGCTTTCTGACCGATAGCAAAACCCATCTCCGGTAATAAATCGCGGAGTTCTTGGGGGTTGATTCTTAATATTCTCGCTAGTTCTGTTATATTCATGTCTTTAACATTACTTTATTTTTAGCGCTAAGTCAATGTTAAAATAATGAATATTTAAAGAATCGTCATATTTTTAGAAATAAAAAGGCCCTCAGACTTTCTCAATTTTCAAATAGAAAAAAGAAAAAGTCAAAGGGTCTAAGTATCTAGGAGCACAAGGGACAAAAGCCCATGCGCCTAAGATTTTAAGAATTGCGGGAAAAGACGAGGAAGCCCGCATCCCAAGCATCCGGACCCTCGACCGAACACGCACCGACAATCCAGCCATCGCCATCCCAGAGCACGTACACGGCACGCAGGATATTATTGATATCACGAACATAAAAAATATTCGCGAAACCATTATTGAGCAGGGCACCTTTTTCGCCGTTGGGTTGGACCTTCATTGCGGTGTAAAGTTCCGTAAGCGTAGTTTCGGCTTTCTCGTGTCCGCCAAGTTCCGCCAAGACAGGGCTGTTGACTGAATTCTTATTTAATTCGCGTCCATAGATGGTACTGCCCGGAAAAGGTTCTTCGGCTTTTTTTAGGAACCATTCATTAAAGTTGTCTCCAAGATACGATATCTTGACTTTAGCATTATTGCTGGTATCAACGATGAAGTTGTCCTTGGCAACAAATTTTTCAGTATTGGCAGGGATAACGGTAAATGAAAAAACGTAACTTAAAATTAACGCTTCATTTTGGACATTTTTTGTACTGTCTTTCTTAACGGGTTCTGCTGATATTGCCGCCAACATTTTTTTGGCTTTCTCATTGTCTTTTGAGTTAATCACTTCCTTGATTATCTCATCGTTAAGACCGGCTTTTTTTAGGGCTAAAAAAAACTCATGCGCTCTGCCCAGAGCCGCACACATTTCATTAGTTTCCATTATTAAAAATTTTAAAATACTGTGTTTTGCTCTGCCCGGCAAAACCTTTAGGGAATACTTTATTGCTTAAAATATTCAAGTTATTGTCTCATATATCTTGCTTTACGTCAAGCGACAGAAATTCTGGAACTTTACAAGCCGGGAAAGACATGCTAAAGTAAAACCATAAATAATAAATTAATTATTAATTCTGTTTTTGGAAATAGTGGGGAAAATGAGATGTTCTGAATCCTGTCCGAGCAAAAATAATTTTAAAAGATTCTGTTTCTATGTTTAATCTGAATTTTAATCTTAAATTAGCTAAAAAAATTCAAAAAAATAGCTTAAATATCTTCTAAAATCATACTTTTTAAAGTATTGCTTCTTATTTTTCACAACTAAATATCAAATGTAGCGGACCACTTTTCCTCTAAAACAGACAAGCTTATATGGATTTTATAAATTATGTTTTGTTTGTTGTTCTTGCTGTAAGTGGTTTTTTTATTGGCTATGTTTACTACAAAAAATCAGCCGGCAGTAAAATCAGCAATGCCGCCGAAAAAGCGGAAAAGCTCGTAAGCGAAGCAAGAACTAAAGAGAAAGATATCTTACTAAAAGCTCAGGACAAAGCCTTGGGTATTATTGAAGAATCAAAGAAAGAAGAAGCGACTAGACGAAACGAAATTCATCAACTTCAAAAAAGACTAGAACAACGAGAAAGTTCTTTTTCCCAAAAACTTTTAGATTTACAAGAGAAGCAACAGAAGTTATATGATAAGGTAAATGAGGTTCAAGAAATAAAAGAGAAAATTAAGACAATTAAAGAAGAGCAGTCAACTAAATTAGAAGAAATTTCCGGCCTAAAAAGAGAGGACGCCAAAGCGATTCTCTTAAAAGCGGAGGAAGAAAAATGCGCCGAAGACTTAGTTGTTCGGATTAATAAGCTTGAAAATGAAGCGGAAGAAGTAATTTCTGATAAGGCTAAGGATATTTTAGCTTTAGCGATGCAGAGAATGGTTTCTAATTATACCGTTGAACTTACAACAACAACCGTTGATCTTCCTAACGACGAAATGAAAGGAAGGATTATCGGACGCGAAGGCAGAAATATTAAAGCGATTGAGAATATGACCGGCGTAGAAATTATCGTTGACGATACTCCAAACGCGATTACCGTTTCCGGCTTCTCTTTAATTCGCCGCCATATCGCGAAAAAAACTTTAGATTATTTAATTAAAGATGGTCGAATTCACCCGACTAAAATTGAGGACGCGGTTGAAAATGCCAAGAAAGATATTGCTCTTGATATTAAAAAAGCCGGTGAAGAAGCGATGTATGAAGTTGGTATTACCGGCTTTGATCCAAAGCTTATCCAAATTATCGGTCGCTTAAAATATAGAACAAGTTACGGACAAAATATTTTGCGCCATTCAATTGAAGTCGCTCATTTATCAGCAATGCTTGCCGCCGAGCTTGGCGCCGATGTTACTCTCGCTAAGAAAGGCGGTTTGCTTCACGATATCGGAAAAGCGGTTGACCATGAAGTTCAAGGAAACCATACTGATATCGGACGTGATATCGCTAAGAAATTTAATCTACCGGCAGAACTTATTGCTCCGATTGAAACACATCATGATGATAAACCAGCTTCTCTTATCGCTGTTATCGTTAAAGTTGCCGACGCTATTTCCTCGGCTCGTCCGGGAGCGAGAAGTGATAACTACGAAAACTATGTTCAACGACTTGAAGAGTTAGAAAAGATTGCTTTGACTTTTGAGGGAATTGAAAAAGTATACGCAATTCAAGCCGGACGTGAGGTTCGCGTCTTTGTTCAACCGGAAGCGATTGATGATTTGAAAGCACATAATTTGGCTAGAGATATTGCAAAAAAGATAGAAAATGAGCTAAAATACCCAGGGGAGATTAAAGTTAATGTAATTAGAGAAATGCGAGTAACCGAATACGCTCGCTAAGTCACAGGGGTCTTGATTATTTATTCAATTTAGCTTAATATAAGCTTAAATATAATAATTATATGAACAAGGCACAACTCATCGACAAAATTTATCATGATGTCGAAGGTCTGAACAAAAAACAGGCCGAAAAAATGATTGATGTTTTTACCGACACCGTCATTTCCGAGTTAAAAAATGATCGCGAATTAACGATTGCCGGTTTCGGCACGTTTTTAGCTCGTGTTCGTTATGCTCGCGGCGGAGTTAACCCGCAAAAACCGAATGAAAGAATTACCATCCCGGAAGTAAAAGTAGCCAAATTCAAAACCGGCTACAACCTAAAGCAGGCTCTAAAAGGAAACAGATAAAAACCGTAGATAATTAAAATAGACACTTCCTTGGTGAGGGCGTGTTATTTGCGCTCGTAGCTCAACTGGATAGAGCACTTGGCTTCGGACCAAGGGGTTGTGGGTTCAAATCCTGCCGGGCGCACAGAGGAAGAATTTGGCTGGGTAGCTCAGCTGGTTAGAGCGTAGCACTCATAACGCTAAGGTCGCGGGTTCGAGCCCCGCCCCCGCCACCGTTTACAGGTCTTTAAAATTTTAGTACAATTGTTATATAACATAAACATATGGTTCGGAGACCGAAAAATAAAGTTTTATATGAGAAAGTAAGGTCTCTGAGAAAGAAAGGTTTTAGTTATGGCAATATTTCAAAACAATGCAATACACCCAAAAGCAATATCAGTTTATGGTGTAAGGATATTAAATTATCGCTTTTACAATATAGCAGGTTATTAACAAACAAAACGGAAATTTTAAAGTTAGGCTCTAAACGATTACACGAAATACGAGAGGCGGAAATTGCTGAAGTAAAGGAGTCGGCTAAAAAAGAAATTAATGTTAAAACTATTGATGACTTTAGTTTCTTTGTAGCCGGTTGCATGCTATATTGGGCAGAAGGTTGTAAAACTAGCGGTCTAGCTATTACTAATTCTGACGAAAGAGTAATATTGTTTATGATTAAATGGTTCAAACATTTTTTAGATATTGATAATGAGCGAATAAAGATTCATTTGCACATTCATGAAAAAGACAATGATCTAGAAATAAAAAAATATTGGTCTAAATTAACTAGCATTCCCTTGCAAAATTTTGGCAAAAGTTTTGTTAAAACTCCGGGGACAGGACATCGCAAAAATATTTTACAACATGGTATAATCAGAATTCAGATATGTGGCAAAGGAACAGAAAATCTGAGACATCGGATAATGACTTGGATTGAACAAATATATAAATTAGTAATAATATAATTCACGCCCCTATAGCTCAATTGGCAGAGCAGCTCCCTCTTAAGGAGAAGGTTTCCAGGTTCGACCCCTGGTGGGGGCACATCGACTCATTATAACTTCAATAAAAAATAGTCAAAAAAGGCTTGATAGTTTCAAGTCTGTTTTTGTATGTGTATTCTAGCTTCTCTATTAGTGTAATTGGTTTCATATTTTTTACAATCAGATGATTCTAGCTTCAGTTGTTCCCAAAATGGGAACGGCTGAAAGAGAAATAAAATCTTCTAATTAAAATATTTTTTGGCTAATATTTAAAAATATTATTCTCTCTAACCAGCCTTGACTGAAGTTTGATATTATGATATATTATTCAGTTAACCAAGATCTTTGACAAACAAGGTTTTTCGCTAATTATTGGTTAATAATAGCGAATGGGTTAATTACAAAATTCGTCTAAACTCCCCTTTTTCGGTTTTAGGTGGTTTTTGTATTTAACCTAAAAAATAACCTTAATAAAATATTGATGAAACTGAAAGAAATAGCTTTTTGGGGAATTATTTGGGGAATTATTTATTTTTCTACAAATAATATAAGTATTTTCCAGATGCACACCCTACCGCTCCTGCCTTGCGAGAAAGAAATTGTCTTCTCTAATTGGTGGATGATATTATACGTTTCTTGGGTTTTGTATAACATTCTTTTTTGTCTATCAATTACAAAGAATGCTAAACGATATACCGCTCTTCTTACAGGGCTAATAATAATACACGCCTTGATATTCATGGTTTACCCCACTGAATATCCAAGAACGTATGATTATAACTCCTTATGCGCGATCAATAAGCTTTTATTAAGCTTAGATAATCCGCAGAATTGTCTACCGAGCCTCCATGTCTCATTTATTTTCTTTTCATTTCTAATTGCTCCAAGTTTGGGAGTAAACGGAATAAAAAGATTTATATTTGTATTTTGGGGAGCACTCATTATGGCTTCTGTTGTTTTTGTTAAACAGCATTATGTTATTGATATTGTGGCGGGTATACTGCTGACGACTTGTTATTATTACCTTACTCGAAAATTTCTAAAATCTAAAAACTAATATTGATGAAAAAAATTTTCTTTATTGCCCTCTTTCTCTTTGCGCTAGAAGTTAACGCGCAGATTGAGAATGTTAAACTTAATAACAACAGTATAGATTTTGTGTTTATATTGTTGGTCTGCTCTACCATACTGGCGCTTACCGGTATTATTATCGCCTTTGTGTTTATAAGAAAACTAGAAAAGGCTTCCGCTTGGAACAAAGTCGCAAGAAATCTTACTAAAGAGCCAAATCTCAAAAAGGCTCTTGATCTGATGAAATCATTTCCAATTGATGATTTCTCCATTATCACGGGTGAAATTATTTGTTATATTAAGGACAATGTATATGATTATCCTTCACTAAAAAGCTTCCGAGAAACTATTAATGACTGCGGCCTAAGTACTGAGATGAAACAAGCCGTGCGTGGCATGTTCATCAAATATTTAGGAGTTAGTCTACATCTGCGTAGTTTACCTAAACTTTACGCACAGTGTATAACTGCGCAACTAGAAGGCGAAAAATCCGCTGAAGAAGAAAAACAATTTATCTTAGAGGCGATTAACATGGCCTGTATAGATAATGAAGCTTTTCTTGAAGCTTTGTCAAACGAAGCCTGCATGGCAACTAGCCGGGAATTCAGACTGGCGATTGAAGAAGAAATTGAAAAAATTAAAAACCAGAGAGTATGAATGAAAGAGAATCTGTACTGGGAATAATCAGAAATTCCTTATACATAGCTGCCCTGCTAGCAGTGATAATAGCAATTGCATGGTGGGGATTTGCCAAAAAAGAAACCACCACGGAAACGATCTCTTTAGAGAATTTTACTGGCAGGATTATGCCGGCACAAAAGTTTTATTCTCTTAATGAACATCTTCCCAGAATGGTTATTGAAAGACCATTTGAAGAAGCCCTGAAAGCGTCTGAAAATGATGCAATAATGACATATAACAACAGCGAGATTGTGATTTATAAACCGGACCCAATAACATTTGGAATATATGTCTTCTCTTGTCTGAAATTAGACACCTCAAGAAAACCGGAAATAGAGGTCAATAGAGACTCTATAATTATTATTTACAGCAAGGTGCATGAATTGCTGTACTTCTTGGCACTAATAGTAGTTATTATACTAATAGTGTGTATTTGTCTAATTGCTTTTATCCCATTATCAAACAGTATTGATATGTTTAAGATGCAAAGAAAGATGAATGAAGAGAAGATTCGCCGCGAGCAAGAAAAGCGGCTTATTAACACGCCGCATTCTTAACAAAATAACCCCGAAGGGCTCTTGCACTTGCAAGGTCCCTTCTTTTTTTAGCCTTTTGATAATTTTGAATATTTAGTATATAATAAGCAGGTATTTATTAAGATTTCTATATATTGTTTATGCTTAACTTTATAATCTTCGGGCCCCCGGGGGCTGGCAAAGGAACTCAAGCCGAACTTCTCGCTAAAAAATATAAATTAGCCCATCTTTCTAGCGGCCATATCTTAAGAGAAGAGCTCCAGAATAAAGAATTCGGGGCCAAAATAAAAAAATATCAAGACCGGGGAAAACTCGTTCCTGATTCTTTGGTTATTGAGATGGTAGAAAAGAACGCTCTTAGGAGTTTGAGAGCAGCAGGGCTTATTTTTGACGGCTACCCAAGAAATTTAAAACAGGCTAAGTCTTTAGAAAAGTTTTTTAAGCTAAACAACAAAAAGATAAGTGCGGTCTTAAATATAAACTTAAGCGCGACAGAAGCTTCAAATAGAATACTTCTGCGTTCTAAGGTTTCCGGACGTTCTGACGACAACGCTAAAACAATCAAAGAAAGATTTAAAGTATACAAAGCGCAAACCGAACCGATTTTAGATTATTTTAAAAAATACCATCAAATTATAAATATTGACGGCCGACCGGCGATTAAAGAGATATTTAAAAGTATTAATACCAAAATAAAAAAATTAAAATAAAATATAAAAAAATAACCCAAGTATACTAGGGTTATTTTTTAAAATCTAATATTCCAAAAAACTCAATTATTTTATTCTCAAAACCTACTTAATAATTGTTCCTCTAAATTTTCTTCCCGCCAAACAATCATTCAGGTTCTTAATATTATGACCATTTAAAATAAGAACTTTCATCTTATTTTTCGCCGATTCCAAGGAGGCAATCGGATCAAAAGGCGCGTGAAGCCCGGGAACCCATTTTAATCCGACGATTTTCTGAAATTCCGTCCAAGAAATATTTTCAAGTTTTTTAGCATCGGAAAATTTACCGGGATCCTTGTCGTATGCGTAATCAATATTGGACAAATTGATAACCGTATCAATATTACAACTCTTTGCTAAGAGGACGGCGCAATGGTCAGTTGACCAGCCAGGCTTATAACCGGAAGCTAATATAATTTTAGAGTCAGTCGTAATCTTCCGAGTTGGATTATTAATAATTTGACTATGGGCGTAGGAACCAAAAATCGTTTTAAGAAGTTGGGCATTAAGACTCGTCGCACTTATTCCTAGCCAATCCCGAGTTTTATCGGAGATTTTAGTTGTTCTTTGCGCCGCACTAACATAATTTCTTGCGGTCGTTCCTCCACCGACAACTAAATAAAAGCGATTACCTTTTTTAATCTGGTCCAAGATAAAAATACGAAATTTTCTTAAAAAGGCAACATCAACTCCCTCGCTAGTTACAATAAGCGAGCCGCCAACGGAAATTACGAAATTTTTAACATTAGTTTTAGCCATAATACTAAAGATACTAAAAGCGCCCCGCAGGGGCGCTTAATTTTAATAATTATTTATTCTCTTCTATTTCTTTTCCTTTTAGAGAAACTAAA
>CAYUWA010000002.1:0-6909 GCA_964448505.1 uncultured Gammaproteobacteria bacterium | reverse complement strand
CTCCGCCATTAATTTTTTATCGTCCTTTAAGAATTTCTTAGCCGCTTCGCGACCTAAGCCTAACTTAACATTTCCAAAAGCATAGGCATTGCCGCTTTTTTTAATAACGCCGGTCTCTGCTCCTAAATCAACTAAATCACCCGCCAAAGATATTCCTTCATTATACATAATATCAAATTCGCAAGATTTGAAAGGGGCGGCAACTTTGTTTTTTACTATTTTAACCTTAACCCGATTACCGATAATTTTTTCGCCTTGTTTAATCTGCGCCGCCCTTCTTATTTCAACGCGTACGGAAGAATAAAATTTAAGAGCGTTCCCGCCGGTTGTTGTTTCCGGATTTCCAAAGAATACGCCGATTTTATTTCTGATTTGATTAATAAAGATAACAACGGTTCTGGTTTTTCCGACAATCGCCGTCAACTTTCTTAGGGCCTGGCTCATTAACCTGGCTTGTAGACCCATATGTTGGTCACCCATATCCCCTTCTATTTCTTTCTGAGGAACAAGGGCCGCAACACTATCAATAACAATTACATCAACAGCATTAGAACGAACTAGGGTCTCAACAATTTCTAGAGCCTGTTCGCCGCTATCTGGTTGGGAGAGCAACATTTCTTTAATATTAACGCCTATTTTAGTAGCATACTCCGGGTCAAGGGCGTGTTCAGCGTCAACAAAGGCCGCTATCCCGCCGGTTTTCTGAACCTCAGCAACGATATGTTGTGCCAGGGTTGTTTTGCCGGACGACTCCGGTCCATAAATCTCAATAACCCGTCCGCGCGGTACACCGCCGATTCCAAAAGCTAAATCTAGTGATAAACAACCGGTAGAAATTACGTCAACATTAGTTTTTTGAACATCGCCGAATTTCATAATCGCTCCTTCGCCGAACTTATTCTTAATTTGCGTAATCGCTCCGAGCGCCGCTTCATTTCTTTTTTCTCGGCTATCTTTTTTCTCCGAAACGATCTTCTTCTCTTTATCTTTGGCCATAAATTTATATCTTACTACTTTTATTAATAATTTTATTATAACATTTCACTCCGCCAGAAACCGAAAAATATTTCTAAATAACAGTTAAACTATAATTAAAGTTTTCTTAGCGACACTGATTACAATTTTTATGTAAAAAGCGGTAATTTAAACGAATATTGTCTCTTCCGGCTTATCAAAACTTAAACGGCAGAACAATTTTCTTTTCTTCTTCGTTTTTTATCCTTAAAATTATTTCTAATCCTCTCTCGGTTTTTTCAAACGAAACAATCTTCTCCAAATTTGGTTTTAGGTCGCTTATTGTTTCGGCGCTTAGTTTATTTTGGACATCGTCTTTTGTTTTTGAGTATAGATCAGAGAAAGAAGATTCCGATGGTTCCTCTAAAGTATCGGCTAAATTATCTTCAATAAAAGCGGTACTGACTCGGCTTGTAATAGATGAATTCTTGGTAGAATTAATATTACTCAAGTTTTTGGCAACAATAATTGCCTTACCAATAAATGATTGTGTCTTTTGATAATATGGATTAGCCTCTAGCTCGGTTGACGGGTCGGAATCGGAACTATATGCTAGCGACGCTAAAATCGCCAGAACAATAAAAACCACAACTATTAAAATACTGGAGAGCGACCGAGGAAAAATTGACATAAATTTTTTGAAAAATATTTAAAACCCTTAACCTAGACTTGTTTTAATAATTTCTCGGCGATACTTAATTCTTCTAAACTATTAATTCCCATTGCTTCCTTGGCTCCAATATTAATAGTCTCAACCAGCAAACCCTCATCAAAAGCAATTTTTACCATATCAGTTAAATAAAACTCATGGGCATTATTATTATCATGCAATTTATCAATATTTTCAAACAACCATTTTTTATTAAAACACATAAACCCGGGGTTTACTTCAGTAATTAATTTTTGCTCATCGGTTGCATCCTTCAGTTCAACAATCGCTTCAACATTATTATCCACCCCCCTAACGATACGCCCCCAATGATAAAAATTATGATACCAATCTTCAAAGTTAGGTAATAAGGCTGGCATAATTGTGACAGCCGCTTGTTTAGAGTTGGCAAATTTATAAATTGAATCGCTTTTTAAAAATGGGTGATCCCCATAAAGAACCAAAACATTCTCCGCTTCTGGGTTAATATACGTCCGGGCGCAAGAAACAGCATGTCCAGTCCCTAATATTTTATCTTGTATTGCATACTCAACACTATATTTAGAAAGAGCCTGGCTAATTATTTGTTTATTGTCCGGCGACACAACAACAACCGGACGTTTATCAACGCCTGAAGCAATAACTGATTCCATTAAATAATCAATCATTGGACGTCCATTTAAAGGTACTAGAACTTTCGGCAGTTCCGAATTCATTCGCGTTCCTTTCCCGGCGGCTAAAATAACAATTTGGGTCATAATTTTTTGTGTGTTTATTTCTGAAAAACAGAAAATTTATTTTCAAAAAAGAAGAAATTATAGTCAATTTCCTCTTTATTTTATCATTTTTTTGAGTTTGAAGCAATTATCGTAATACAAATATTATTATTAAATATTAGCTAAAATTTTGTCTTTGATTGTTTTTACTAACTTGTCGGCGTCCTTCAAAGTCTTAGCTTCGGCATAAACTCTGATAATTGGCTCGGTATTTGAGGCGCGCAGATGAACCCAAGAATCTGTAAAATCAATTTTTACTCCGTCAATATCGGTAATTTTTTCCGAGTTATACGCATCTTTTATATTTACTAAGACTTTCTTAACATCAATATTCGGCGTTAATTCAATTTTGTCCTTAACCATAAAATATTCCGGCAAACTTTTCTTAAGTTCGGAAACTTTTTTGCCCGATTTCACTAATAGACTTAAAAATAAAGCCACGCCGACAAAAGCGTCTCGCCCGTAATGAAGCGGCGAAAAAATTACTCCGCCGTTACCTTCGCCGCCAATAGCTGATTTTAGCTCCTTCATCTTTTTAACAACATTAACTTCACCAACCGCCGCCGCCTCATACGATCCATTATTCTTTTCGGTAATGTCTTTTAGGGCGCGCGAGGAAGAGAGATTGGAAACGGTATTTTTTTTATAGTGTCCGGGATAAATTTTATCTATAACTTCAAAATTTTCTAAGATATAATCCGAGATAGCAACGAGCGTATATTCTTCGCCAAACATTTCTCCATTTTCATCAATTATGGCCAAGCGATCAACGTCCGGGTCAACAACAATTCCCAAATCGGCTTTTTCGCTTCTTACGCGCTCCATTATTTCTCCTAAATTTTCTGCGAGTGGTTCCGGTTTATGAGCAAATTTTCCGTCCGACGAACAATTTATTAAAATATTATTATTTGCCCCTAAAGATTCTAAAAGATGCGGAATATTTTTACCGCCAATTGAATTAATACCGTCAATAACAATTTTAAAGTTTCTTTTTTCTATTAATTCTTTTTCAACTAGAGGCAGTTCTATAACTTTATTAACGTGCTCCCATGATAAATAAGTGTTTACAATATAGTAACCCAACTTGTCTTCCGACACATAATGAAAATTCCCCAATTCAGCTAGTTTCAAAATTTCTTCACCCTCGTCAGCCGACAAGAATTCTCCTAGCTCATTTAATAGTTTGAGCGCGTTCCAGCCTTGTGGATTATGGGAAGCGGTAATTATTATTCCGCCCTGCGCTCCTTGAGAAACAACGGCTATTTCAACAGTCGGGGTTGAGGCAAGTTCTAAATCAACAACGTCTATCCCCTGGCTTAATAATGTTCCAACGACCAAATTTTTAACCATTTCTCCGGAAATACGGGCATCGCGGCCGATAACTATTTTGGGATTTAAGTCTTTGTTTCTATTTATTATAAAAGAGCCGTAGGCGGCGCTAAATTTAGCAATTTCAATTGGCGTTAAATTGTTTCCCGACTCGCCGCCGATAGTTCCGCGGATACCGGAGATTGATTTGATAAGTGGCATAGGATTAGTCCAAAATAAAAGCTTTATTCATATAAATTATCTTATCAAAATTGTTTTAAATAAACAAATATAAAAGGAGCCCTAGAAAAAGCTCCTTTCAAAACGCATTATTGGTTTTCATCAACTTCGTTGGCTGTCTCATCCTCGGGCCATTCACCTTCCCAGTCAACGCCAGCCGGGAAATAATTGTTTGCTACAGTTAAAACATCTTGCTTTAACTTCTGCCAATTTAGGTTTGGTCTCCGGAATAGATTGAGGTTGTCTTTTGAGATAGTAAGTGTGGCATCAGAAATTGATTCACATTCAAGTAACAGATCTCCAAAATCACCAATACTATTACAGCAACCGTCTTGAAATAGTAACTCAATATTCGAATCTTTTACTTTTACAATTTTGATCCGTTGAGGAAAAAACCGGCTAGCATATGTTTTATGTAATTGCGAAAATATTATGCCTTTTAACTCAAGATTAAAATCAAAGAAATCAGCCGCGGGTGATTTCTTTACGATTAGCAAATGGCTCGACCATTTAATAGAAACGATCTCTAAAATTTTCTCATTAATCTCCTCAATTTGCCGTTTATTAAAAAGGTGAGGGTAGCTAGTTGCATAAATACATACATTAAGGTTATCGCCTTGTGTTTCCTTAATTCTTAGTTTTGTATCAACGGGACTAATAAAGCGATGTTCAGCAATAGGGTCTCGCTCGTAATCTTCCAACTTGATTACTTTTCTCTCAAAATTCGGTAGGTCTTCAATGACACTATCAGGCGACCGACCTAAAACTTTTACTAACCGCCAAGTAGATCGATTGATACTTCGCCTGATAAAAAAACAAGCGGATAGAATAACCAACAACGAAGCGACTCCAATTAAAATTTTCATCGTCGTCGTTACTTCTGCCAGAATAATCCAGCTATAAATACTTACAATTATTCCCTTCATGATATTAAGTTTTAGAAGGAACTATAGCCAAGTAAACGCTACCTGACAAACGGTTCTGTATGCACCTAAGCTATTCAAGACGTTGTCTCGCCTCATAGTTCTCTTCATTGAGAACTTATCTTTTTATCATAAAATATCTAAAAAAGCAAGAAAAAACTGTTCTAAAATTTCTCCAACAAAAAAACACCATTGTTCTGGCGGTGGCCTACTTTCCCAGGGCTCAGGCCCAAGTATCATTGGCGCAGAAGGGCTTAACTTCTGAGTTCGAGATGGGATCAGGTGTGACCCCTTCGCTAAAACCACCAGAACAATGGCGTCTTTCTTGTCCGCCGAAGCACAAAGTGCGTAGGCGGGCCAGAGACCACTGTAATAACTTATTTTGTTAGAATGTAAAGAATCTGAATTTTCTTTAAAAATAAAAGTGTGGGAAAATCAAACGACATATTAGTACTGCTCCGCTCAATCCATTACTGGACTTACACGTACAGCCTATCAAGGTTATATTCTCTAACCAGTCTATGAAACCTAATCTTGAGGACAGCTTCGCGCTTAGATGCTTTCAGCGCTTATCTTAACCGAAGGTAGCTACCCAGCAGTGCCCTTGATAGAACAGCTGGTACACTAGAGCTTCGTCCTTCCCGGTCCTCTCGTACTAAGGAAGGGCCTCTTCAAGTTTCCACGACCACAGTGGATAGGAGACCGACCTGTCTTACGACGGTCTGAACCCAGCTCGCGTGCCGCTTTAATGGGCGAACAGCCCAACCCTTGGGAGCTTCTCCACCCCCAGGATGCGACGAGCCGACATCGAGGTGCCGAACCAGGCCGTCGCTGTGGACGCTTGGGCGTGACTAGCCTGTTATCCCCGGAGTAGCTTTTATCCGATGAGCTTCCACCATCCTATATTGAATGGTCGGATCACTAAGTTCCGCTTTCGCGACTGCTTGACTTGTAGGTCTCGCAGTAAAGCCAGCTTGTGCCTTTACACTATCTCCCGGGTTTCCATTCCGGGATAGCTGACCTTTGTAAACGCCTCCGTTACTTTTTGGGAGGCATCCGCCCCAGACAAACTACCCACCAGACACTGTCCCCTGAATCTCAGGGTGAGAATTAAGAATATACAAGGGTGGTATCTCACTGATGCCCGAAGGCTCCCACCTATTCTGAACAAATATATCCCTAATTCAATATCAAGTTGTAGTAAAGCTTCACGGGGTCTTTTCGTCCAACTATGGTTAGTGAGCATCTTTACTCACATTGCAATTTCACCGAGTTCTTCGTTGAGACAGTGCTCAAGTGGTTAAGCCATTCGTGCAGGTCGGAACTTACCCGACAAGGAATTTCGCTACCTTAGGACGATTATAGTTATCGCCGGCGTTCATCCGCGCTTGGATTCAAAGCTTCATCCCGAAGGACTAACCTCTCCTCTTAACGTTCGGACACTGGCCAGGCATCACCCTCTATACATCCTCTTACGAGTTAGCAGAGAGCTATGTTTTTGATAAACAGTCCCTTGAGCTCTTTAGCTGCGGCCCTGCTTGCGCAGGGCAGGCCTTATCTCGAAATTACGGCCGCTGTTTTGCCGAGTTCCTTAGCGAAGGTTCTCTCGTACATCTGAGGCTTCTCGCCTCACCTACCTGTGTCGGTTTACGGTACGATTACTGTTGCCTTAGCCCTAGAGGTTTTTCTAGTCGGCTCTGCCACTTAAATTGATTCCATCTTGCGACTTCATCTTCTCACAATCCCTTGAAACTATCGGCCCGGATTTACCTAGACCGTTTCTTGAAACCACGAACGTACAAATCATAGCACGCTTAAACTTTAGAACCGCGTCCCCCCATCGGAAAACAACAGTAGTGCTGGAATATTAACCAGCTCATCCATCGGCTAGCACCTGCACTACACAGGTTGCGCCTTAGGATCGACTAACCCTGGGTCGATTTGCGTTGCCCAGGAAACCTTAGGTTTTCGGTGGGCGGGGTTTTAACCCGCCTTTTTG
>CAYUWA010000001.1:96094-101871 GCA_964448505.1 uncultured Gammaproteobacteria bacterium | reverse complement strand
AGTTTTACCAATCAATTTTAAGTCTTCATTATTTATATCAACCCCAATTTCTTCTTTTACTTCTCTAAGAGCACTCTCTTTTGAGCTTTCCCCGCTTGATATATGTCCGGCGACAGAAATATCCCACATATCAGGATTGTTTTCTTTAGTTTCCGAGCGATGCTGTAACAAAACTTCATTTTTTGAATTAATAATCCAAACGTGAGCAGTTAAATGCCAAAGCCCTTTCTGATGAACTTCTGATTTTGTTTTTATTTCTCCGGTCTTGTTTCCCTCTTCGTCTAAGATATCTATTAGTTCCATATTTAAAAAATTAGGTTATTATATATTCAGCGGTTTTATCCATACGAATTAATTCTAACAACTTTTATTTTATATTTTTTGAGATTTTTTTCTTTGCACGTTTTAATTCTTTAATATGTTCTTCGGGTAATAAGTTCTCCGGAGTTGTTCCTCCGATATCCTTAATTGTTTGTCTGACTTTTCCACCAATCATAAAATGAGCTTGGGATGCTTGTGCATCACCTCTAATACTGTCTTTTTTGATTTTTTCATCAGTCTGCGTTATTCGAAAAAGATTAGCAGCCAGTTCCGTCGTCCCAGCTCTGTCTAAGAGCTCGCCCTTTTTTATATTTTTTCTCTGTTCTATCTCTGCCAGCGCCATTCCATACAAACCTTTATACCCGGCGTCATTAAAAGATCCAAATTTTGTAACACCCGCTCTTTTTGCCGTACTAAACAATTTTTTATTTTCAAAAGTTACTTCATCTCTAATAAACATCCGCTTGTCAGAATCGGAAAGTTGCTCAAAGACTTCTTGCCGACGAGTTTGTACGGCAAAATAAGATTGAGCAAGAGCAATTTCTATCTTTTTAGGGTCACCGTTTTGGGCAACCAAATAACAGGCATAACGGTCTAATTTCCAATCGCTTACTTTTCTTACCGAATCTGAGCCAATTCTGACCATTTTACTGAGATCAGTAAAATGGTTATCCACATCCTCCCCGCTATTAATACAAGCCCTAGCGGCTCGAGCAATAACTTCTTCCGCATTTTGCTATTTTTCGTATCCTAAAACAACCATTAATTCTCTCGCCTCCCAATATTCAACGCCGTTTTTATCAATCTTCTTTATAGCTTCAAAATCTTTATTTATTGATTTGGTAATAAGTTGATTAGTCATAACGCTTAAGTATTAATCTTAATAGTTTCTCTCTTATTCGGTGGTATCACCATATTATAGCACGCAAATAGTGAAAATAAAATAACAAAAAACTCATAAAATAACCAAAAAGGCGATTTCTTTATTTTTTTAACAAAATAAAAGCCTTGAACACTGATTGGTTCAAGGCTAGTAAGGTTGTTTGAAAGAGAGGATTAATAGAGTTCAAAAGAAATGACCCAGCTCATATAGAAGGTTCCTCTATGCTCTTGCGTTTTCCTCTCCTGATCTGTTGTAACCCAGTCAAAGGTTTTACTCAAATCATGGTTCGACTGCATAGCTACATAATAAGCTTCTGCAAAGAAGTCTTTAATGGTAAAATCTTTTTCTCTGTTATTTTTATTGACTTGTCCAGCAAAACAAGTCACTGATTTAATTTTTTTGCCCGCCCTCATTGCTTCAAACAATGGTTTTAATGCTGGATTAAAACTATAAGGCTTCTGGCGAGAATTAATAATTTCCATAGCAAATGATTTTTAATGTTCCAATAACCGAAGGAAATCCTCTCTGATTTCCCTATCAGCGGCCGCATTATTCATAGCGTCCACTTCACCAACAGTACGTGCCTGACCATTTATAACCTTGGACCATCCAAGTAAAAGGTTGCCAGCGTTAGGTTTGTTCTCAACCCATGCTTCTTCCGCGGGAAGATCCTGACAAAAAGCCGAAACGGCTTTTATCATCCCAGGACCTGACAAAGGAGCTTGCTTAATCATAGCGTCCCATTCAGCAATCGGGATGTCCGTTAAATTTTCTACGAAAATTCTCATTCTTTCCAAATGAAAATCGTAAAATTCTTTACGACCATCTTGATAATAGTAACCGCAGTCGTTTACCATTCCAATAGCGGGAAAAATCTCATCGCTGAGACTTCCTGTTTTCTTGAGCGGAGCCCAGGACCAAGTCTCGCGAATAATAATGGATTCAGGGGTAGAAGAAGCAGATGATTCAAAGAATCCTCTATTTTTTTTCTTGTTCTCGGGGATAATCAGCTCGGCAAACCAAATTTGAGCCCGATGCATCCGACTTGCCCTTTTCCCGACAGACCTCTCTGGAGAGTTGATTTGATAACCAAGACTCTCTAGTTTTTCAACCAAGGCTTTTAAGGCCTCCGGGGTTTTGACGTAAACGCAACACTGAGGTATTTCAACAACCCCATTAATTGCGAGATTTAATGGTTTTTCCATCTTACCACGCTTGAAATTGTCTGTCTTTAAACCTATTGATCAGGTGACCAATAAAATATGCATAGCCCCCGAAGGCTATTGAGCACATGCTCACGATATATAACAATATATCTTTTTCTATGCCCTGGGGCATTTCAAAAAAATTTACTGGGTTATCTGACCCTACTGTTGTGTGTTTAATAAACCAGGCAAAGGCTACAACAGTAACCACTACTGAGATAATAATTGTTTTTTTCATTTTGCTTGTTTTTTAATGTTCTACAATAATTTTAACTTTCAAAAAATCATACCATAAGTATACTTTTTCGTCAATAGGGCTTGCGGATTACATATTTACCTAAATATTTAATATATTTCTTGCTATTAAAATTAGCTTGAACAAAATAAAAGCCTTGAACACAGAATGGTTCAAGGCTAGTACGGTTCAACCTACTCTATTTTTTTAATTTTGTAGGTAACCGGGACGTTTTGTTCGCCCCGGCAGAAATTTATTTTCGGATTGTTCGGCATTCCAGTGATACCAAAATCCTTACCATGGAAGCTCCCAAGCGCAAAATCCTTTGCCTGAGATTCAAATGCGTACATCACTGTGCACTCAAATGCTCTGGCAGCATCTCTGAATTTCAGCGCCCTTCCGACCTCTGTTTCGAAACTTGGATTCAATGGGTCGGTGTTTGCTACTTGTTTATTGACCTGGTAGCTTTCTAGTTCAAAATGGTGTTCTTGAAAGTCAAGAATAAGCGTCCATTTTTCTGGAAGACTTTCAGGTTTGAATTCCTCTGATTTTATCTCAATCAACTCTTTTTGACATCCAATCAGAGAGGCCAAGGTCAGAAATAAAAATATTTTTTTCATTCGGTTCGTTTCTAATGTTCTACAATACAAATTTAACTTTCAAAAAATCATACCATAAGTATACTTTTTTGTCAATAGTTCTGGATGTGAGTTCAACAAGTAAACGCAACACCTGTATAATTAAGGTTATATGCAAAAAAGACCTTAGATATTAGACAACTACACCCAAGAAAGGTATGGCTAACCTTTTTCTTGACGTCTCTCCTTTAAATAGATTATCCTTGCGCTCAGCCGCTATCTGACGATCTCCTTTGTGTTGATGTTTATTCATGGCTGATAAACTGGAACCGAGGAATAAAGTATGTTTGCCATAACGTTTGGAAATACCATCAACGCTACCAAATATTTTTGAAATCTTCTCCGCGGTAACTACTTCATTAAATAAATCGGCTTGCCTAGATATATTCTCAACTAAATCAATTAAAACTATACCGCTCGCTCTAAATAGTTTGTCGACTGAAAATATAGAATCAAAATACTTATCAATCATTTTAATAATCTCAACCGGATTATCGGTCGGGCGAATAAGTTTAATCTCAAAACCCTGACAAGTAAAATCTTGAGTCTTCAGGAAAAAAAATACTTTCTTGGCCGCTAGTTTATAGCGTCGCAATTTAATACAAGAGTTTTCGGTATTCTTAGAAAGCTGACTAAATACGTATTCTCTATCGCTTGATGGCGGCGTAAAAGTTTTAGTTTTGCTAATTGATTGATAACTACTTTTTTTACCAGGATTGACTCTATACACCATCTTTCCTCTTAGCTCCTGCCATATTTCTTGATGTGGTTTTGTTAATTTGTTTTTAATCCAGTCTTCGTCTTTCTCGGCAAATTGTAAAGCGGTGCTAATTCCTAGTTTATTTAAATAAGCAGTTGTCTGAGGACCTATGCCCCAAACTGCTTCAATTTTTATCTTGCTAAGATATGTATTTATTTCATTGCCGGGAATTACGGTTAAGCCGGATGGTTTTTTCCATTTAGAGCCTAGCTTGGCCAGAATTTTAGTCGGCGCTAAACCGACCGAAAAGGTAAAGCCTAATTCGCTGTCTAGCGTTGCTTTAATTTTCTCAGCCATCTTCTCATAAGACATATTGCTAGGCCTCTGTAATCCCGTTAAATCAGCGAAACACTCGTCAATGCTATATTCTTCAACCTCGGTTGTAAATCTTCTAACTATATCAAACATTCTAAGAGAATACAGGCTGTAAGTCTCATAATCGGAAGGTAAAAAAACCACGTCTGGACAGATTTTCTTTACCTCCCTTAAAGACATGGCCCTTTTAACTCCCCTGGCCTTAGCCTCATAAGTTAGCGAGGAAACTATGCCTCGTTCTAACCCTGTTACGACAGGCTTCCCTCTTAACTCCGGACGACGAGCAACCTCACAAGAAGCAAAAAAAGAATCGGCATCAATATGCAAAATCGCTTGCGGAAATGACATTAGGCTATAAGGCATATTAGTATTTTCTAATAACTGCCTTAACTACCGCGGCAACTTTTAATTCCTCGGTAGGATAAATATTGGAAAACTTTTTGTTGGCTGGCTCTAAATATATATCATTACCATTTTTCCTTAAATATTTAATAGTCCACTGTTTATCAATTTCCGCAATAACAATATCTCCAGAAACAGCAGTCAAACTTCTATCTACTAAAACCATATCGCCATTCATTATTCCGGCGTCCTTCATTGAGTCGCCGCTAACTTTGAGCATATAAGTTGCCTCGCTATTTTTTATCAGGTATTCGTCTATACTCATCGTGTCAACCAATTCTTCTTCGGCCGGCGATGGAAAGCCCGCCTCAACTTGGCCCAAGACTCTCAATTTGCCATAGAGATTCTTAGGAATTAATTTTCCTTTTACATCTTTAGTTAAAAAATCGTCTTCTTCTAATTTATTTACTAATTTAAAAACCGCATTCTTAGATTTAAAATCCAAGAGTTTCATTACTTCCGCAAAATTAGGCATTCGTTTATTTTTGCTATAAAACTGGGCAATTTGTTTTTTATATTTTTCAAGCATATAATTTTAACTTACTTGTATAGTATAGTAAACATTTGTTCACCTGTAAAGAACGCAACAAAAAACAGTTATCACTTCAAATAACTGTATAATTTAGTTTGCGGGGATTATAATATATTTACGGAAGTTTATAACATAGAATTGGCGACTAGAATAAAACTGGTGAAAAAAACAAGTTTTGGGTATAATAGTAAAAGATATAAAAATATGAATCTAGAAAAATTTAAGTTCAAACCCAGCAGTGAAGATGTTCGTCGGGAAATAGAAGATGGAATTATTGATTATGATATAACCAAAAGAAATAGCGAAAGCGAACCGGAAAAAATATTACTTAGAAAAACTCAAGAGATTCCCGATGAAACTAATGAAGATGATATTTATAACTGGTATGCTAAAGCTATTTCCCGACGCGATCGCAAACCTCTGGCAAAGGATTCATTTCATAATCATTTCTTCGGAGATGAAAGATATGAAAAAACTTTTGCCTAT
>CAYUWA010000001.1:92087-96018 GCA_964448505.1 uncultured Gammaproteobacteria bacterium | reverse complement strand
AGAGAAGATGTCTTCCTGGAAAAAACTAGATATTGAGCAAGAAATACTTTCATATTTTCGCGGTGATATTGTTAAAAAAGAAATATATTTCAATTCTCATCCGGAGGTAATGAATCTGATGATGGGCTTATTATTGGAATATATAAATAAAACTGATAGCTATAAGCGATACGAACAAGAGGATAATGATGGGGATGAGAAGAACGATGATGAAGATATTGACGATTATCAAGACGATGAATTTGAAGATGTAAAATAAATTTAAGTTGATGCTGTCAAATAACTATAAATTAAAAACCCTGAAACTTTTTTAAGGCTTCAGGGTTTTTCTGAAAAAATAGCAGGTACTAAATATCAAGATCATCAACTTCTACCCACCAACCGATGTCTGCGGGATCCAATTTAACAAATTTCTTCCGGCTGATAATAGTTCCAGCATCAGACCCTGGAAATGTATAAAAAATCTTCCCGACATCAGAAGTTGACGGACTGGCTCCTTTCAAAGCCGGTGCAAGAAAAGCATCAAATTTAGTATCCACTAAATGTGATAACTCTAACTCATGGTGACAAACACAACCGTGCTTGTCCATAATGCCAGAAGGATGCGGTTTCAACCAAATCCATTTACCACCGCAATCACAATCTGCTGATTTTATTTCCCAGCCTGATTGCATATACTTCAACCAGACCCAAGGCATCGTGCTTAAGCCTAGCTCTTTGGCCGCACTAATGGCATTTACCAAACATGATAGTTTTAAGTCCATTTTTTTCCTCCTCTTATTTAAATGAAGTAAATTGTTAATGTAATAAAAAATAATACCTTGAAAGTATTATTCTTGTCAATATTTTGTATTAGATGGGTACATCGGTAACAGTCTGTGGTATTTAAAATGAAAATTAAGCGGTGGCATGTAGCCTGAGGATTAATTTAGAAAATTAAAAAACCCTGAAACTGTTTTAAGGTTCCAGGGTTTTATTTGCCTTTACTATCCAGGCAAAAATTTTTGATAGAAGTTACTTTATTATGGCCGCCATTTTATATCCCGAATCGGATCCAATCATATATCTTACTTTTAATAACTCCACCTTATCGCCAATTGATAAGGCTTTATCAAGTGACGAAAATGCGTTTATGTGCCCTACTAACCTGTTATTATCAGTCGTATCCACAACATCAACGGATATCAATTTCATATTAACCTGGGGCATGAAAATAATGGTATCCACCGTCTTAAGACAGCCATCGAGTATATTTGTCACTTCGGGCCTGTAGAATGCTTCAGGAATAGGACTTTTACCGGAATTACCTACTTCTTTGCAGGAAACGAAACAAATTAAAATAAGTGAGATCGAAACAATTAACTTTTTCATCACATATAAATTTTAAAGGTTCAACAAACTAATTTAACTATTCAAAAAAGTATACAATAAGTATACTTTTTCGTCAATAGGGGCGCAATAGTTCAATAGCTTGGAAACACTTAGCGTTAATCTATATTATAAACCCACCCCGCTTGCCAGGCTTTTTTGTTTCGCCAATCTTCGCTTATCGCCTCTTCCCAGGTCTTGCCGTTTAGTATTACCTCCAGGGCAAGCTGAGGCGCCTTATGAGCCATGATAGCAATAAACTGGCCATCGTGTTCCCTTTTCAGATAATCAACAAAGCTTCTTAAACGCTCTTCAACATCCTTCATTGATTCTCCGCCCGAAAATGGAAGATCTATTTGTTTAGAATAATCAATTAATCGTTCTTCCGCTTGCGTTAAATCGCCATAATTACACTCCCTTAATCTTTTGTCTTTAATTATCGGACAATACCCGTCAAATCCTAAATGAGCCGAATCAACGGCTCTTTTTAAATCAGAACAAAACATAAGCGAAAAATCCTTTTCTTTAATTTGACTTCTTAATTCCTTGGCCTGCCTTATCCCTAATTCCGATAATTCACCGCCAACCCAGCCGGTACATTTGCCAGTCTCATTGTCAGTTGTCGTCCCGTGAACGAAATATATTATTTTTATGCTCATAGTATCGATATTATAACTTAATAATTAATAAATCAAAAGCCGGAAATTACGTATTCCCGGCTTGATAAGAGATGATGATAAAAATAACCCGTTATTTTGGTTTAGCTAAAGTGGGTTTGGCTAAACTACTATAAACTATTTCATTCGGACCAGATACAATTACTGCTGCTTTAGTTAGTCCTGGAATGAGTGGGGATAAATCCGTAGTATCAATTTTCATCATTTTATCTTCTCCTTGTAATAACGATAAAAGTTGTTGAGGCGTCGGAGTTAAAGTAAATTTCGTGCAACCAGTTTGATAATCAAACTCTAAGCATATATAAACATCCACTGGAACCAACCCCTGACTTTTTGTGCTCACCATGTACCACTGATTTTTTTTCATTAAATCAAGCATTCGGTAGCCACAAGCGTCAACGGTATTAGAGTTATAAATTATTGGCAATACTAACACTCGGTCTTTTTGTAGTTCGCAACTAAGTGAGTATTCCTGGCAAGAATAAATCTTGGCCTCAGGTCCTTGATTACATGCTGTAAAAACAAGAACCATAACAATTAAAATAAACATTTTCGGCTTCATCGTTTCTATTTTTTAATTAAACAAATTGTTAAAGTAACAAAAAATAATACCATTAAGGTATTATTTTGTAAAGACCTGCTGGTGTGAGTTCAACAAGTAAACGCAACACCCATTTAACTCAGGCGAAACCTATAACTTAATAACTTTTAAAAATTTATATTTCAGTTTTCGGGGTCGCAGTGCTTTTATTATTTATAAAATCAATAAAGCCTTCTTTTGTGATAGATTTTTTATCCGACAAAGAATTTAAATATTGAAAATATAATTGCCTTACTTCCTGCTCTTGCTGCGGAGTTGTTTGATGATTAAAAAATGTTGATCTTTCCCAGGTCTTTCCATTATCCTTTGATATTTCAAGTGATACTATTTTATCCAAATCATGTAACACGGCAACTTCTCCCACATCTTTTATATTATACCGACGATTTCCATGCTTACCCTCTTTAGTCAATTTCATAAAATCAACTTTTTTACCATGCTCCCATTCTATCCCAGAAGTATCATATCCGATTTTTACAATATAATTACCATAATGTTTCTTATTATACGGGTTGTTTGAATCCTCGAGACTAGCTACGGTATATATACCATTACCGCTTTCTATACGCGCGGCATCGTCTGGCTTGAGTTTAAACCCATTCGTTAAAATACCTTTGGCTTTGTCCTTTACTGTCCTGTGATATAAATAGTCAATTGTTTCTTCAGAAGGCTCCACTTTCTTATTGAGCCCCAAGGCTTCATAGGCGGCACTGACCAACTCTGGAGTCGGCTCAAATAATAGATTAGCATTTTCTCCTTTTTCTGTCTCAGAATTTATATTTTTTTCTGAGTCATAAAATTGTGGAAATTGTTCCGGATTTTCTATTCTCATACAATTTAATAATATTTTAACTTTGTACCTATATTTTATCAGAAACTACCAAAAAATTATAGCTCAATTATAGTACATTAGATTATCAAAAAACACCGTTTGACATAGTGCTCTTGATTAACAAATATTCAGATGGGCTCTGCGGATTACTATTTTCAGAACTATTTACTATATTTCCTATCGTTAAGGTTAGTTTGGACAAATTAAAAGCGGTTCTATTGAAAACCGCTTAAATGATATCTTGCTAATACTAAATAGCAACTACATCCTCATTCTCTAAATTGCCAGATAGCCCCACACAACCTCTGTATGAATTTTCACTACCAGACAAAGAAAACAGTTCAAGCTGATTACCATTTAATAAATCATTAATACCGGAAGCGAGAATAGCTTTATCCTGATCGCCAATAATTTTTACATCCCAAATACCATCAGGTCGTGGAAAAAAGACGT
>CAYUWA010000001.1:85424-92077 GCA_964448505.1 uncultured Gammaproteobacteria bacterium | reverse complement strand
TGAGGCATTTCTCCATAAATAAATTCATATTTAATAACTGCTTTTTTGTCATCCTCTGACTTATAAGCAGAAAAGTAAATTTGAAATTCTATTTCTGGAAAATTATTATCTCTTTTCTTCAACCAGTTAAATAGTGATTTAGGAATTTTACTAATTACTTGATTTAATCCAATTGTTATCATTTTTTATATTCTACTTACTAATTATTTGTGTATTTTAACAAAAAAATAATACCATAAAAGCATTATTTTCGTCAATATTTGCTCCCGGGGTCGGATTCGAACCAACCCCATAGCGTTTTCTAAGGGGTTTCCGAGCTACTCCCATGGGGCTAAATAACGGGAGTCGGTCGGGTATCTAAAGAGAAAATAGGACAAATGGGACACTATAAAAGGGTGGTTAATTATGTCCTACTTGACAAAATAGATATAAAATTGTATAGTACGATGTTTATCAATATATATGAACTTTATTCTAACAATCCTTATCGGCGCTATTCTCTACTGCGTATACGCCATATCCTTGCCGGCTAAAGATCTAACCAAACTTAACATCGACTTTAAGCGTGCTTATTATAATTCCAAAGCCGAGACTTATATAGTTAAAAATCGCATTATTTTTGATTTATCGGAACATGCAAATATTCAACACCAAAAAGCCTACCAAGCTAAAACATATATTAGGAGTAACGGCTACAGATATTTCAAGGGTAGTAATATATTGTTTCACCGCTGGATGATGGAAAAGAGCTTAGGTCGTAAATTACGATCCGAAGAAGTCGTCCATCACATTGACGGGGTTAAGCTAAATAACAAGATTAGCAACTTACGACTCTTCCCTAATCAAGAAGCACACGACCAATACCACCGACAGCATCTGAGAAACTACGGCACTTGGCACGAGGAAGTTCCTGAATACGTAGTCTATAAAAGATTCCCACAATATGCTAAACAATTTTAATATATTTTCATCACTAAAAATCTACTCTTATGGTAGATTTTTACAAGCCTAATAATTATATGAGTGACAACAATCTAAGAGATTTAAAGTTTCTATCAATTAAGGATCTAGGCGAGATATTCAATATATCTAAGACTACCGCCTACCGGATTGTTGAAGGCAGGAAGATTCCCTTCTATAAAATAAACGGGGTTCTTCGTTTCTCCGAGAAGGATATCCTTAGTTACTTAGAGGAAAATCGGATTGACCAGATACAGCACAGACGATAAATTATTCTCTATTATCTTGTTGGTCACAAATGCAGCAATGCAGAGCGATATGGGGGCAAGATAATTTAGAATTTTTTAAACAAACTACCGCCTAGGTCGAGGGCGGTATTTTTAATTTTATTTAATTATACTATCAATTACATCACTCAATCCCATTTCTGCATAAACTCTAGGTAGATACATCCTCGCACGACTATTTTCATTATAAGTCTTAACAGCAAAATCAGGATCAATAATTCCCTTTGCATCTTTCTGTATAAATATATAAGAAATTGGGTCATTAATTTTCAGATCTGCAATTTCTTTAGAATATCTATCTGTGAATCTAGAATAAAATTTATTTCTTAAATTTCTATCTTCGTATGAATTTTCAAAGAAATCATCTTCACTCGCCCCTATCTCTTCAAAATAACATTCTATTGATTTCAATAATTCCTCACCAAAGTACTCTTTGTCAATTTTTTTTATAATTAATTCTAATGCTGTAAAATAACCACCATTATCCCATGCGGCGATCACTTTTTTACTAAAATAATCGTCCCAATTCAATCCCAAAGATTCCAGCGCTCTATTTTGATTGCTCCTAAAACTAGAGGATAAAAAATAATCTACTAACTTCTTCTGCCACACATTTGACATTGCGGGACAGATTCTATACAAAAATTTAGCCAACTTTTGATTTTTTCTATAGTCGGTTGTTTTCTGTATTTTGTTCAGGAGTTTCTTGAATAATGATATATATATTTTTTGATTTTTTAAATTAACACTTCTAAGTATTGGTCCATGCATTCTATTGCTTGTGTCGGCGTAAATATTTAAATCAAATAATATTTTATTTAATATTAATTCTTCTTTTAAGTTGCCAAATTTAAATTTAAAATCAAAGATATCGCAAACTTCTTTAGCGTCTAAGCTTAATAATAGACCCTTAAATATATAATAATTATCATCTTTAATTGTAACCTCTGGAACTTTTAAAATTAATTCTTTAATATCCATATTCATATTTTAATTTTACTAAAAAATTCTTGTATAACCTGAGGAATTTGCTCTTTTTTATTAATTACCTTTAATATTTCTGAGGATAGTCTGTCCCCTTTTGATGGCAAATATTTTTTATTAACATTATTTGGATGAGAAAAAATAAAATCAGATAATAATTTATGAAATTTTTCATTATGGCCAGTTCCAATTTTATTTCTTAATCCGTCTAAATCTTCATCGCTTATAGAAAATCCGCAACAATTATTAATCACTTCAATCCAAACATCATTTTTTATACTATCCTCTAGATCTTGCTCTCCTATTATGCATAAATTGTCAGAGGCCGGAAGATTGGAGTCGCCATCAAAAAAATAATATACCAACTCTTCATTCTTTTTAAAATCTTTTAATATTTGATTGAAGATGTTTGAATTATTTAACCTATTATCTTTTCCTTTTAAATCAATTATCTGTATATTATCCTCACTCATATCTTTTCCAAAATATAATTTATAAAAAGCGGGAATTAAATAATTATCGGTGGCTCCCTCTACTACAAAAAATTTATCATAAAAAAGAATATCACTATTTTTAACACCCAAAGATTGATGAACATCAGAAACGCTAGAACATGACGAAACCTCCGAATAACCATCTACTAAAGATAATTGTTTTATGGCACTGAGGTTATATTTATCAATAAAAACAGTTGAATGGGTACAAATAAAACTTTGAACAGCGTCCTTGGATATTTTCTTAATATCACTAAAAAGATTTCTTTGAGCCGCTGGATACAAATGTATTTCTGGTTCATCAAAACACCAAATAAACTTTTTCGATTTATTCCCTTTTTCTAATTTTTGCAAACTTTTCCACTTTATAAACGACATCCAAATTTGTTTTTTCATTCCATCGCCTTGTGAATCTAATTTAATATCACCATCCGCAGTATCTTTTTCGATAATTACATCAGAAATATTTTCTTCAACATTAAAAGTTAAACCAACCTTAATTCTTTTTACACCATTTAAATCAACAAATAACTCATCTGATATATCCGACAATTCACTATTAACATCATTGCTAGCATCCAAACTTATCTTTTGCACTGATGTTGATAATTGATTTTTATAGCCACCTATTTTACCGATTAAAACATCCTTCGCTACTCCCTTTACATCATCCATTGATATTTTTGCATCAAAATATCTAAATACTGGAAACATATTTTTTAAATCTTTTGGATAATCAGAATATTCACTCCATTTATAGTCAGTGTCCATCTTCCCATAAATAGCTCTTAAAATTTCTAAATTTTTAAATGGACCTTTTCCGTTTTCATTTTGGATATCATCCTGAGACACATTAAATTCTTTTGTTAAACGAGTTAACTCTGCTTTTGAGGCATCCCATAAAATGCCATTTAAATTAGAGTCTTTTGAACATAGATAAGTTTTCACTTTATCTTCTAAATATTCTTTCAATATTACTATTCTATCATTTGAAAAACTTTCCATACTCCATTTTAAATGATTCGAAGCTTTTTGATCATATATCTCCGTCGAATCATCAACCTCTTTTACAAAAAACCCTGCAACATAAACTGCTTTATTATTATAATCAAAATCTGGGACTGGCAAATGTGAAAGTAGTTTATCAAATTCATCTTTTTCTAATGGGGTATTAGAAACATCCGAAGTTGTTTTTCCATCAGACTTGAAATCAATTTTCTTTGATGACGATAATAAACATTCAATCGCCCCCAAAATAACACTTTTTCCTGAATCATTAGCACCTATAAAAACAGATGGGTCGTCTTTTGTAAAATCTAAAAATATGTTTCTGCAACTCTTAAAATTTACGATCATTAATTTTTCTAAATACATATATTTTTATTATTTTGCTATTCTCTAAAATAAATGTTTGAAAAAATCTAAAGTTCTTTATAAAAAAACGGGATCTGCGGTTTTATTTTATTAGCAGTAATTCTCAATGTAGCATACCCCCTCTTAAGCGATATTTCTATATGATTTTTGTCGACAGCATTCTTTAAATTTTTATCCTTTAGAATCTTTAAATATGTTTTTCTGAATTCGCCATCACCAATGATAATCTTAGTGCCAATAAAATGGTACCCTCTACCTGATTTAAGCAGTATGCCACCATAAAATTTTAACGCCCTCTCTATCGCTGGATTAACAGAATCTATATCCAACATTAGAAGGTGGACCTCTGAATATTGATCTAACTTACTATTTATACCGATAACATAATCGTCGTATTTTTTAATTTTTAACGTTTGTAGAGATTTCTTTAACGCGGCAATTAATTTCTTATATGAAAAAATAGCTAAATAAACAGGCGGTTGCCAGAAAGTAATTCTAACATGATGAAAATATGTTTTTGGACAATAAATATCATAAGCAAAATCTTTTATCATTTTTGAGTTATCATTGTAAATGCCTGAAATAATATCCTTAGTTTCAACTTTCGGAACAAACTTAAAGGCAAATTTTAAATACCTACTTATATTTCTTAATTCTTTCCTCATTACTTCTGGATCGGGGGAGTAGCTATTTCTATAATCATATTCCGCTCTCATGCTGTGTAGCCTAGAATGTAATTTTATATAAATCTTAGGAAAAACAGCCGAACGGCCATAAATCTTGTGTAAACTATTCTCTAGACTTTTATGAGATGGACTTAAAGTAATATGCTTAATAAGCAAAGCCTGGGATATATAAAAACAAGTAAAGTATAAATGTACCACCGCTTCTTTATAAAGCTCCTTCTCAATTAAAATACATGCTGCCTCATACTCTGATTGAGCAAGTGCCAGCATCGTACTTGAGCGCTTCTGTTCTTTATATGAGTAAGATAATTTTTTCATATATAGAAATATAATTTTGTCTTAAATAGTTTACCGGATTTGTTATAGTAAAATCGCCTATATTAATAATAAAATCGTTATAAGCGTATATAATTAATTTAATTTTCCCACTAAATTTGACAAAAGTCAATGAAATTAGTAGAAATAAAAAATACTGATTGATCAGTTAAAAAGTACGTGTATTATAGATGCTCTTGGTCAAAGAATACAAAATGTAATCACGGCTTATTAAGAGAAGAGGAAATGATTGAACGATTAGTCGGGCTTATGGATAAAATTGATATCAACGAGATAGGAATAAAGAGCAAATTTGAAGATGAAGTAAACAGATTCTATAAATTCAGCAAAGGAATTCTCATAGTGACTGCCAATGATTTTGACATACAAAAGGATTTAGACATTAGGAGTTATGCTAAATATGTCTTAAAGGAAGGTTCGATTATGGAAAAACGAGAAGTGCTAGGATGCCTGAAGAGTAAATTCATCATGATGGATAAAAAAATAAGACTAGTATAACTAGTAATTTTTATCAATAAAATCGGCGCTTTTACTTTCGTTAAATTTTCGCTATAATGATATTACAGTTAAAATATAATAATCTATTAATATGCTATCTCTAACAAAAAAACAAAAGGAAATATTTGATTTTATAAATGAATACACTCAGGAAAATGGTATTTCTCCAACAATCGAAGAAATTAGAAAGAAATTTAAACTAAACGCTATTTCGACCGTGCACAGTCACTTGGGAGCTTTGATAGAAAAAAAATATATTACCAAAACCAGTAATCACTCACGAGGACTGGAAATTATAGGTGGTAAAAAAATAATTGAGATACCTATAGCTGGTAAAATTGCAGCTGGACAGCCTATTGAAGCAATTGAAACAAGAGATGAAACTATATCCCTGACTAATGACTTGATAAAAAATCCAGTAGGCCATTATGCCCTCAGAGTAGTGGGCAACAGCATGATAGATGAGGGCATATTTGATGGAGATATTGTCATTATCAAAAAACAATCATCCGCCGAAAATGGACAGACAGTAGTCGCCATAATAGACGATAACGAAGCTACTCTAAAAAAAATTTATAGAGAAAAAAATAAATTCAGGCTCCAGCCTTCAAACCAATCATTACTTCCTATCTTCAGAAAAGAAGTTGAAATAAGAGGAGTAGTAGTCCAAGTTATTAGAAATTATGATTTAACGCCGGACGGCAACCTAACCAAAGAAGCTAGTAAATTTAGAACAATAGACTTATTCGCAGGAATAGGTGGTATTAGATTGGGTTTTGAAAAAGCAGGATTTAAAACTGTCTTTGCTAATGATTTTGAAAAGAACTGCAAACATACATATGATCTTAATTTTAAAGATTCAAAACTTGTAGTTGAAGATATAAGAAAAATACAAATAGACGATTTACCGGAATTTGATTTTTTGCTCGGGGGCTTCCCTTGCCAGGCTTTTTCAATAGCCGGATACAGACAGGGGTTTAAAGATGAAAAAGGCAGAGGAAATTTATTTTTCGACGTCGCTAGAATGATAGAGG
>CAYUWA010000001.1:81846-85414 GCA_964448505.1 uncultured Gammaproteobacteria bacterium | reverse complement strand
AAATAATCCAAAAAACCTTGGAAAATCTTGGTTATCATTTAAAAGCGAAAGTTCTCAACAGCATGGAGTATGGAAACGTTCCTCAAAATCGCGAAAGAATATATATTGTTGGATTTAAAAATAAAAAGTTTTCAGAAAACTTTGAGTTTCCTAAACCAATAACTTTAGCAAACAAAATAGAAGATATTTTAGAAGAAAATGTTCCTGAGAAATACTATTATAACGGAAAACCTTTATACGCTAGATTAAAATACTTTATAAAAGAAAAAGGTAAAGTTTATCAATGGAGGCGCCAATATGTTAGAGAGAATAAAAAAGGCGTCTGCCCGACGCTTACTGCTAATATGGGAATGGGGGGGCACAATGTGCCGATCATTAAAGATAGTAAAGGAATTAGAAAATTAACTCCATTAGAATGTGCTCGGATACAAGGATTCCCGAAAAGTTTTAAATTACCAGAACTAGCAGACTCCGCTCTGTATAAACAAATGGGAAATTCAGTAACCGTTACTGTTGTTGAGGCCGTAGCAAAACAAATAATGTCAGCTATGAAATAAACTATATTTCTTTTGCAATATTTAAAAGATTCTCCTCGGTAGTTAAGAGCAGTTTGTTCTCTTGAAGAAAAGGGACGCTTCGTTTAGCTATCCAGATATTATTTCTATTCAGCGCTGGATTGCGTCCGACCGTATGAAGTTTAAAAAGATAAATTTTATTTTTCTCTAATTTAAATAATCCAAGAGTTTCACTTGATATTTCGACATCGGATAAACAACGAATGAATCTTTTTCTGCTTTTCTGATTGGTTTTTTCATAAAGTTCAACTTCCCCTTTGATAGTGAAGTCGCCCATAAAATCAGGATCGGGAAAACTTTCATCCATAATATAACGCTCTAAAATACAATTGGATAAAACACCAATCTTTTTAATAGAGCCTTTTGAAATCCCAAGTTCAGTTTGCTTACCAGCTAACTCAAAAACTTCAGTTTCATACATAAAGAAACCTTTTTTAAAGATATGTCCATGCTCCTGTAATTCTTTTCCTGATATGGCATATTCAATTACTATTTTAATATTATCAATATTAGTAAAATTATTAAAAACATCCGACTTAAATCTATCTTTCAAGTATATTCCTAATAAATCCTTCTGCTTAACATTCCCTGAATCATCATTTTTTATATAAGCCCCAATAATATAAATATTTTCAGGTTTTGAAGATTTTTTAATAGTTTCGAATTGTTCGAGTGTCAAACCGATCCATCTATCATCTTTAGAAATATTTTTAATTTCAAGAAAACACTTAGGATTCCTTTTCTTCCCGCCATCTATAACTCTTGTTATATCTGGTTCATTTATAACTTCGTTATTTTGTTTTATATCCAGATCTAATATATAACTTTTTTCTAAATTAAACGACTCCAACACATTTGAAACCCCGAGTTCAACTAATTTTCCAAGAATGAAACTATCTAAAACTCCACCAAGTCCTCTTGAAGCTCCTGATGTTCTTGATGATTGAGATTTTTTAGGGTCAAGATGATATCGTAATGCGAAATCGAAGGCTGTGTCAAAATCTTCCCTCGTTAATTTATATTCCATAAATTTATTAATAAAAAACGCATTTTTAATAAATCTTATTATTACTTCAAACTTTATCTTTTCTTTATTTTATCTTTATCTTTTCTTTATAATCCCATAATTTTAGTTAAAAGTCAAAACAAAAAGCCCTATTACCGGGCTTTTTTGCTAAACAAATTATCTTCAATATTTTAATTTTAAAAAGTTTAAGCTCTATTCCTGTTGTTTTTCCAATTTATCAATATATTTATTAAACTTATTTTTAATTTTTTGACCAAGTAAAATCCTGGCTACACCTTTCTTCTTCTGTTATCTCTGAATAGGTTTTGCCAAAACTAGGGCAAAACCATAAACTGGCCAACCAAAATCCAGGAAACATTAAATCTTTATTATATTCCTTTTGAAGATAGCCTTTCTCACCATTTTGAAAAAAGGAAAAGAGCGCTTTCCCTTTATATGCCACAGCGACAGATTCATTCCATAGGACAGATCTATCTTCATCTTCAAACGACTCCATTATTTTTAACATGGAATCCACTCTATCGACATCCGAAGCGTCATTCCCGGCAAAACGATGAGTGAATAATTCATTCCAATCATCTCCAAGTACTGGTATTGTTACTCCTCCATCAGATGAAATAGCCAGCCCGTTAAAGGCTAATGGATATGCCTCCGCTTTTAGAATTGCATTATCTTCAAAAGTGTTTCCATTCTCCTCGATATCTATATTCAAATTTATGTCTTCTGGCGAAATTAATTCAAAAGAATCCAACCCGTCAAAAAGCCAAGATAATTATTGTTTTTTGGTTATATTAGTCGTGCCTAACAGTATTTCTTTCATATAATAACAAATTTTTGAGAAAATATTAATTTCTAGTTTCGACGAAAAACGGATCTAGTATTGTTAAATTTAATTATTCAATTATTTTTAAAATTTCTTGTTTTATCGATTTCTTATCTTTTCCTCTGCCATCAATTTTATATTTAACTAACTTATATAGTTCTTCGCGATCGGAAAAATTTTCAGCTTGTCTCCATATCTCTTCCGTTCTACCAACGAACCTACTAAGATAGTTTTTAATACAAAAACTATCTTCATTATCCAATTGCGCGATGCAACCTTTTATACTGCGCCAAAATGGAATTCCTAATTTTTTTTGTCCAAAATTACCCACGTCAACAATATGAATTTTATCGTCTTTCAGGTTCTCAATCTCTAAAATTTTATCTTTTATCTTTTGAGTCGCCTCTTCACGACCTATTTCCTTTTTATCTCTATATTCCCTATAAATTAGATCTAACTCTTCATAAATAACGTTTTCCTTTTCATTACTTATCTCCTCACATATAGTACTTTTGCCTACACCCTGGGGACCAATAAAATAAAACACTTTTATTTTATTTATTTGTTCTGAATTAATATTTTTCATTCTTAAATTTAAAAATTTATAAAAATTTTTTGGAATAAATTTATTATAGCTAAACTATAGTATTCTTCCATAATTTATTCAAATCAATTGTTTCGCTTTGTGGCCGATTATCCTTATCAAGTAACTTTATTTTCACAGATAGTGGAAACTGAGTCATTTGTCCGGCTATAAAACAACAACCGGTGGAAAGATTCGATATTGAATCAAAAGAAAGTTTATCTAGATAACTCACAGCCCTGTTAATCGACCTTAAATCATTTTCATTCATTAGTTTATGAATGAAATAGTTGTGTAGCTGTGATATAATAGTCGACGATATGTCAGATGGTCGTTGGCTTGCAACGGTAAGAAAGACACCAAATTTTCTTCCCTCTTTTATTATCTCCTCGAATGTTTCTAACCTATAATCTTTCCACGACTCTGATTCCCTATTTGAATTTTCTGATAAAATACTATGGGCTTCATCTATTATAATATGTAAAGAATTATCTTTATCTACATCTCTTCTGTTTTTTTGTTCATCATAATTAGTTTTACAAATTAATAAGGGGATGACT
>CAYUWA010000001.1:78997-81836 GCA_964448505.1 uncultured Gammaproteobacteria bacterium | reverse complement strand
AAATCAATCACTTCTATATTTAAAGTAACAGAATCACTACCGCTATCCGCTTGTGTTGGTGTTTTAATATCAACAACCCTGCACAACATATCGAATCTTTTTTTTAATCTACCAATCAAAGGGCTTATGTGTTCTTGATTTGCATAGCCATTTAATATTTCGAAGTAATATTGATCCAGTATTTTAAATTGAATTTTCTGTAAATCATTTAGACCGTCAGCCGAGGTAACGGATACATTAAAATAACCGCCCCCTCCTATGAAATGGGCCTCATTCGTATCCGCATATACAGCACTTGGTCTTTGTCCAGTATAGAAAGAGCAATTTTCGTTACCATGGAATTTTAAATCATCAATATTTTTCCCATCATTAACAATTTTAAATCCAAGCTGTTCAAAATCTTTAACATATTTTTTCAAAAAAGGAACATTAAAATCCTTATTCTTCATTACCAAAATGTCCTTTAGCTTCTGAGTTATGCCTTGAATTTCTTTTGTGTAGTTCTCATTATTTGTATCAAACCAGTCTCTATCTATAGCTCTATGTAAAAATGGTTGTTGGGTCTTCTCTGTGGCATCAAGTAATATCGACAAAAGCTCCAATTTTTCAATTTCTGTTTTTAAAATAGGATACTTTGACCCATTATTATCCTTTGTCCTTAGTCTATAAACAATCTTATTTTCTGTCAAAATTTTATCATCCTCATCCTTGGTATACTCTCCATTAAAATCTATAAATATAAACTTAGATTTTTTCTTAAAATTATCATTCAAATTTTCCAACTTAAAAAGTTCTGTATACATCTTAGCTAATGTATTTGACTTGCCGGATCCAGTATTGCCAAAAATGCCAATATGCCCTGCAAATAATCTTTGGGCAGAAATGCTAATAATCTGTGTCTCTTCATCAATTAATGATCCCAAAGAAATTGATAGCTCATTTTTGTCGGATAGCTGATGAAGAGCTTCAAACTCTTCTCTTGAAAGCAATCTGCACTCGCTGCCAATTAACGGCATTTCCTTTATACCATGCTGAAACTTATTATCATTATCATAAAATCCAAAAACAGAAACGTTAAGAAAACGTTCTATTTTTTGTTTTTCATTCGTATATTTTTTATTTATTTGATATTTATCTTCTTCAAGATATTCACCCTCAACTTTACATATAATTTCGATAAAACCTTTAAGAATTTTTATGTAGTTAGAAAGTCCAACAGATACATTTTTAATAGTTCTACCCTTAAAAAATAAATGCGGAAGATTCTTATCTTTGTTAACTTTTACTATAATGTCTCTTCCTTTAACACTAGAAACACTCCCGATAGTGAATATCGAATTTTCGACTAACCCATCTCGTAAATTAAAACTATTGCCCGTTTTCATACTGTACATGGACTTCTTTACGTGGAAAAATTTCGGAAATATAGTTGGTATTTTTCTCAAAAGTAAATTTTGCCTCCGGGGAGATTATATAAAGATTTGAGTTTTTACTTTCCTCAAGTCTATCAAGGGCCTTATCATATTGAGAATAAGAAAAATAAATCACAACTAAAGTAGGATTTGATTTCATAACTCCATAAAGAAGATTTTTTATATGTTTGTCATCTAAGGAGAAGCCAAAAATCATTAAAACGCTGTTTTCTTTTTCTAACTCCAATGTAAACTTCCTTAACATTGAAGCATAATTTGTATTCAATACGGTTTCAAAATGCTTTTCAGCATTAGGATTAATAACTGCAATCTTATCATAACCATCACTAAAATCTTTTCCTGTTTTTTCATCTAAATCGTCAATTATATGCGAGCCATCCGAATAGACAATTTCATTATCTTTTGCAACCCAAGAAACAGATCCGTGTAATTTAATAATATTAAACAAGGGAATATCAGAGGTGTTATCAAACTGTAAACTTTTATATTTTTGTATTTTATTAAAATTGGCGACACTAAAAGTTGGCTTAATTTGACCAGTAAAGCCATCATTATATGGGATACCTAATCTCTCACATGAATCCTCAATAAACATATCAAAATTCGTAGTGAAAATATTCACCTGTTTGTTAACAATATGGAGCGATCTTTTTGACATAATCTCTGCCCAAAAGTTAAGAAATAAGTCATAATTTTGTTTTGTTTTATCTAATTTACTTTCTTCATAGTTATTTTTTTCTAGATCTTTATTAAAAATTGCTTTTGATTTTTTGATAAGTTTATAGTAATCCTTTTGCGCAGTCTCTCTAGTCTCCTCAATATTCATTCTTTTTTCAATATCCAATAATGTCAAAAGATAATCCGAAGAACATCCAGATCCAACGAGCAAATTGAGATGTCCGCTTTGAACTATTTCTTTTAATTCTTTACTATCTATTTTTTTCATATTCATACTTATCTTAGAATTTTTTTTATTTTTTCCTTGCATCCAACTGCGCCGGTATACTGTCATAAATAAAGTCTTTAAAAATTTAACTTTTTTCATAACCTTATTGTTTATTTCTAAAACTAAACTGTTAAAATTATACCATTTTTCTAGGGTATAAGACCAGAATCAGGATTCGAACCAATAATTTCTTTTATTTACGACTCTTTTTACCAATTTGACTCCAACAAAAAAACATGACCTAAATCATGCTTTCTTGTTTTTTTGCTAGTTTTACGACAAATATGTCGGTCAACAGCACAAAAAATGTGTTGGCTCCCGGGGTCGGATTCGAACCGACGACCAATTGGTTACACTTATCCACTAATTTCTTAATGGGGTGGACTATATCATCATCCAAACCTTTATGGATGCAAGGCGCTTCGGACCGTATTGCGACGGACCTACTCCCTTTCGGGAT
>CAYUWA010000001.1:64175-78987 GCA_964448505.1 uncultured Gammaproteobacteria bacterium | reverse complement strand
ACTTAGGCTTCCAGACAATTCACCTCGTTTTCATTCCTCAATTACTTGAGGAAGCTGCGTAGAACCTTCGTGCGTGCACGACGTGTGTTCACAGCCAACTGCGCTACCGCTGCGCTACCCGGGAATATTAAGTTGTCCTAAAAAACAAAAATGTTTAAAAAACATTTTATATCTATATTCTAGCAAATACCCTGATTATGTCAATAACTTTAAAATAAGCTAATACTAGGATTTCTAGCTAATTTTTGGTAAAATAGGAGGGTAATTAATAATATCTATAAATATATGGGGACATTGCCTTATAAAATGCGCGGGCTTTCCTTAGTTATTATAAAAAATAAAGGGCGAATTTTAGTTTCACCCGGATACGACAAATCTACCAAAGAGTCCTTTTATCGCCTCCCCGGCGGAGGGATTGAATTTGGTGAAACCTCTTTAGAGGCCTTAAGACGAGAAATTAAAGAAGAACTGGACGCGGAAATTATAAATTGTAAATTGCTTAGCACTATTGAAAATATCTTTACTTACGAAAGTAATCCGTACCATGAATTTTGTTTTATCTACATAGCCGAATTTAAAGACTCTTCTTTAAACGAAAAAGACGAATTTAAGATTTTAGATAGCCATGACGAAGGAAAAGTTATTTGGTTAGATATTAATGAAGCGGAAGATAAAAATATTTACCCGGCTGGCGTAAAGGATTTACTATAAAATACTAGAACAAAAAAAGAATTACCTTAAGGCAATTCTTTTTTTATTTTCAAATATTATTTTTTTTAATAATCCCTCAACTTCTCTAATCCCTTAAACTTCCTGATTTTTTCTAAAGCCTTGGACTCAATTTGACGAATACGTTCACGAGTAACCTCAAATTCTTGTCCGACTTCTTCTAAGGTATGGGCAACGCCGTCAACGAGACCGAAACGCATTTCTAATATTTTCTGTTTGCGCGGCGAGAGTTGAGCGACGATATTTTTAACGTAATCTTTTAGAAGCTGTAGGGCGGCGGCACGGTCAGGCGTCACGTTTTTAACATCTTCTATAAAGTCTTCAAGAGTTGAGTCTTCCTCATCATCGCCAATTGTCGTTTCAAGAGATATCGTATCTTGAGATATTTTCATGATATAGCGAACCTTTTCAATTTCCTCACCCATCTCGGCGGCTATTTCATCCGCCATCGGTTCTCTTCCTAATTCTTGAATTAGGTTTCTTTGCACCTGTTGAAATTTATTAATCGTTTCAACCATATGAACCGGAATACGAATTGTTCTTGATTGATCGGCGAGAGCGCGAGTAATCGCTTGGCGAATCCACCAAGTGGCATAAGTTGAAAATTTATAACCTTTTCGATATTCAAATTTCTCTACCGCCCTAAATAAGCCAATATTCCCTTCTTGAATTAAATCCAATAAGCTCATCCCTTTTGCCCCGGCGAATTTCTTAGCGATAGAAACAACGAGCCTTAAGTTCGCTTCAATAATTTTCTTTTCTGCTTCCTTATCACCTTTTTCCTTTCGTTTCGCCAGTTCAACTTCTTCCGCGCCGGTCAGAAGCGGCACTTTGCCGATTTCTTTTAAATACATCTGAATAGAGTCGGCGCTTAACTTTGATAAATCAACATTCATCGCCGCTTGTTGAGCGGCCGCTCGTCCGGTTAGAACAGGCTCCGGTGTTCTTTTTTCGGCCGTGTCTAAAATACGTCCGGAATCTTCAGCAATTCTTACGCCGTTCTTTTGCAGGTCTCCTAAAAATACATCATACTCATAAACATATTCTTCAATTTCCGGAAATAAGTATAATAATTCCGTTTCAGTAACAAAACCGCGTAGTCTTCCCTTATCAATTATTTTTTTCATCGCCTCTTCACTCGGCTTAACTACTTCTTTCGGCACTTCCGCTTTCTTAACCTTAACAAGTCGAGACGGCATTACCTTCTTTAACGGTTTTTTCTTTTTAAGATTATTTCTTGCCGGGGTTTTTTTGGTAGTTTTTACAACCCTAACAGTTTTTTTAACGACTTTAACGGATTTTTTGACAACCTTAAGCGGCGCTTTCTTTTTCGGCTGGACGCTTTTCTTTTTCGGCATAGTTTTTTTTATTTTTTTAGGCTGTTTTTTAGCCATATAAAGATTATTAAAATTTCTAACTTATATTGAATTCTCGTAATTTGTCGGTAATAATTTTTAATTCATCCATTAAAATACCAATTTCGCTCTGATTATTATTTTTTTCCGAGAGAGCGATTAGTTTCTCCAGTTTCTTAATTTTGGCTTGATAACCGTATTTTTTTAAATCAATTATTATCTTTAGAATCTCCGCTTTAGCTTGTGCTTCTTCAAAATTATAGAAGTCCTTTTCACCAAGCAGAATAAGTTTATCCAATAATTTCTCCAGTCCTGAACCGTTTTCCTCAAGACTAGTCCGAAAACTCTCGTAGTCCAAAGAAGTTGATTTATTATAATACAAAATTAGGTTCTTGTAAAACTCACATTTTTCTAAATTCGGGATAAACTCCGGCTCAAGATTATTAATACAATAATCAATAAAGCTTGGGAATTTAATTAAAAGAGCTAAGAGCAGTTCGGCTAAAAGTTCTTCTCGTCCGAGAGGCTTAAGCGGAGCGCTTATTTCCGGTTTTTTTGTGCCGACATAATTCTTCTGCAATCCTTTCCATCTCAGGAATTCTTCCCGGACATCACTTTCTGAAAAATCAAGTTCCTCGCTAATTTTTTTGAGCCAATAACCTTGTTCGGACTTATCGGGGACCAAATCTATCATCTGAAACATCTTTAAGCGAATACTATTTTTATTATCAAGCTTATTTAAATCTACGCCCGCGCTTTCTTTCTCAAAATAATATTCCAACATCGGTTTAGCGTTTTCTACCGCTTTTTTAAAATCGTCCGGATTATTTTTTAGACATTCATCAGGATCTTTGCCGTAAGGCAAAACAATAATCTTGAGGCTTAGGCCTTGCGCCAAAACCTCTTTAATTCCCCGGTCGGCCGCCATTTGCCCGGCCATATCCATATCAAAGGCGAGAGCGACATTATTAGTATATCTTTTAAGCAAAGTAACCTGCTCTATAGTTAAAGCCGTGCCTGAAGACGCAACTACGTTCTTAAAGCCGTGCCTGTGGCAAGAAATGGCGTCCATTTGGCCTTCAACGATAATCGCCAGGTCTTCCTTCTTAATCGCGTTTTTCGCCTTATTTAAGGCAAATAGGACCCTACTTTTATCATAAACTTCCGTTTGCGGACTATTTATATATTTGCCCATTTTTTCCGTCGCTTCCCGCTTAGGATTAATACGCGCCGTAAAGGCAATTAAATTATTATTAACGTCCCAAATCGGGAACATTATCCTATCCCGGAAACGATCGTAATAATTTCTCGCGCCGCCACTAACAGCCCTATCTTTCTTAATTATCAGTCCCGCGGTCATTATTTCCTCATCCGTATACTTCTTTCCGATAAGCGGACGGGCTTTTAAAAAATTATATAAAGAATCCCAAGCCTCCGGACTATAGCCTAAAGACCATTCTTCAATTGTTTCTTCGTCCAGTCCTCTAGCCAGTAAATAATCCTTGGCGTCTTTTCCGGTACTTGCTTTTATAATATGCCGATAATATTTTCCGGCCAGTTCTAAAATATCTAAAATACGGTTGCGTTTAGAGTGATGCTCTGGATTTTCGTTTGTTAAAACAACCCCGGCTTTTGGCGCGAGTAAACGAAGCGCCTCCATAAAACCGAAGCTTTCTTTTTCCATAACGAAAGCAAAAACATCCCCGCCTTTGCCGCAACCGAAACAATGCCAAATTTGTTTCTCTGGAGAAATAACAAAAGACGGCGACTTTTCGTTATGAAAAGGACAGAGCGCTTGAAAATTAGCGCCGACCGCTTTAACTGGAATATACTCACGAATTACTTCAACGATATCCAGTTTTGATTTTATCTCCTCGCTTTGGTTCATAAAATAAATTAATTAAACAAAGAAGCTAGGCAAAGCCATTTTTTGTAAACGCTCCGCTTCTCTTTCCACAACTTCTCCATCGTACTCGGCATTATGGCGAGCTTGACCGGCATAACCCGGTCTTTTCTGGTCTAAGTGAAGATTAAAGTTAATTACTGCTTCGCCGCCTTGACTAATACTCTCGGTAAAATAAATATGAAAACGCGGATAAAAATCGCGCGTCAAACGACGGGCAAAACTATCTTGTCCATTTTCTTTTTCAGGGATAAATGAATAACCGGCCTCTCTAAGCCAAATCTCCGGCGCTCTCCCTAGTTGTTTTTTGCTGATTATAATTTTCATCTTGACAAGGGCTAAAAACGATATATTTAAAAATAATAAAATTATAAATACCGATTAAAAGATTAACGGCAATTTGCGCCAATAAATACCACACTCCTAGTTTATTGACGGAAAGGTGCATTAAAAATCCGTTGATATTTAAGCCGATAAAAGCGTTTCCGAGATAAAGCGCCAACTGCTTAAGCGCCTTTTTCTGACTATAGTTTCTAAATGTCCAAAACTTCTGCAAAGTAAAAGAAACGAGAAATGAAAGAACAAAAGCTAAACTGGTTGAAAAAACGATTTCCCATTTCAGTAGCCCGTGAAAACAATACAAGAAAACTAAATCAGTCAGTCCGGCTAAAGAGCCGGCGATAAAGAATTTTAAGGGAGATTTTAAGCGGTTGCAAAGAGCATAGAGCTGAGGAAATCGGCCGGAGAAAAAGTTACGAAATCTAAAATAAAGATTATTGATAAACGGCATAGTTTAAATTAAATTTATTTCTTCCAAAAATAATTTTTAAATATTAAATCAACTAAAGTTTTACTCTCTTTAAAACGGTCATTTTTCCCGTCACTATTTAAAATTACCGAAATTAATTCCCGCCCGGACTTATCTTTAAATTTTCCAACAAAACAATAACCCGCTTTTTCCGTATACCCCGTCTTCCCTCCTAAAACCTGGAAATCATTTTGCGCCGTATCAAATAAAAGATAATCGGTTGATTCTATTTTTTTATTTCTCCCCTCCAAGGTCTCATATTCATATTCTTTACGCCTAGTCGCTTCGGAAATTTCTGTCCGGCTTAAAGCCTCCTGAGCTAATAAAGCGACTTCTTTAGCGCTAGAAATATTATTATCGCTCAGTCCGGTCGGATCAACGAAATCAGTATTACGAAGCCCTAAGAATCTAGCTTTTTCATTCATCTTTAAAACAAATTCTTTTTCACTTAGTCCCGTTGATTTAACAAGCGCTATCGTCGCTCCGTTGTCTGAAGCAATTAAACTCGTATGAAATAAATCTTTTATTTTAACACTATCGCCTTGAAATAAATTGAGTTTCCCTCCTTCAATCTTATCGCTAAGCGTAATCTTATAAACACTATCCCAGCCCGGATTATTATCCAAAAAAACAAGAGCAGTCATAAGCTTGGTAATACTGGCTATCGGTTGGACCTCATCGGCTTTTTTAGTATAAAGGAAAACTCTATCGGAAACGGAAAGCACCGCACTCTTATCGGCCAGTATCTTTTCTTGAAAAATGACCGGATTGGTTTTAATAATTATCGCGTCCGTATTCATTACCGCCGGGAAATTTGATTTAGGGAAAATTAAAACTAATATTAAATTAAGGAGCCAAGTAAAATTCATGTGTTTATTTATCGCTTATTTCCTCGCTTAGAACCTGCGCCAGCGTTTCGGATTGATTTAATTTTTCAAAATCCGGCAAATCGGAAATACTGCCAATTCCTAAAAATCTTATAAAATCGTGCGTAACGGTATAATAATTTTCATTCTTTGATTTTTCAAATTTTTCTTCAATTAACCCGCGCATCAAAAGATTGCGAATAATCAGTGAACAATTTATCCCTCTAATTTTTTCCAGCTCTAATTTAGAAATCGGTCCGCGATAAGCGATAATGGAAAGCGCTTCCAAACTCGGTTGAGAAAGCTCGCCGCTAGTTTCGCTCTTTAAAAATTCTTGAACCAGCGCCGCGTTTTCCGCCGCGGAGGTAATTTGATATTGATTATTATTTTTAATCAAGCTAATTCCCCTTTCAGCGTTTTTATAATCATTTGCGAGCTCTTCCAAAGCTTCTTCTATCACCTTAGTTTTCGCGTCTAAAAATGCGCCAAGCTCTTTAACGCTAAGCGGTTTGACGGCGACGAAAAGTAAGGATTCTAATTGTGATTTGAGTGACATAATACTTTCTAATTTAATGGTGTTTAATATAAACTTGGACTAAAGATGTCTTGTAATATGAATTTCGCTAAATAGCTCGTCTTGCTCAAAAGTAAGTTCATTCTGCTTGGCGAGTTCTAGGGCGGCAAGGAATGAAACGATAACTTCGGTCTTGGTCGCGGCTGAATTTAAGAGTTTGGAAAAACTAACTCTTATTTTATCAAGCAGCATTTTTTTAATAGACAAGATTTTATCTTCAATATTAACTTTTGCTTCCAAAGTTTGTTCCGGTAATTTTTCTTCTTTTTTCTTCTCTAAAAGAGAAAGAATTCTTGCAAACTGGTCAAACAGAACTTGCGTATTTACTTTTTGCGGCGCGGAAAAAACCGGTAAATTAGACTGGACTTTTCTATTTTTTATAAGCGGCGGCAGAAATAGAAATTTTTTTTCGGAAATTATTTCTTTTATTTTTTGGCTCGCGGCAATAAACTCCTTATACATTTTTAATTGCTTCTCTAGGTCATCAACTTCCTCTTCAATTTCTTGGGAATATAAATAAGGTAATAGTGCTTTTGATTTTATAAACAATAGTTTTGCGGCAATAACCAAAAAGTCCGCCATCTCTTCCGGGTCTATATCTTTTGCGCCTTTAATATAATTTACATATTCATCGGCGATTTTAGCCAAGTTGACTTCCGTTATATCCATCTCCTCGCTCTCAATTAAAGAAAGCAGAAGACCAAGTGGGCCGGAAAATTTTTCGGTTGTAAATTCAATCATAATTATTTTACTTTTTCCGCCGGATTAGCTTCCACAGCGTAAAGCGTCCCCGTTAAACATTGATACCCTGTCCTATGGCTTTTGTTGTCGCCGGGATAAGTAATCGCTATTGTTCTTCCTTTACTATCAGTATTACTGTCAGTTCTAAAAGTGGCGCAAAATTCAAAGCCCTTGTCATTTAATTTATTATAGACTATCGCTTCTTTAGTCGCCGGATCAATTAATGTATTTACATCTAAAAAATAATTCTTGTTGGCTTTTAACTCCTCGATACTCTCCGGAAGTTTTTTGTTTTTTTCGTAATAGGTATTAACAGCGCTTTCTAAACTATAAATATTATTAACGACAATTTGATCTAAGCGACGATTGCGCGCTTCTTTTGGCGCTTCAACAAAGAACCAAGCGGCGACAAAGGCGGCAATAACTAAAATAAGAGAAGCAAAAAAATAAATTCGAACGATAATATCTTTCTTCTCCGGTTGAGTTCGCTTAATATCGTAGTAATAAAAAGAAAAGGTAATGCCGGAAATTATTAACATCGCGATTGCCTTAAAAACAAAGCGAAGCGTAAGTTCGCCGTCTAAAAAATTATTAATAATTCCGATAAAGACGCCTAAAATAATAACGGAAGAAACAAGCAGAATAAAATAATTGAGCCAGCGCCTTATAGCCGAATCTTTTTCTAGTTCTCCCTTCTTTAAACCGCGGCTTATAAGACTAGAAAAGAAATAAAAAATCGGCGCGGAAATAAACAGGGCCGAAATAGCAAAGCGCATTTGTGAATCGTAGAAATTATAATTGCTAAGTGCTAGGGCGTCTACGACCGTCTTATTAACAATTCCAAAAACAATCATGCCAACTGAAAGCGCCATAAAAATTAAAGCGGCCAGAGACAGAAGATAATAAAAAGCGTACTTGGCGTTGTGTTGATTATTCATATTTATATTGCTTAATTATTAATTAGGCTAGAACTCGGCGTTTTTCGGCGTGCGCGGAAAAGGGATAACGTCGCGGATATTAGCCATGCCGCTAAAATACATAATCAGTCTTTCAAACCCGAGACCGAATCCGGCGTGTTTTACCGAACCATATTTTCTTAAATCTAAGTACCAAGCATAGTCTTCCGGTTTAAGCCCCATCTCTTCCATTCTTTTTTCTAAAATTTCCAAACGCTCTTCCCTTTGACTGCCGCCAATTATTTCTCCGATTCCCGGAACAAGCAGGTCCATAGCGGCGACCGTTTTTTTATCATCATTAAGGCGCATATAGAAAGCCTTAATTTCTTTAGGATAATCAATAACAAAGACCGGTTTCTGATAAACCTTATCGGTTAAATATCTTTCATGCTCAGTCTGTAGGTCAATTCCCCATTTTACGGGATAAATAAATTTCTCGCCGGACTTTTCTAAAATATCAATCGCCTCAGTATAAGTAACTCTTCCAAAATCTGAAGTTAAAATATTGTTTAAACGATCTTTTATTCCTTCGTCAATAAATTTATTAAAAAATTCCATTTCCTCCGGCAATTCTTTTAGAATATAAGAAATTAAATATTTAAGCATTTTTTCGGCGAGCTCCATATCATCTTTTAAATCGGCAAAAGCCATTTCCGGCTCCATCATCCAGAATTCACAAGCGTGGCGAGTAGTATTGGAATTTTCCGCTCTAAAAGTCGGTCCGAAAGTATAGACTTTATTTAAGCCCATAACCAAAGCTTCGGCGTTAAGCTGACCGCTAACGGTTAAGCCCGCCTTCTTCCCAAAAAAATCTTCACGATAATCTATTTCTCCCTTCTCGTCTTTGGGCGCGTTTTTTAAATCAAGAGTTGTAACTTGAAACATTTCTCCTGCTCCTTCGCAGTCGCTCGTTGAAATTACCGGAGTATGAACAAGAGTAAATCCTTCTTCCTGAAAGAATTTATTAATCGCAAAACTTAAAACCGAGCGCAAGCGGTAAACGGCGGAAAAAGTATTACTTCGGCCGCGCAAGTGAGCGATTTCACGCAAGAATTCAAAGCTATGTTTTTTCTTTTGTAGCGGGTAATCGGCGGCGGCTAAATTTAAAATAGTAATTTTACTGGCCTTAAGTTCAAAGGCTTGACCGGCGGCGGGAGATTCAATAAGTGTCCCTTCAATTTCTAAAGACGAACCAATATTAATATTTTCCAGCTCTTTAAAATTTTCTAAACTCGCTTCAAAAACAATTTGCAGGCTCTTGAAAAAAGACCCGTCATTTAGTTCAATAAAACCGAATTCCTTAGAACTTCGCGCCGTTCTAACCCAGCCGGCGACCTTAATTTTTTTATTTAAGCTAGCGCCGGTATCGCGATATAGTTGTTTAATTTGCATAAGGGACATAAATATATAATTAAGGAATCAGCCTCTTAACGTCGCGCGGCAAGAAGCAGGCCTCTTTAACATTATCTAAACTTAAAATCTTCATCACTAAGCGAGCCGGTCCAATTCCTACCCCGCCATGTGGCGGACAACCGAAGCGGAAAAAATTAAGATAATCTTTAATTTCTTCAAGATTCATTTCTTTTTCTAGGGCCTGCTTTTCTAAGACATCAACGCGATGCTCACGCTGTGCACCCGTTGTTACTTCAACGCCGCGATATAATAAATCAAAACTCATCGTTGTATCCGTTTCCGGATAACGCATGTGATAAAAAGCTCGTCCGCTAGCCGGATAATCGGTAACGAAGATAAAATCATGATTTAGTTCGTCTTTAATAATATTACAAATTTCTCTTTCTTCTTCCGGAGATAAATCATTTTCTTTTTCGCTCTTTATTCCTTTAGCTTTTAATTTTTCCTTGACCTCTGCTAGTGTAAAACGAGGAAAAGGCATGCTTGGCACATCTACATCAAGACCCAAATCTTCCTTAATTTTTTTAAATCCAGAAACTAACAATTTTTCTTCTCTATCCATTATTTCATGATGAGAGTTTAAATAAGCAAATTCAAAATCCCAACCGGTAAACTCGGTTACATGGGGATTGGTAAAAGACTTTTCTGCTCTAAAGACCGGACCGACCATAAAAACTTTTTCTAAGCCGGAAGCAATAGCCATTTGTTTATAAAACTGCGGGGATTGAGAAAGATAAGCTTTCTGATCAAAATATTTAACCTCAAAAACATCAGAACCAGTCTCTGAAGCGGTACTCATAAGACAAGGGGTATAAATTTGCATAAATCCCTGACGAGAAAATTCTTCACGGAAACCTTCTTCTAATTTACTCCAAACTTTAAAAATCAATTGTTTTTCTTCGCGACGTAAATCAAGCCAACGGTAATCAAAACGTAAATCAACATCCGCTTCATTATCAGCTTTAGTCAAAACTGGAATTGGCAAACCTTCTTGCGCTAAAGATAGAATTTCTAAATCTTCAACCAATAATTCAAAATCTTTAAGACCACTTTCGTCTCCTTTTTTAGCCGGTTTTTCTTGTAAAACTCCTGATACTGAGATTACACTCTCTAAAGTAAGTTTTTGAGCATCAACAAAGTTCTTGTTATCTTCAGTTATAACTAATTGAATCTGACCGGAAATATCTCGTAAATCAATAAAAATAAGCCCCTTGTGGACCCGCAAATTTCTAACCCAACCGGACAAGCTAACTTTTCCTTGGCCCTGTTCTTTGGCTTTATTTATTTCTAATCTTGGCATACAAAAAAACAAATTAAATATAAAAAAAAATTAAGTAAAAAATTAATTTTACCGATATTTACTCTTTAATTTTACCTTAAATTTATATTTTAAGCAAGAAAAAAATAGCCCAAATAAGTGCTATTTAAAATAAATAATTGATAATTATTACCAATCTTGTCAACAAATTTAAACAAAAAAATCCCTCGGATTCCAAGAACGTAGTTTTTAAACCAAGTTCAAAGAATTCGAGGGACAAATACCCAAGGCTCTATTTAACCAAGGGCGCGAGTTTTGGAGAAATAACGTGAAGTAGGTGCACGCCCTGAGATTTAACTGTTTTTTCAAGGCTATACCCATAGAAATACATGCTACCAGAAATCACATACACAACAACCACAAAAACATTTTTTTCTGGCTTGCTCTCGTCAATCGGTTTTCTTTCATTCTTCTTGGCGAGGAAAATTGTAGCGATAGGATGATTAGAAACCCATCCACGGAAAACTTTACAGAAATTACTTATCTGATTCTGTGATAACCATTTTTGGTTCCAACCTCCAGGTACGGCACAAAAAACATCCATTAGTGGGACATCTATTAAAACATCGTAAGCCTTGACCTTCGTTTTTGGGGTAGGAATACCTTTCTTGCCCCAATTGAAAGTATCTTGGTCAATAAAGGACGTAAAAATTCCTCCAGAACGAATAGGGCAACTACCATCCATAGCCTCAATGGAAAAAGTCTCAGAGGTACGTCGCAAAAGATCTCTCCTAAAAATTTTATTTTTTTTCAGATCTGCCATGACAAAAAATTTATATTTTAAATAACTTTTTCTACGCTTGACCTAGTAGAATTAGGTAATGCTTTATAATTTAAGCATCAAAATAATTTATCATATAAATTGGTTTACGTCAAATTTAATTATTTAATTCCGTTCTGAAGTGCAATTAAATTAAACAAATGCCTGCCACAATACTGGCTAATTCCTAAAATTTAGATAATTAATCGTTAAAACAGATAACTCTTTTATTAGTTTTTTATTTATTTTTAGCCTAAAAATTAAGTCTAAATTATTAGCGCCAAGATAACGGAGTAATTTAATATAGTTATCTGATATTGTAAATAGCTCTAAACCTTGCTCGCTTTTTAGCTTTTGAAAGCACGCCGAACAAATAACCCCTCCCCGAGCTTGATTAAATCCATTCTCCCCCGATTCTATCTTCTGGCCGCAATCTAGACAATTATAAAGTTCCGGCTGATAACCGAGCTCAGTTAAAAGTTTGAAGATAAAAAAAGAAAAAAAGAGCTCGCCAATTTCTTTACTAAAAATATCTTCTTGAAAATCATCAAGCGCTTCTAAAAAACGAACGAGCAAATTAAAGACCGCTTCATCCGCTTCCCCATCATTTACTAAGCGGTTAAAACAAGCGACCGCCTGCCCGGCAAAGTATATTTTATTAAAATTTCCTTTTATTTTAGAAAATGAATTTTGAGAAATCGCGCTTCCTAAATAATCCCGTCCTTTACCGGGAATAATCATTAATTTAACCAAATTCAAAGGTTCAATGTGCGCCGCCAGTTTTGAACTTATTTTTTTAGTTCCCCTGGCAACTAGACTAAGTTTTCCAAATTCTTGCGTATAAAGCGAAACTAAAGAATCGGCCTCCTTATAGTCATGCCGATTTAAAATAATAGCTAGTGTATTTTGAGAATCGCTCATAACTATTGCTTATCAAGATAGCTTTGAAGAATAATAGAGGCGGCAATTTCGTCGCGACTAGCCGTTTCCTTTTCTTCGCCGCCTAAAGCATCGGCCGCTAAAGAGCTAAGGCGTTCGTCGGATAATTCAATTTTTTTATCAGTCTGTATTTTTAATTGTTCAACAAAGCCTAGCCAAGCCGGATTATTAGCCGCTTCGCCATTCATTTTTCTAGGCGACCCGATAACAATTACGTCAATTCCCTCTTCTTTAATAACCGAGAGGGTTTCCGATAAATTAGCGACTGTTTTAAAGGGCAAGGCAATATTAAGCTCATCGTCAGCCGTCGCCAACCCGATTCTTTTTTCGCCCCAATCAATTCCTAGATAATTTATCATAAGGCTTATTTGGTTAATATTTCAAACCCGTCTTTCGTTACTAAAACCGTATGCTCAAAGTGCGCCGATAAAGAATTATCGGCCGTTAAAATTGTATAATCGTTTTTAGCCATTTTTACTTTCCAGGTTCCGGCATTAATCATCGGTTCAATCGCAATAACCATACCTTCTTGAAGTAAAACATTATCTGGCGAGTTCTCCGGTATTTCAAAATTAAAAACATCCGGCTTTTCGTGAGCAAAATACCCGACACCGTGTCCGACTAAATCACGCACGACACCATAACCGTATTTATCGGCGTGTTTTTCTACCGCGCGAGCAATATCGTTAATTCTATGTCCTGCCTTTACTTGTCCTATCGCTTTTTGCAAACACTCTTTTGATACTTCCAATAATTTTTTAGCATCTTTACTTATTTTTCCTACTCCGACCGTCGCGCACATATCGGTAAAGAAACCGCCATTTTTAGAATATGAATTTAGAGGGGCTTTAAATTCTTTTTTTAGCTCATCATTAACCGGCCACTCCATCCCAATATCTAAATCAACAATATCACCCTCTTTAATTAAGCGATTAGGTAAGGATGAGCCGTGAACAACTTCGTTATTTATAGAAACGCATAACGAAGACGGAAAAAATAAACCGCCACCCATCGGGTAGTTTTTAAAAGCCGGGGCACCGCCCGCGTCTTCAATAAGTTTATTAGCCAAATCTTCCAAATATTCCGTTTCTACTCCCGGACGAGTTTCTTTTAAAAGCCTTTGCAAAATTAAAGAAAGCCGCCTCCCGCCTTCTTTTATAATTCTTATTTCTTCCGGTTTTTTAAGGTATATCATTTTAATTTTGATTTATTTGTTTATTTTTCCTAACAGAAATAAATAGGAAAAAGCCTAAAAGAAAAAACATTAAAGACGGAGCGAGCCAAAAAGGATGTTCGTGCCCGAAGCCGCCGGAAATCATCAAAGCGCCTAAAACGCCAATCGCATACATCGCACCATTTTTTAAATAAGCATATTTAGTAATTAAATCTATTCCTCTAATTGTAAATTCCCGAACAACGAAGGCGCCAAGACCGTTACCGATTAAAATCAAAGGAATACTAAGCGTAAAGGCAAAAGCGCCGATAACGCCGTCAATTGAAAAACTCATATCTAAAACTTCTAAGTAAAGGATTTTACTCCAGGCGCCCATGGCCGGATTCATTAGTTCCTTTTCTTTTTCTTCGGCATTCTTCTTAAAACCGTCGGTAATAAAGAAGGCGGAGACGCCGATTGTTGCCGCAAGAGCCAATATTGGATTTACTTTTAAAGAATAATAAACAATAACCGTTGTCATAATTGAGGCAATCGCATAAAACCAAGCACCTTGACGATGAACAAAACCCTCAACTAAAAAGGCATATTTTTTCTCTTCTAAAAATAGCCAAGATAAGAAAACAAAAAATAAGTATATCCCGCCGCCAAGAAGCAGAAGCGGCTTAGAAGTCGCTAAATAACCTCTAATAGCTTCGCTATTAGAAAAAGTGGCTGTTACAACCTGCACAATAGACAAGTCCGGATTAGCAATCCAGACGATGATAAAGGGTAGGACGCCACGAACTACAAAGACGGCAAACAAAAGCCCCCAGAATAAAAATATTTTGCGGTATTTAGCCGGCATGGTTTTTAAAATATGGGCGTTAACAACCGCATTGTCAACACTACTTATAATTTCAAAAAGACAAAGACCTAAAACGATAGTAATAAAACTAAAAATCATAAACTTATTTTTTTATTTATATTTTAAATTATTAGACGGCTAATTTTATATTTGATCCGCTTTTTCCGATTGAATTCAGGCCGGAGTGAGAGTTTAGATCTAAAGAACGATTCGTTTTTATATTATTTTCTTTGGCCATATTTAAGGCTGTATCGGGATCAATGGAGTGGAGCTTGGCATAAGCGTCTTTTTGTAAATTGCGTCCGCTAGACCCGGTCATCTTAGACATTCTTTCATAATTAATTGAAGCTCTGGCTGCTTTCGCTCTGGCGGCGGAGCGGCTAAGCGTTGCCCCGGCAGAAACTCCGTGACGAGCGGCGTGCATTCCGTTAA
>CAYUWA010000001.1:63654-64165 GCA_964448505.1 uncultured Gammaproteobacteria bacterium | reverse complement strand
TCCTCCGCCGAAACCTCGGAACTTTTTCTTTCTCCTAAATGTTTCAAAAGCATTTTAATTTCTCTTTTATCATCCTTTGTTAATTTTGAACCTTCAATTTTTTTAATTTCCTTCCAAGCTTTTAAACGCCTTAAGCGGTCAAACTTTCCGACTCTAATAGCTCCTTCATTCTTTTTAACTACTTTAATAATCGCTTCTTTATTGTCAGCTAAATTACGTAAAGAAGAACCGGGCTTAACTGCTCTAGCAAATTTTCTGGTGAAATTACCGGCGACATGCGATACTCTAAAGCCGCTCCCGGCACCCGGCAAGTCTTTAATATTTCCCATACTATTAACTCTTAAAACTTTCTAATAAGTCTCTAATCTGATCTAAATCATTATACGTTAAGCCTAGCTTAAGCCGGTTGCGATATAAATTATACATCTTTTTTCTAATCGTATAGCCGGAAGTTTTAATTCCGTGGCGCGCCTTTTCCTTTTCCTCTTCAACCGGCTCTACCACTAAACGC
>CAYUWA010000001.1:63264-63573 GCA_964448505.1 uncultured Gammaproteobacteria bacterium | reverse complement strand
TTCAATCAAGTTTAAAACAAGCTCTCTATTTTCCGCATCAAGATTTTTATAACGAGGGTTAGTTCTCATCATTGTCGCCAAGCGCTGTTCAACCCGATAATTAGTTTGATCTTTTAACTCGCTAGTAACATCTTTTAAATCCATATAATTATTGGCTTAAATTTAATTACCAAAGTATTATAGCATAAAAAAAATCGGCAATAAAGCCGATTTTTTATATATTTAAAATATTTGTCTTTTATAATCCGTCGTATTCGCGCATTGTCAGCTGTGCTTCAATTTGTTTAACCGTTTCAATAACAACCGAAA
>CAYUWA010000001.1:50535-63254 GCA_964448505.1 uncultured Gammaproteobacteria bacterium | reverse complement strand
GTTCCGCCAATAGCAAAAGCTTGGACGCCGGTAAAATAGCGCATAAACAAAGGTAAAACAGCAATAACACCTAAAAATAAGGCACCGACTAGAATAATCTTATGAGTCGTATTCGCTAAATAATCACTGGTATTTTTACCCGGTCTAATTCCCGGAATAAACCCGCCCTGCTTTTGTAAGTTTTCGGCAATCTGCGTCGGATGGAAAATAACTTCGGTATAGAAATAAGTAAAAGCAAAAACCAAAATAAAATAAGCGATACCGTAAAATAATTGATTATTAAATAAAGCGATTGTCCAATTGGCGGCCGAAGCAATCCAAGCCGTCTTGGCATGGATTAGAAATTGAGCAATCATAGACGGAAATAAAACAACCGAAATAGCGAAAATAATCGGGATAACCCCAGCCATATTAACTCTTAGTGGCAAATGAGTACTTGATCCGCCGAAAGCGCGGTTTCCTCTTATTTGACGGGCATATTGAACCGGAATATTGCGTTGTCCTTCGTTTATTACAACAACGCCGACAACAGTGATAACAGCGATAACGGCAAAACCAATAAGCATAAACAACTGCGTTTGATCAAAAGTAATTATTACTTGCTGAACCATTTTCGGTAAAGAAGCGACAATGCCGGCAAAAATTAAAAGAGAAATTCCGTTACCAACTTTCTTCTCGGATATTAATTCGCCAATCCACATCAAAAATACCGTACCGGCAGTTATTGTAATAAGCATAACTGCAAAATTAAAGGTACTAATACCACCGAGAATTCCGGCAGAACCACGGCGTAAAAGCGTAATCATACCATAAGATTGTAAAACACCAAGTGGAACAGTTAACCATCTTGTCCACATATTTATCTTCTGACGTCCGGATTCCTCTTTCTGCATTTCCTCAACGCTCGGAACAATCATTCCTAAAAGCTGAAAAATAATAGAAGAAGTAATATAAGGAGCGACTCCCATCATCACAATAGAGAAATTCTCCATTCCCCCGCCGGAAAACAAATTCATTAGACCTAAAATTTGGTTGGAAGCGAACAAGTTCTTTAGCGCTACCGCATTGACTCCGGGAATCGGGATATGAGCGGCCAAACGAAAAATGACCAGCATTCCTAAAACAAAAAGAATATTGTTTCTTAAGTCCCTGGCCTTCCAGATTTGGATTAATTTATCAAACATAAATATTGATTAAATCTGTTTTGTTAAGCTCTCGCTCATTTTAATCTTCTCAAATTTAACTTTGACTGTCAATTTCTCTTTACCTAATATCTTAACCGGGTTTTCAAGAGAAGAAATAAGTTTTTTCTCAAACAAAGTCTCTCGGCTAACAACTTCGTTATCCTTAAAGTTGCTGTTAATCGCCTTAACACTGACTACCTGATTCTTTGGTTTAAGAGATTTAAAACCGCGAACTTTAGGAATTTGCAATAATTGCGACTTCATACCTAAACGTTTTAAACCGGTAACACCCGATCTTGATCTCTGACCCTTTTGACCGCGGGTACTATAAGTACCATGTCCGGAAGCATTACCGCGACCGACTCGTTTATTTTTTTTGGCGCTTCCCTTAGCCTTTTTAATCGTATTAAGTGATAACATATGATTAATATTTCTGATTCTTGTTTATTTAATATAATTTACTATTTTTGTTTTTCTTCAAGCTCCTCTTTCTTTTCCGACTTCTTTTCCGATTTACGAAGCAAGCCAAGAGCTTCAATAGTACAACGGGCATTATTTACCTTATTATTTGAGCCTAGCGCCTTACTAGTAACGTTTTTAACACCGGCTAATTCTAAAATAACTCGGGTAACCCCGCCGGAAATAACTCCTCGTCCTTGTTTAGCCGGTTTAAGCATAATCTTTGCGGCTCCCATTTTATTATAAATTTCATGAGGAATAGTATCTTTAACCATCGGGACGTTAACCATGGTTTTTTTCGCTTTATTTACCGCCTTATTAACGGCCATAGTAACATCAGCTCCCTTTCCCAGACCGACACCAACATTTCCCTTCTTATCGCCAATAGCAACACAAGCCCTAAAATTCATTCTTTTTCCACCAGCCATAACACGAGTAACCCGAGCAACTTCAAGGATTCGTTGTTCCATATCGTCCTTCTTATCATCTTTTCGGTCGTTTCTTCTTGGCGGTCTTCCTCCACTGCCGCGTTTTTCTCCGCCGCCGTAAAGTGATTTAGCAACAACATTAGCCGCTCCTTCGCTAGAAGTAGGAGTTTTCGTTTCTGTTGTGTTTACTTTTTTGTCTTCAGACATATATCAATTTTGATTAAATATATTACAAATTAAAATTCTAAACCGCCTTCACGAGCCCCATCGGCTACCGCCTTGACTCGGCCATGATATTTGTAAGCTCCTCTATCAAAAACGACTTTAGCGATTTTATGAGCCTTGGCTTTTTCCGCGATTAACTTACCGAGTTCTTTGCCTAAATCCGTTTTATTATCAAATTTTTTAATATCTTTAGTTTCCGCACTCGCTAAAGTTTTACCAAGAGAGTCGTCAATTAATTGCAAAACCATTCCCTTGTTAGAGCGAAAGACACTCAAACGAGGGCAAGTAGTAGTGCCTTCAATTTTTGCCCGAACGCGTAAATGACGACGGGTTGCTCTGGCTTGTTTTTCCTTATTTTTATCCATATAATTTCTTCTAATTTACAAATTATTTGCCCTTAGCGGCTGATTTTCCAGCCTTTCTTCTAATTATTTCATCGGAGTATTTAACACCTTTTCCTTTATAAGGTTCCGGCTTGCGAATTTTTCTGATTTGCGCGGCTGTTTCGCCGACTAATTGTTTGTCGGCTCCAAAAAGAGTTATCGCGTTTCCTTCAACAGTCGCGGTAATCCCGACTGGTAATTTAAATTCAATCGGATGAGAAAAACCAAGGCTCATATTAAGCTGGTTTCCGACAACCGCCGCTTTATAACCGACGCCGTTAATTTCTAATTTTTTAGTAAAGCCCTCGCTTACTCCGATTACCGCATTGCGAGTTAAGCTCCAAATCAGTCCCCACATTGCGCTCGCATTCTTCTCAGCCATATCATAAGGCTTGATAATAACATCATCCCCTTCAATTTTTACTTCCACAACCGGATTAGAAGCAACGCGAAGCTCTCCTTTTGGCCCCTTAAAAATCATTTCAGTTTTAGAAACTGTCGCTGTTACTCCCGAAGGTAATTTAATTGGTAATTTTCCTAAACGTGACATATATAAATGTTTAATTTCCGCATTGAAGCGGAAAATAATAATTAATAAACTTCTCCGATAACTTCGCCGCCGATTTTTTTCTTCTTGGCTTCATCGCCAGTCATTACTCCGTTAGAAGTAGAAATAATAGCCATACCAAAATTATTCAAAACCGTCGGGATTTCATTTTTAGAAACGTAAATCTTTAAACCCGGTCGGGAAACTTTCTGAATAGAGGCAATTTGCGGTTTACCGTTTTTACGATATTTTAAATCAATTTTTAGTTCATCAAAACTATTATGCTGACCGTTAAGCCCGCCAGAAATAATACTGACTTTTTTAATCCAGCCTTCGGCTTCCAAAATCTTAGCCACCTCGTATTTCAATTTGCTCATAGGCAAAACAATCTCCGATTTTTTAACGGCGGAAGCGTTTCTAATTCTTGTGAACATGTCTGCGATGGGATCCATCATATTTTTAAATTAAACTTAATTTCTAATTATTCGGCTTACCAGCTGGATTTTGTAATTCCCGGTAAATCGCCGTTATCGGCTAACTCCCTAAAACAAATACGACATAAATTAAAGTCACCCATAAATCCATGGTTGCGACCACAACGCCAACAACGATTGATTTTACGAGTAGAAAATTTCGGTTTTCTTTTTGCTTTAACAATTAATGCGGTTCTTGCCATATATATTTAAATTATTTGCTTTCTTTTTTAAAAGGAAATCCCAACATCTTAAATAGTGCCAGGCCTGATTCCTTGTCGGTTGCCGAAGTGGTCAAACAGACTTCTAGACCAAAAATATTATCAATTTCTTCAACTCTAATTTCCGGGAAACAGACGTGTTCTTTAAACCCAACCGTTAAGTTCCCCATTTTATCCATATTCTTCTCGCTAATACCGCGAAAATCTCTAACCCGAGGAAAAGTAATACCGGTTAATTTTTCAACAAAATCATACATCCTTTCTCCTCTTAAAGTAACTTTAGCGCCAATAACTAAACCCTCTCTAATTTTAAAAGCGGAAATAGATTTTTTTGACTTAGTCATAATCGGCTTTTGTCCGCTTATTTTAGTCAGTCCTTTTTCAACGCTAGCCATAAATTCCTTTTCTTTAGAATGGCGACCGAAGCCAACATTAAGAACAACCTTGGTTAAGCGAGGAACTAACATCGCGTTTTTTAAACCAAGTTCTTCTTCCATTTTTGGAACTATTTGCTTTTGATATTTTTCTTTTAATCTCATATAGAATTAAATTATTGGGTCGTAAATTACTCAATCGTTTCTTGGCACTTTTTACAAGCTCTGGTTTTTTTATCTTTTTGTCCTTCAACTTTAATTATTTTATGACTCACTCTAGTCAAACGGCCACACTTTGGACAAATTAGTTCAACATTAGAAGCGTTAATAAAAGCCGGGAACTCAATTCTTTGTCCTTTTTCACCTTGTTTTTGCGGACGAAGATGTTTAATCAATAAATTTAAGCCTTCAATGCTAAGACGGTTTTCTTTTTGCATAATTTGCAAAACCTTTCCGGTTTTACCCTTATCCTTACCGCTTAAAATTTGTACTTTGTCATTCTTTTTTATATTCATATGTTTCGCTGACTGTTTGAATTTTTTATAAAACTTCAGGGGCTAAAGAAGCAATCTTGGTAAACCCGGCCTTTCTAATTTCTCTGGCGACTGGACCAAAAATACGACTTCCCTTAGGATCTTTTTTAACAATATCGTTAATAACTACACAGGCGTTATCATCAAAACGCAAATAAGATCCGTCAACTCGTCTGATTTCTTTATGAGTTCTGACCACAACCGCTTTAATTACATCGCCTTTTTTAATAGCGGCATGCGGCGTAGCGCTTTTTACGGCGGCAATTATAATATCTCCAACACCGGCATAGCGACGACGAGTTCCGCCTAAAACACGAATACACATCACCTCTTTGGCGCCTGAATTGTCAGCAACTTTTAAATAAGTTTGTACTTGGATCATATAATATATTATTTAGTAACTCTCCAGCTTTTATCACGGCTTAAAGGGCGACACTCAACGAAAGTGACCTTATCGCCAGTTTTAAATTCGTTCTTTTCATCATGAACTTTGTATTTTCTGGAAACAGTATAACGTTTACGATATTTAGGATGAACTTTTACGCTTTCAACTTTGACGACGATTGTCTTATCGGATTTATCACTAACAACAACACCGTTAAATTTTCGGCTGATAACTTCTTTTTTTTCTGTTTTTTGAACTTTAGAAACGTTCATATTATTTTGTTCTATTGATTAAAGTTAGAATCTGGGCAATTAATTCTTTAACGACTCTTATTTCCCTAATATTTTTTAATTGCTTATTAGAATCTTTAAAACGTAAATCCCTTAATTTTTCACGATTTAAATCTAATAATTTCTTCAATTCGGTTGTATCCTTTGTAGTTAATTCTTTAAAATCCATATAATTATTTACACTTTGCTAATAAATTGACATTTAATCGGTAATTTATGAACGGCTGATTCCATGGCTTTTTTGGCTGTTTCTTTATCAATACCTTCCATTTCAAATATTACCATGCCCGGTTTAACGATAGCGACGTAGTAGTCAACCGCGCCTTTACCCTTACCCATCGGAATTTCTCCGCCATGAGCGGTGACCGGTTTATCAGGAAAAATTCTAATCCAAATTTTGCCGCCTTTTTTAACATATTTAGTCATAACCCGACGAGCCGCTTCAATTTGTCTTGAAGTAACCCAGCAAGGAGTAAGACTTTTAAGACCATAACTACCAAAACTGATATTTAAATTACGACTGGCTACTCCGCCACGACGTCGTTTCTGATCTTTTCTCCATTTAGTTTTCTTTGGCATTAACATATATTTGTATCCTCAAAAAAATATATTTATTAGTTTTCAATAACCTCTCCTTTGGCGGTTTTATCTTTTTCAAAAACTTCTCCCTTATAAACCCAAACTTTTATTCCAATTGCGCCGTAAGTAGTGCGAGCGGCACCGCGAGCGTAATCAATATCGGCTCTTAAAGTTTGCAGCGGTACTTTACCCCAAACTAATTTTTCGGTTCGGGCAATTTCCGCACCGTTTAAACGACCACCGATTACGACTTTAGCGCCAAGAGCACCGGCTCTTTCAATTTTAGCGATTGATTGTTTCATTACTTTTCTAAACGGCATTCTTTTTTCAATATCTATAATCATGCTTTGAACAATAATCTGAGCGCTTAAATTCGGACGACTCGCTTCTTTAATATTTAAGCTTATCTCGCCCATACGGAAATTCTTTAAAAACGCATCGTGTAATCTTTTCTTCAATTCTTCGGCGCCATTTCCGCCGCGACCGATAATAAGTCCCGGTTTGCCGGTTGAAACATTGATTTCAATTTTATTTATTCCGCGAACAATTTCAACCTTATCAATTCCCGCTTCCTTAAATTCTTTAATTAATTGTTTTCTAACCAAAACGTCTTGGCGCACATTCTTGATATATTTTTCACCACGTTCAAACCAGACCGAATGCCAAGTCTTAGTGATACCCATGCGTAGAATTTTAGGATTTACTTTTTTACCCATATTATTTCAATTACAAATTATGAATTTATTAACCGGCTTTGCGTCGGAACATTTTAGTTTTTTCCCCGGCCGCTTTTTTTCCTTTTTCTTTTTCTAATTTAGAAATTAGCTTAGCACTTGTTTTCTCACCTTCTTTAGCTAGTTTTTCTAACTTAACCGGTTCGGCAATTTTAACAGTGTTTTTCTCTTTCTTGCCGCTTTCTTTAATTTCCGCCAAAACAACATGGATATGACAACCGCGCTTGCGAATTGAAGTCGCTCGTCCGTGTGCTCTCGGCATCCAACGTTTAAGCATTACCCCTTCATCGGAAGTTATGGTTTTAATATATAAATTTGATTTTTCCAAGTTATAAGTATTCTCGCCGTTAGCAATTGCTGACTTAATTAATTTAGCAATTGGATCGGTCGCTAATTTATTGATAAATTTCAATTGGTTTAAGGCCGCTTCAACCGGCATTTTGCGAATTACATCAATAACCAAGCGAACTTTTCTTGGCGACATTCTTAAATGTTTTAAACTAGCTTTTACTTCCATATAAAATTATATTATTTTTTAGCTTGAGCTTGGGTTTTAGCCATCTTACCGCCATGCCCGTTAAATTTCTTAGTCGGTGAAAATTCGCCAAGACGATGACCAACCATATTTTCCACAACGTAAACCGGAAGATGTTGCTTGCCATTATGAACACCAATAGTAAAACCAACCATTTCCGGGGTAATAGTACAAGCTCTATCCCAAACCTTAATTACCGTCTTATCTTCAACTTTAAGGTTTTTTATTTTGTTGATTATTCTAGGATTTACGTATGGTCCTTTTTTTAAACTTCTGGACATATTGGTTTATAATTTATAATTATCTTATTTTCTCTTGGTTCTTCTCTTGATTATTAAACGATCGGAATGTCTCTTTTTTCTTGTCTTAACACCAAGAGCTGGTTTACCCCACATAGTCTTCGGGTGTTTCAAACCGATTGACTGTTTGCCTTCACCGCCTCCATGTGGATGATCAACCGGATTCATCGCGGTTCCACGAACTGTCGGTCTAATTCCTAAATGACGACTGCGACCGGCTTTTCCTAAAGAAATATGTCTCTTGTCAGGATTGGAAGCTTGTCCGACCGTACAAAGACAGGTTTTCTTAACTTGTCTAATTTCTCCTGATGGCATCTTTAATTGAGCATATTTACCTTCAATACCCATAACGTAAACGACATTACCGGCACCGCGAGCAATTTTTGCTCCCTGACCCGGTTCAAGTTCAACACAAGATACGGCCATACCCGCCGGGATAAACTGTAAAGTTAAAGCATTACCGGTTTTTATTTCAATCAGGTTTAAAGAACTTGTAACTATGTCACCAACTACCATTCCAACCGGTGCGACAATATATCTCTTTTCACCATCAGCATAATTAAGTAAAGCAAGCCGTGCACCACGATTTGGATCATATTCAATAGAAGCGACAGTTGCCGGAATATCAAACTTATCGCGTTTAAAGTCAATCAAACGCATATAACGCTTAGCGCCGCCGCCACGATGACGAACGGTAATTTTACCTTGCGAATTTCTACCGCCGCGTCTTTTTCTAATTTTTACCAATCTTTTTTCCGGTGTTGATTTAGTAATATCTTTAAAATCATCAAAAGTTGCTTGACGTCTTCCCGGTGTATTGGCTTTTACTTTTTTAATACCCATATATTTCTAGACAAATTACAAAATTAAACTCCTTCGTAAATCTTTATAGAATCACCCTTTTTAAGAGTTACAATTGCCTTTTTCCAGTCTTTTCTTTGACCGCGAACTTTCCCTCTAGCGACACGCTTCCCTTTCATATTAATCAAATTAACATCAGTCGGAGTAACACCATAAGTCGCGCTTACCGCTTTAGCAATTTCTATTTTATTGGTTTTTTTATCAACTACAAAAACATATTTATTTTCCGTCGCTAAATGAGTTGCCTTTTCAGTAATTAGCGGTTTAACTAAAATGCGATAGCTTTTAGCATGTTTAGCGGCGCCTGACGTTTTAATTCCGTCTTTAGTTTTAACAACTTTGGCAGTTTCAGAATATAAATCCTTCATGCTGCCCTCATTCTTTTTAACCTCTTTAGGTTCAGCCTTAAGCGAAGCCTTAGAAGTAGTCTTAGACTCGGATTTTTTATCAGTGCTATCAGTTTTTTTATTTCCAAATAAAGCCATATTTTTCTTTATTTATTATAACGTTTCGTAAAAGCTTCAATCGCTTTTTCCGTTAACAATAAGTTTTTATAATTCAGTAAATCAACGACGTTTATATTTTCTAAATTGATTATTTTGACTCCCTTTAAATTACGTCCGGAATATTTTGCCTTTTCTTCTTTGGAGTCATTGATAACTAAAATATCACGTCTATCACTATTTAAAACTTTCTTTTCTAAACCAAGTAACATCTCATTAAATTTTTTGGTTTTATATTCAGCAAATTCCAAAGAATCTAAAACGAGCAAAGAAGACGATTCTAGTTTATCGCTTAAAGCCATAAATATTGCTTTCTGCTTCATTTTTTGATTAATTTTTACTTTAAAGTTTCTATCTTTTGTCGGACCAAAGGTAACACCGCCACCAATCCAAATCGGACTTCGGCTTGAACCAGAACGAGCGCGTCCGGTTCCCTTTTGCTTCCAAGGTTTTTTACCGCCGCCGGAAACTTCAGCTCTCCCTTTAGTATGAGCTAGGACCTGACGACAATTTGCCATCTGAGCAGTAACCGCTTGATGCAATAATTCATTATTAGGTTTAACGGCAAAAATCTTAGAAGATAATTCTAAATCTTTAAGGGCTTCTGCTGATTGGCTATAAACTTTTATCTTTAATGACATATAGTGATTACAAATTATAAATTTTATTCAGTTGCCTTAAGCTCTTCGGGTTTAGCTTCTTCTTCAGCCTTAACTTCCTCGACTTTAACTTCTTCAACGGGAGCGTCTTCTTTTTTAGTTTCTTCAACCGAAGCTTCCTCAGTTTTAACTTCTTCAACAGGAGTTTCTTCAACTTTAGGCTCTTCAACTTTTATCTTCTTTAAATTAACTTTAAGTTCACCGACACCGGTTATTGTTACAAAACCATTAATCGCACCCGGAACAGCCCCTTTAATTAATAAAATATTATTTTCTTCATCAATACCAACAATTTCTAAATTAGTAGTCGTAATTCTTTTGCCGCCCATTCTGCCGCCCATTTTCATTCCTTTAAAAACATGGGCCGGACCCTTTGGACCAACTGAACCACCCATTCTTTCTTGATCTTTATTACCATGAGTCTTTCTAAAACCATGAAAGCCGTGACGTTTTACGACACCTTGGAAACCTTTTCCTTTAGAAGTAGCGGAAACATTGATTTTATCTCCAATAACAAATGTTCCGACGCTTATTACGTCACCAACATTAAAATTGATAGCTTCAGCGGTTCTAAATTCACGAATATGAGCCGGAGCAATATCTAGATTTTTAACATGACCTAGTTGTGGCTTGCTGATATTTTTTTTCTTTCTTTCGCCAGAGGCTAATTGAATCGCCTCATAACCGTCCTTAACCTTATTTCTAACTTGAGTAATTGTGCAAGGGGTAGCTAAAATCGGAGTGACCGCCAATACTTTGTCGTCCTTCCAAATTTGAGTCATGCTCATTTTTTTCCCGCTGATAAATTTCATATAATTCTTAAAATCAAGATAAAAAAACAAAAAACTGGTTTTGGAGCCAGCCTTAAAAAATATACTAAAATTATGAATACGAGTTATTCAAATCCTTTATTTATTTTTCTAAAGCTTACCTCCAAATTTTGCTAATACAAGCCTTAAATACTTTCTTCCTAAAGAGTTATTTAATTATTATATTAGTCAAATAAATATTACCCTATAATACTACTACATTTTTATTTCTACGTCAACCCCGGCCGGAAGGTTCAAATTCGTCAAATCTTCAATAGTTTTAGCGCTAGGATCAATAATATCAATCATACGTTTATGAATACGCATTTCATATTGATCTCTGGCGTCTTTATGGACAAAAGTTGATCTGTTGACAGTATATTTTCTGATTTCTGTCGGAAGCGGAATCGGCCCAAAGAATTGGGCGTCGCTACGCTCAACTGTTTCAATAATTGTCTTGGTAGATTGATCAATAATTTTATGATCAAACGCTTTGATTTTGATTCTAATCCGTTGCTTAAAATCTTTTTCGTCTTTTTTGTTTTCGGACATACTTAATATTTTTTAAATAAACACTACAACCCCGTCCTTAAGTTAAGAACGGGGCTAAGTACTTATTTGATAATTTTAGTAACAACACCCGCGCCAACGGTACGACCGCCTTCACGAATTGTAAACTTCTGTTTGTCTTCAAGAGCGATAGGAGCAATTAACTTAATATTTAAGTTAGTTGTATCCCCAGGCATAACCATTTCAGAACCGGCAGTTAAAGTAATATCGCCAGTAACATCAGTGGTCTTGAAGTAAAATTGAGGTTTATATCCGTTAAAGAAAGGTTTGTGACGTCCGCCTTCTTCTTTAGATAATACATAAACTTCGGCAGTAAATTCAGTATGCGGAGTAATTGTTCCCGGTTTACATAATACTTGTCCGCGTTCAACTTCATTTTTCTTAGTACCGCGAAGAAGTAACCCAGCATTATCTCCCGCTTGACCTTGATCTAACATTTTGTTAAACATTTCAATCCCGGTAACGGTAGTTTTTTTAGTATCCATTAAGCCGACAATTTCTACTTCATCACCAACTTTAATAACTCCTCTTTCAATACGACCGGTAACAACAGTACCGCGACCTTCAATTGAGAAGATATCTTCTATTGGCATTAAGAAAGGGTGGTCAACATCACGAGTTGGTTCTGGAATATAAGTATTTAAAGCATCCATTAATTGCATAATCGGTTCAGCATCAGGACCAGTTGGGTTTTCTAATGCTTTTAGAGCAGAACCTCTGATAATTGGAGTTGTATCTCCTGGGAATTCATATTTCTTTAATAAGTCACGAATTTCTTCTTCAACAAGGTCAATTAATTCCTTGTCTTCAACCATATCGCATTTATTTAAGAAAACAACGATATAAGGTACGCCAACTTGACGAGCTAATAAGATATGCTCTCTAGTTTGAGGCATCGGTCCGTCAGTAGCGGCCACAACTAAAATTGCTCCGTCCATTTGAGCGGCACCGGTAATCATGTTCTTAACATAATCGGCGTGACCAGGACAGTCAACGTGAGCGTAATGACGAGCATCTGACTCATATTCAACGTGAGCGGTAGCGATAGTAATACCTCTCTCTTTTTCTTCAGGAGCGGCATCAATTTCGTTAACTCCTTTGTGAGACGCTTTCATGCCTTTTGCACTAAAAACGGCCAACATCGCGGCTGTTAAAGTAGTCTTTCCATGATCAACGTGGCCGATAGTACCAACGTTAACATGGGGTTTTGTTCTTTCAAATTTTTCTGCCATGTTTTTTGCTGTACGGCCCTCACTTGCGCGAGGTTTCTTTCCTTTTTAAAAAGGAAACCAGCCGGACGAAATTAATTATTATATTATTTAATATTACTCAATATTTTTAGCGTTGTTTTTTACTTGGGGCGGAATTTGCCAGGTCTTTCTCGGCTTATTTTCCTCTTCTAAATACGACGAATCTTCTCGATTTTTCCACATTGAGATTTCGCGATTTATTTTATCAGTTAAATCTTCTTCTGTCAAATTTTGATTTTGGGTATTATTACTGGTTAAATCGCTTTTTACTTCGGGCAACTTACCTAACTTTTCTTCTAAATTATTAGCAACTAGTTTTTTGTCAACAAGTTCTTCGCCGGTCATAGTGCTGGCATAACGCTCAAAATCCATTACGACTTAAGCATTTTCCGGAGTCTACTCTTGCCGCCTGCTATTA
>CAYUWA010000001.1:47797-50525 GCA_964448505.1 uncultured Gammaproteobacteria bacterium | reverse complement strand
AATCCATTGCCTTTATTAATTTTAAGATTTTTTGTAATTGTTCGGAAAACATATCGTTAAAATTAAGAAATAAAACTAAAACTTATTTACCATTCTTCTCCTTAATCGTTTCTAAAATATTTTTTGGAACTTCCGCGTAATGAGAAAATTCCATCACATAATTAGCTCTTCCCTGAGACATAGAACGAAGTGAAGTTGAATAACCAAACATTTCCGCAAGCGGAACCTTGGCTTTAACAACTTTAATATTCGCTCGGTCAGACATCTCTTCAATTTGTCCGCGTTTGCTATTTAAATCACCCATAACATTACCCATATATTCTTCCGGAGTTGTCACTTCAACTTTCATCATCGGTTCAAGTAATACTGGACCGGCTTTTTGACAAGCATCACGGAAAGCAAAAATAGCCGCCATTTTAAAGGCGATTTCTGAAGAGTCAACTTCATGATAGGAGCCATAAAATACGGCGGTTTTAACATCAACCATCGGATAACCGGCTAAGATACCGCTAAGCAAAGCTTCTTTAACACCTTTTTCAATAGCCGGAATAAATTCTCTAGGAATAACACCGCCTTTAACTTCATCAACAAACTCAGAACCCTTACCTTGTTCGGACGGCTCAACACGAAGTGAACAATGACCGTATTGACCGCGTCCACCTGATTGTTTGGCATATTTATGTTCTGCTTCGGCAACTTTTGTAATTGTTTCACGATATGATACTTGCGGTTTACCGACGTTAGCTTCAACGCCGAATTCCCTCTTCATCCGATCAACAATAATTTCTAAGTGAAGTTCGCCCATTCCGGAAATCAAAACTTGGTTAGTTTCTTCATCAGTTTCAACTCTAAAAGTCGGATCTTCTTCCGCCAAGCGGGACAAAGCGACACCCATTTTTTCTTGGTCAGCTTTAGTTTTTGGTTCAACGGCAATTTTAATAACCGGTTCCGGGAAAACAATAGACTCCAATAAGACCGGGGCGTCTTCCGCACATAAAGTATTTCCGGTTGTTGTATTTTTTAAACCAATAACCGCCGCGATATCACCGGCATAAATTTCTTTAATTTCTTCACGGTGATTAGCGTGCATTCGTACTAAACGACCGATTCTTTCTTTATTTCCGCTTGAAGAATTTACAATATAAGAACCGGCGGTTAAAACACCTTGATAAACTCTAACAAAACAAAGTTTTCCGACAAAAGGATCAGTCGCAATTTTAAAAGCTAAGCCGATAAAAGGTTTATTATCGTCAGCGGTAACCGGGACTTTCTTTTCAAGATCACGAACATCACTTGCTTCAACAAGCGGAACGTCTAGTGGAGATGGTAAATAATCAGTCACGGCATCAAGCGCTAGCTGAACACCAATATTTTGTAAAGCGGTACCACAAAGAACCGGATATATTAAGTTGGCAATAACGCCTTTTCTAATTGCTGATTTTAATTCATCAAGAGAAACTTCTTGCCCGGCTAAATATTTTTCCATTAAAGCCTCATCGCATTCAACCGCTTTTTCTACTAATTCACTATGAAATTTATCAACCTTCTCTTTCATATCAGCGGGTATTTCAATTTCTTCAATATTAACTCCGAAGTGACCGGAGAATTGATAGGCTTTTTTTGTTAACAAATCAATAACGCCGCTTAAATTACTTTCCGCGCCAATCGGCAATTGGATAGCAACCGCCTTCTGATTAAGTCTGGTACGAATTGAATCAAGGCTCATATAAAAATCCGCGCCCATCTTATCCATCTTATTTACAAAACAAAGACGAGGAACATTATATTTATCAGCCTGACGCCAAACAGTTTCCGATTGAGGTTCAACGCCGGCTTGACCGTCAAAAACAGCAATTGCCCCGTCTAAAACACGAAGTGAGCGTTCAACTTCAACAGTAAAGTCAACGTGCCCGGGAGTATCAATAATATTAATTTTTTTATTTTTCCAAAAACAAGTAGTCGCGGCGGAGGTAATAGTAATACCACGTTCTTTCTCTTGCTCCATCCAATCCATTTCAGCGGCTCCTTCATGAACTTCACCGATTTTATGCTTTTTACCAGTATAAAATAAAACGCGTTCTGTAAAAGTAGTTTTACCGGCATCAATGTGCGCCATGATTCCGATGTTTCTAATGTTGTCTAATGTATAATCTCGAGCCATAGATTTTTTAAACTTATTGAAAATTATGTTTATTTTTTTAAATTATATTTTGGAAAAACAAAAAAATCAGAATGGATAAATTCAGTTTTGAGGGAAGTTCGAGGAAGAAGTGAAGAACGGAGTGAGCCGTATTTAACATACGGCGAACGAGTACTGGAGCTTCTGACGAAGAAATTTCCCAAAACTGGATTTATCGTGAGAAATGAGCGAATGCTTTATTAGCCTCAGCCATCTTATGCACTGCCTCTCTCTTCTTAACCGCCGTTCCCTCTCCATTTGAAGCGTCAAGAATTTCGGTAGCCAACTTTTCAGCGGTTGAACGTCCTTTTCTATCGTTAGCGGCTTTAATAATCCAGTTGCAACCTAAGAAATATCGTCTTTCACCGCGAACTTGAAAAGGAACTTGGTAGTTGGCACCGCCAACACGCTTACCTCTTACTTCAACAAGCGGAGAAACTTTCTTCTCCGCTTGTTTTTAAACAGGTTAAAAAACCAAGGTGTTACTTAGTAGCGAGAAAACGCGTATTAAGTACTTTGTTGTTGTTTTTTAACTGAAGAACATAAAAT
>CAYUWA010000001.1:36961-47787 GCA_964448505.1 uncultured Gammaproteobacteria bacterium | reverse complement strand
GAAAATATGGCGCGGATCTTGCTTGGTTTTTTCTTTTAAAATATTAAAGGCATTATAAACGATTCTTTCGGCGACACTTTTCTTGCCTCTTTCCATCACATAATTAATAAACTTAGCGATGTTTTTATCGTTATATTTTGAATCTCCTTCAATTATTCTTTTTGGGGCTGGTTTACCTCTCATAGTATTTTAAATTATTTTATATTTATGCTTTTTTTGGTTTCTTAGCACCGTAAGAAGAACGGCTCTTTCGTCTAGCTTCAACTCCGGAAGCATCAAAAACGCCACGAACAACTTTATAACGAACACCCGGTAAATCTTTAGTTTTTCCGCCTTTTACTAAAACGATAGAGTGTTCTTGTAAATTATGCCCCATTCCCGGGATATAAGCGGTAACCTCCATTCCATTGGATAATCTGACACGAGCAATTTTTCGTAAAGCCGAGTTAGGTTTTTTAGGAGTGGTTGTTGTCACCTTTAAGCAAACCCCCTGTTTAAAAGGAGCTCCTTTGGCGGTTTCTTTTTTCTTTCGATGAAGTGAATCAAGAGTTGTATGAAGAGCAATAGCGTTCTTTCTGGCTACGACTTTCTTTCTTCCTTGGCGCACTAATTGATTAATAGTTGGCATAATTTCTTTTTTCTTAGCCTTTATTTAAAAAGCTTAAACTAATTTACAAAATTTTAAGTATTAAAACAACCCTGAGTGTTCAGGATTTGCTTTGTTTTTATACTAATATAATTTAACAAAATCTAAAACATAAGTCAAGACGCAATAATTTTGTTTTCCAATCCGGTTTCTATGCCCCAAACACGATAACGTCTAAATTAACAAACTATTGACACTAATTTATTAATATGTTATATTTTAGAGTAAACTTTTGCACCTTAACAAAAAGGTTAATACTCCTTATTTGTTCATTTATTGGTTCCTAAAATTGGGCATCAATAAATGAACAAATATTTATTAACAAGTCTCCATGTCATAGACCAGGAGGCGCAAAAAATTAGGAAATGAATAAGAAAAAGAAATCCGGCAGAATACAGTCTGGAATGATTAAGAAAGAAAGGGTTGGAAAAAAAACCCAAGTACGAATGGAAAAAATGGAACAGAAAAAAATAGGTTCCTGGTCGATTGCGATTTTAATCGCTATCGGAATAATTATCCTAGTATCACTCTTGTCCTCCTGCCAAAAGGAGGAAATTTCAACTCCGGTTGAGAAAGTGAGAATCTTTATGTCTGCCCCGCAGACTGATGGGTTAAAATCTGCGACAACCGCACGCACTGAAATCGCCAATGGCGATACAGTTTATGTCCAAGACATTACGGATATAAACATAATCCTATCCTCTGAGGGTGAACTTCAACAACCCATAGATGGAATTTGGTCTATTTTTAACATAGATAATGACCGAGACTTTGACCAATCCAGTTTTACTCTTTACTCTGGCAGCCGCTCTGAGTACGGTTCAATGATTTCAACAAAATTAAAATTTTTTGGGCTTTATAAAGCTGAATTTATTTCTAAATCAGGGACTGAATTACACTTCTTTATTTGCCACACAGGAATGCCAGGAACCATTGGCGATTATTGGGATTTTAACTTCTCCTTCCGTTTAGACAAAAATGCTTATCAAATTGATAATAAGCAAGGTTACCATGGTTATACATTGTATCTCAGGTACAAGCGCGGTGATTTACCATCAAGTGAAAGTGGGTATAACCCAAGTAGCCCTGAAAACTTTCGCGCATTATTAGAGTGCGGGGGAGGTAATACTTTCATCCCAAAAAACGGAGTTGCAGTTTCAGCTAAGGAGTTCTTGGTTAAGGAGTGCAAGTATTCTCCAGGCTACGTTTGTTTCTCCTTTGTTTCTGAATTTACTCCAGCATTTAATGGAACATATCGCGTTTTTTTCTATTCTGGAGACTTTGGGTACAATTGGTGGAGCTTTAAATCGGTCAGAGAATCTGACTGGAGCAAAGACGGACGAATCGTCTTCCAAACAATTTGAGTACCGAGCCACTACAAAATAAAAACCCGGATCTACGAAGACCCGGGTTTGTTTTTTATTCTAAAGATATTTTTTAAATTAATTACCCCGCTATAAGCCTAAACAGAAAATTAACAATCGGCATTATTAGGTTGCCCGCCAGCATTATAAATACAATCACCAAGATAAAGCCCATTCTTTCAGAAGCGAGGTATTTTTCTCTTAAATGCGGGGGTAAAAAAACCGCTAATATTTTTGAACCGTCAAGGGGCGGAATCGGAATAAGATTAAAGACGGCTAAAACTAAATTGATATAAACAATAATACTTAAGAGCCCAGAAAAGGTTAAATTAAAGAATGGAAAGAATCTAAGGACTAGTCCGAAAAATACGGCGACAATAAGATTCCCGAGCGGACCAGCCAAGGCAACTTTAGCGTCTCCATATTTCTTATCCTTTAAATTATGCGGATTATACGGAACCGGTTTCGCCCAACCGAAAATAAAAGGCATACCGGAGAGAATCATAACGAGCGGGACAAAGAAAGACCCGAGCCATTCTAGGTGAACAAAAGGATTAAAGGTAAGCCGGCCGGCGTTTTTAGCCGTATCATCGCCTAATTGATGAGCCATAAAGCCGTGCATATATTCATGAACGACAGCGGAAAAAACGAGGACGATAATTTGAAATATTTGAATCATACCAGTATATTCTAGCATAACTTGATTAATTTTCAAAATGCTGTTAGTATAAAAGCATTAAAATTAAGAGAATAAATCAATATGGCAAAAAAATGTGATATGTGCGGACGAGGTGCTACTAAAGGCGCAAGCAGATCCCACTCTAAAATTCAAACTCTCAAAAGACAGAATATCAATCTTCAAAGCATGACCGTCGGCGATGAAAAATTTAAAATCTGTACTTCTTGTATGCGTACTATGGTTAAACCTAAACGCGTTAAGGCTAAAAGAAAACCACCTTTAAAAGAAGGCGAAAAGAAACCGTTAAAAGTCAGAAAGGCCGGCTCAAAACAGAAAGCCAAAAAATAAATCAAAATTAGATTATCCCAGAAAACCGTTAAGCAACGGTTTTTTGTTTATTTAAGCGCCGGATGATAAATATTAAAATCAAGTAGTATAGTATTCCTCCAAACCAACTAAACTTTAAATCAGAAATTGCCGCCCAGCTTGGCGAGGCTAAAATACCTGAAACAATGAAGATATATTTTAAGAGCAGGATGCACGGCAAAAACCAAAGAACGCCCAGAAAAGGAATAAGCGCCGAAAGAAAAAGACCGATAATAAGCGTGGCTAAAAGAAGCGGAAAAGTCCAAAGCACAAGCAAATTTGCTAGTGGCGCAATAATAGAAAAGGTATGGAAATTTATTAAGAGAATTGGCAGGGTTATAATTTGTGAAACTAGGGTTAAATTTATAATGCTAAAAATATTTTTTAATCTCTTTCTAGCCTTATGTTTTAATTTAAATTTAACAAAAATTCTTTCCAATTTTTTTTCGCCGTAAGGATATAAATAAATTATGCCCAGTATCGCTAAAAATGATAATTGAAAACCAATGTCATCTCTTAAAAGTCGCGGATTTAAAAGTAACATCGCGGCTCCCGAAAAAACTAAGGCATAAATAATATTACTCGCCCGGCCGAAATAAAGGGCGAGGAAAGAAAGACCACCCATAATTGCCGAGCGAACGGCCGAAGCAGACAAGCCGGTAATAAGAGGATATATAAATAAAAATAAGAGCACGATAACTAGCGAGCGACGTCGGCTTATTCCAAAAATTATAAAAAAATTGATAATCATCGCGCTCAGTATCGTTATGTGGCTGCCAGAAATCGCAATCATATGGCTTAAACCAACGCGAGAAAAAGAATTCATATCTTCCCTGCCTACAGTCCGTTTATAGCCAAGTAACAGCGCATTAGCCAAACCCGCTTCCGGCTCCGGAATATTTCTATCAATTATCGTTTTCAAGCGCTGCTTGAAATTTATAAGAGACAGGAATATTTTTTGAGAGAAATTTAAGACGCCAGAGACTTTTTCAATTTTCGGATAATACATTACCGAATAAATATCATAACGCGCTAAATAATTTTCGTAATCAAAACCATCTATTTTTGGCGGGGTCTTTAAAAGACCGGATACTTTTAAAAAATCACCGTAGTCATACTCGGGATATAAATTAGTGGTCATAAGTACTTTTCCATTGGCGCAAAGGGTTAGGCGCCGGCTCTTATAGTCTAAATCCGCCTCCTCGCAAACGCGCGCCGTAAAACTTATGGATTTATCATTAAAATTAGAAATGTCTTGCTCGTTTATTTTCGGGCGGAAAGATTTTTTCGAGAAGCCAAGAATAAAGACGGTAAAAATTATAACTAAATTAAGCCATAAAAATAGCTTGGCGGCGGAAAATCTTCTTTTTTTCTTTTTATTTAATATTTCTTCGAGCATAAAAAATATCCTTATTAATTTAATAAGGATATTTTATAATAAAGCGAATAAAGAAAAAATAAAGACTATTTCTTTAAGAATCTTAAATACTCTTCCATAAATTTCTCTAAAGCGCCATCAAGCACACTTTCAACGTCGCTCGTTTCATAATTGCTCCGATGATCTTTAACTAGTTTATTGCCATACATAAAATATGACCTGATTTGCTTGCCCCATTCCGCCTTTTGAACTTCGCCTTTTAATTTTCGCTCTTTTAATTCCCTTTCTTCTAGCGCCAATTTATAAAGTTTAGTTCTTAAAATTTTATAAGCATTTTCTCGATTCTGGTGTTGAGAACGCTCACTCTGACAAGAAACGACAATTCCGGTTGGAAGATGAGTAATTCTAACCGCTGAATCGGTTGTATTAACACTCTGCCCGCCCGGTCCGCTTGAACGAAATACATCAAGTTTTATATCTTCATCTTTAATTTGAATCGTTCCATCCTCTTTTATCTCCGGCATTACCTCAACTAAAGCAAAGGAGGTTTGACGGAGCCCGTCGGCATTAAACGGCGAATTACGCAGTAGGCGGTGGACGCCATTCTCACTTTTTAGATAACCGTAAGCGTAGGGCCCGGCTAGGCGCATCATAACGCTTTTAATACCCGCTTCATTGCCATAAGTATGGTCCAGTATTTCAGTTTTTAATCCCTGCCGCTCCGCAAAACGCAAATACATTCTCTCAAGCATTTGTGTCCAATCCTGAGCGTCTACACCGCCCGTACCGGCATGAATAGACAAAATAACGTTATTATTATCGTACTCCTCGGAAAACAGGGATAAAAATTCTAAACGGGCGAATTTCTTAGATAACTCTTCATATTTATTTCCCATCTCCTCGCTTAGTTTAATATCTTCATCTTTCTCAATAATTACAGCCATTTCTTTAGCCTCATTTATTTCTCTTTCCATCTCTAACCATTCCTTAATTTCATTTGATAATTCTTCCGCTTCTTGTCCGATTTTAACCGCCTCCGCTTGATTATCCCAAAAATCGGAGGTTGACATTTTTAGGCGCAACTCATTCTCTTTAATTATCTTATTCTCAATATCTAAAAGCGCTTTGGTTTTTAGAAAGCGAGCCAGTAATTCATTAAGTTTTAGGACGATGTTTTCCATACGTATTATTATAACAAAAGGATGATAAAAAAACACCCCCGAATTGGGAGTGTTTTGTATAGAATGTAATTAACGTTTTGACCATTGTGGGGCTTTTCTGGCTTTTCGAAGACCCGGTTTCTTTCTTTCAACTTGTCTTGGATCGCGAGTTAAGAAATCATTAACTTTCAAGGCTTCCTTGGCGGCTGAATCAACTAATAAAATAGCCCGAGCAATTCCTAAACGAACCGCACCGATTTGACCGATTTTACCTCCGCCATTAACCAAAACTGAGAAATTATAATCACGGTTATGACCGCTTACTTTTAGCGGTTGGGAGATCAAATTAAAACCTTCACCCGGGAAATATAAACTAGCGCGCATGCCGTTAACCATAATTACACCCTTGCCACCTTCATAAAGGCGAACTTGTGCGACCGCTTGCTTACGACGACCGATTGCCTTAATATATTTTCCTGAAAATTGAGCGGTTTCGTTTTTAGCCCACTCTTTATCATCATCTATTTCTTCTTCAACAAAAGCAACATCTTCTAAATCTAGATTATCTTCATCTTTTATTTCTTCTTTCTTTTTATCTGCCATATTATTTAATAATTAATCTTTTGAGCATGCTAACACGGAATTTAACCGGCGGTAACATATCGCGAACCGCTCTATACAAAACGTCTCCCGGATCAGAAACAAAAACTTCTCCCATTTTTTTGCGTCGTAAACCGCCTAAATAACCGGTATAGCGTTTGTACTCTTTTTGATCTAATTTCTTTCCGGAAAAAGTCATTTTAGAAACATTTTTAACCTCAACAATATCTCCGCCGTCAATATGCGGTTCAAATTCTGGTTTAGTTTTACCGCGCAATAATCCGGCTACTTTAGTCGCTAAGCGACCAACGGCCATATCTGTTGCGTCAAGATGATGTATTTTTCTTTCAATAGTTTTCATATAATTATACTAATTCAATTTGCACCATTTCCGCTCCGTCACCTTGGCGCATACCTAATTTAACAACCCGAGTATAACCTCCCGGTCTGGTTTTATAACGAACACCTAATACTTCTATCGCTTTTTTAACAGCATTCTTCTGTAATAGAACTTTAATCAACCCGCGACGAGCCGCTAAATCCCCGGCTTTTGAGGCGGTAATCATCCGTTCTACTAAAGGTCTAACCGCAGCGGCTTTAGCTTTCGTTGTTTTAACCTTTTCATATAATAAAATACTGGAAGCTAAATTACGTAACATGAGCTCACGCGGTCCCTTTTCTCTGTCTAAAATTTTGTTTTTATTTCTGTGACGCATATCAAATCAATTACTAATTATTTTTTAGTCTTCTTAGTTTTTTTCTCTTTCTTTTCAGGTTCTTCGCTTTCTTCTAAGGCGATATCGGCCGATACTTCTTCTGCAACTAGCATTTCTTCCTTCTTTTCTTCCCCTTCCATATTAATTAAAGCCGAGAATTGGTCAACCAAAATATTAACTGATTCCTTAAAAGCTTCTTCGGGAGTAATAGTTGCATCAGTTTTAATCTTTAAGACAAGTTTGTCCCAGTTAGTCATTTTACCGACACGGGTATTTTCAACATCAATGCTAACTAAAGTTACCGGAGAGAAAGTAGAATCAATTTCAATATAACCGATTTCTCTATTTTCTTTCTTATTTCCTTCAGCCATTTTATAACCGCGTCCCTCACAAACAATAAGTTCAATATCAAGACTTCCGGCTTCGTCGGTAACATTAGCTATAACTAAATCGGTATTTTTAATTTCAACTTGGCTATTTTTAGTAATATCTGAGGCTTTAACAACCTTCTTGCCCTTTATCTTTAATTCCAAGCGAACTTCCTCGTCGGTAAAAACCTTGAGGCGCAATTGTTTTAAATTTAAAATAATTTCCAAAACATCTTCCTTAATATGAGGCAAGGCCATAAATTCATGACTTGCTCCTTTTATCTTCGCTCCGACAACAGCTGCTCCCGGAAGAGATGATAATAAAACACGACGAATAGAATTACCAAGCGTCATGCCGTAACCCGGGAATAAAGGTTCAATAGTAACAATACCTTCGTTGGCGGATTCTCCGGCTTTAAAACAAATTTTTTTAGCGTTAGCGATGTTTTGCATAAATAATTGTTCAAATCCTGAATATAAATTCGAGGAATTTGAAATTGTTTATTTTGAGTAATACTCAATAATCATTTGAACGTTAATAGATTGAGGCAAGTCAGCATCTTTCGGCTCATGTAATATTTTTGCGCTTAAATCATTTACATCAAAATTCAACCAGCTTGGTCTATCTGCTTTCTTAATTTTTTCATTTAATTTTCTAAAATAAGGGCTGGTTTGACTCTTCTTTTTTATCTTGATAACCTGGCCTTCTTTAACGATAAATGATGGGATATCAGTTTTTACTCCATCAACATTAAAATGTCCGTGATTTACCAATTGACGAGCTTGTCTTCTTGAATCGGCAAATCCTAAGCGGAAAATAACATTATCTAAACGGCTTTCTAAAAGTTTTAAGAAATTCTTACCGGCATCGCCTGTCTTTTTGGAAGCCTTTTCAAAAGTTAAACTAAATTGCTTCTCTCTTAGGCCGTAATATCTTTTAGCTTTTTGTTTTTCTTGAAGCTGAGTACCATAGTCGCTTAAACGCTTTCTTCCTTTTTGACCATGAACACCAGGGGCATAATTACGTTTAACCATGGCGCATTTTGGGCCAGAACAACGATCTCCTTTTAAGAAGAGCTTTTCACCAACGCGGCGACATTGTTTACATTTATTATCAAGATTTCTTTCCATATCTTTTTTATAAGTATCTTTTTTATTCTTTATAATTTAATTAAACTCTTCTTGGTTTCTTCGGACGGCAACCGTTATGAGGAACCGGGGTAATATCTTTAATAGAGCTAACTTCAAGACCATTAGCATTTAAGGCGCGAATCGCTCCTTCACGACCCGTTCCGACACCGGAAACAAAAACGCTAACTTCTTGCAAACCGTATTCTTCTTTTGCTTTCTGCGCGGCAATTTTAGTAATTATTTGCGCGGCATAAGGAGTCGCTTTCTTGGCACCCTTAAATCCGGCTAACCCGGCGCTTGCCCAAGAAATTACATCACCGTTATTATCGGTTAAAGTAATCATCGTATTGTTGTAAGTTGCGTTAATATAAGCGCGTCCGACTTTAACAACACGAGCAACTTTCTTTTTCTTCTTTTTAATCAATTTCTTCTTAGCCCGAGCTATTTTATTTTTTTCTAATTTTTGTTTAATTTCTTCCGGTAATTCTTCATCAGACGAGTCAAAAGAGAAAGCGACTGCTTCCTTTTCTTCTTTTTCCGGCGCAACCGTATTTTCTACGTTAAGAATAGGAGTTTCTTTTTTCTCCTTTACCTTTGCCTTTTTTGGCTCTTCTTTAGTTTCTCCCTCTTGAGAGTTTTTTACTTCTTCGGACATATTTTAATATTTAATTCAACAAATTATGTTTTTTGTAATCCTGCCTTGCTCTTACCACTAACGGCAGTAACGCGTTTATTGCCACGAACCGTACGGCTATTAGTTTTGGTCCTTTGACCTCTGACCGGCAAACCTTTGGAATGGCGAATTCCTCTATGACAAGAGATTTCTTTCAAACGCTTGATATTGCTTTGAACTTCACGACGTAAGTCGCCTTCAACAATAAATTGCTTTTCAACAATTTCTCTTAAACGATTAACATCATCCTCTTTTAAATCTTTAACCCTAATATTTTTATCAACGCTTGCGGTCGCTAAAATTTTATTAGCTCTCGTTGTGCCGATACCATATATATAGGTTAAAGCAATTTCTATTCTTTTATCATTAGGGATATTTACTCCCGCGATTCTTACTGCCATATCTTTGATATTAAAAAATTACCCTTGTCTTTGTTTATGTTTAGGATTATCGCAAATAACGTGGACCCGACCTTTGCGTCGCACAACTTCGCAATCTTTACAAATTTTCTTAACGCTTGCTCTCACTTTCATATTTTATTCTTCAATTAATTAAACGACGAAATGATTTTAAAAACGATAAGTAATACGCCCCTTGGTCAAATCGTACGGACTAATCTGCAGTTTAACCTTATCGCCGGGCAAAAGTCTAATTCTATTCATTCTCATTTTACCCGATAAGTGCGCCAAAATTTCATGCCCATTTTCTAAGGCGACTCTAAAACTGGCCGCCGGCATTAATTCTAGAACTTCTCCCTGAATTTCAATAAAATCTTTGGCATTAAGGGTTGAAGCGCCATCACTTAAATTTTCTCTATCTTTTGACATTAACACAAAAAAATTTGATAAAGACTCTTTTTGCCTTATCAAAGTTTCATTAAAATAATACTTAAATTATTTCTTTAATTCTTATCAATAAAATCATTATAGATATAAGTTTAGAACTTGTCAATAGTTAAAATATGAATAGAATAAGCTTAAAAAACCTAATTCTCTAAAATCGCCTTAATCCGCCTAACCCCGGAGCTTGAAGACTCCTCTTTTTGAATTCTGAAAGTTCCTAAAATGCCGGTGCTATTAACGTGTGGCCCGCCACAAATCTCCTGTGAAAAGGCGGAATCAAGACTAATATTACCGCTTTCCTTTAAATGGCAAACGGTATAAACTTTAACTTTTTCTCCATATTTTGACTCAAAAACACCCATTGCTCCTCGTTTTTTAGCTTCCTCCAAACCTAACTCCTCGCATTTTACTTCATAGTCAGCTTGAATTGCGCCATTTACCAAATCCTCAACTTCTTTTATCTGTTCTGGCGTCATTTTATCAGGATGAGAAAAATCAAATCTTAGGCGCTCGGCGGTTATATTGCTTCCCTTTTGAGTAACATGTACACCTAAAACTTTTCTTAAAGCGGCAAGCAAAAGATGAGCCGCGGTATGAAGTTTGGTTGTTTCTTCGCTGGCATCAGCCAATCCCCCTTTAAATTTTCCGGCGGCGGCAGTTCGGGAAAGATCTTGATGTCTTCTTAATTCCTCTTCAAATTCGGCGATGTCAACTTCTTTATTTAATTCTTTTGCCATCTCTAAAATAATTTCAATTGGAAAACCGTAAGTAGCAAAAAGAACAAAGGCGGATTTTCCGGATATCATTTTATTGCCCTCTTTTGACGTTTCAACTAAGCGCTTGAATTCTTTCTCACCTTTTTCTAAGGTTAAAACAAATTTATATTCCTCTTTAATTAAATTA
>CAYUWA010000001.1:26933-36951 GCA_964448505.1 uncultured Gammaproteobacteria bacterium | reverse complement strand
AAAGTCTCTATTTTTTTCTAATTCAGAATAATCATCCTTGTACTGATCAATAACTATTTGAGCAATCAACCACGTGAAATGATCTTCTGTAATTCCGATAGACTTGGCGCATCTTATAGCTCGACGAATTAAACGACGAACGACATATCCCTGATCGGTATTAGAAGGGCTTATTCCTTTATTATCGCCAATAATAAAAGTCGCGGCTTTGATATGGTCAGAAATTATTCTCATCATTCTTGTTGTTTCCGGGCTATCTCCATATTTCTTGCCGCTCAATTCTTCTAGTTTATTTATCAAATTAATAAATAAGTCTGTCTGATAGTTGTCGGCAAAACCGTTTACGACCGCTAATACTCGCTCTAAGCCCAAACCGGTATCAATATTTTTCTGCGCAAGCGCTTCATATTTCCCTTCTTCGTTTTTATTGTACTGCATGAAAACGTCATTCCAAATTTCTACCCAAAAATCATTATCATCATTAAAACTACCAGGAATTTCGGTTTCATTCCCTGTCCAATAGAACATTTCTGAATCCGGACCACATGGTCCGGTAACGCCCGCCGGTCCCCACCAATTATTTTTCTTCGGTAATTTAGCGATTCTTTCTAGCGGTAAGTTATTCTCTTCAAAAATATTTTTCCAAATATTATAAGCTTCACTATCGTAAGGAGCATCGTCATCGCCGACAAAGACCGAAACGGCTAAGCGGTTTTTATCTAAGCCCAAGCCTTTGGCGCCAATTAAAAATTCAAAGCTAAATTTAATCGCTTCTTCCTTAAAATAATCGCCAAGCGACCAATTCCCCATCATTTCAAAAAAGGTATGATGAGTCCTATCTCCGACCTCGTCTATATCTCCTGTCCTAATACATTTTTGAACATTGGTTAAACGATTTCCAGCGGGATGTTTTTCCCCTAATAAATAAGGAACTAGCGGATGCATCCCAGCGGTCGTAAAAAGCACGGAAGGATCATTTTCCGGAATTAAAGAAGCACTGGAGATAATCGTATGCCCCCTACCTTCAAAAAATTTTAAATACTTTTGTCGCAGTTCACTGGCAGTCATATTTTTATAGTAGTTGATAACTATTCTCAAACCTATATTATATTAACCTCTTCAATTAAATCAAGCCCAAATTTTTTCTTAACGGCGCTTTTTACTTTCTTAACCAGGTTTAAAACTTGGCTAGCGCTCGCGCCACCTTCATTAACTAGAATCAAGGCTTGTTTTTCATACATCCTGACCGAACCGATTTTTTTTCCTTTAAACCCGGCTTGCTCTATAAGCCAGCCGCTGGGAATCTTTACCTTTTGTTTGTTGAGCGGAAAACTGGGAAGGCTTGGGTATTTTTTTTGTATTTTTTTGAAAACCGATAAACTAAGTTCAACATTTTTGAAGAACGAACCGACGTTCGGCAAAACGCTAGGCACGGGTAATTTACTATTTCTAATTTCTGAAATTGCCGAAATTATATCTTTAAGTTCCGGCTTCTTTATTCCTTTTTGAATTAAAATTTCTTTTAAGGCGCCGTACTCTAATTTTAATTTAGCGCTTTTTTTTAATTTAACGGTAACGGAATAGATAAAAAACCTTCCTTTAAATTTGTTTTTAAAAATACTATCTCGGTATCCGAACTTACAAGCGACGGAAGAAAATATTATTTCCTTGCCATTTTTTAAATCTACCGCTTTTAGCTCATAAAAAACGTCTTTTAACTCAACTCCATAAGCGCCAATATTTTGAACCGGTGCGCCGCCGACCGTTCCATAAATTAAAAATAAGTTTTCTAGGCCATATAATTTATTAGTCACGGCAAAATTAACAAATTTAGTCCAAGTTTCTCCGGACATTCCTTCTAGAAGCGCGAAAGTCTTGTTTTCTTTTAGTATTTTTATGCCCTTAACCTCGTTTTTAAGAACCAAGCCTTTTATTTTTCGGGAAATGAGGATATTAGAACCACCACCGAGAATAAATAGGGATTTTTTATTTTTTTTGGCCCAAGCAATCGCTTCAAGTAGATCATCCCTACTTTTAATAGTACAGAAAAACTCCGCGCTTGATTTTACTTTAAGCGTGGTATAAGGAGTTATTATTTTATTTTTTTCAATCTTTAACATAAGAAACAAAAAATTTAATCTATCTCACCGATTTTTTGGAGCTTGATAAGCTTATTATACAGACCGCCTTTAAGCTGAGCTAATTCCGAGTGGCTACCCTTTTCAACGACTTTACCGCCCTCTAACACAATTATTTTATCGGCCCGTTTAATCGTACTGAGGCGATGAGCAATTACAATCATCGTCCTATCACGACTAATTTTTTCCATGGCATCTTGAATTAAGACCTCGCTTTGACTATCAAGACTTGAAGTCGCTTCGTCAAAAATTAATATACGCGGATTTGCTAAAATAGCTCTTGCGATTCCGAGACGTTGGCGCTGACCACCCGATAATTTCATCCCGCGTTCTCCAACCATAGTCTCATATCCTTTATCCATCCTTAGAATATACTCTTCGGCATTAGCGATTCGCGCTGCCGCTTCTATTTCTTTTTGGCTGGCGCTTGGTCGGGCATAAGCAATATTTTCCCTAATACTTAAATCAAAAATCTCCACTTCCTGCGGCACGACCGCTAGAAAACTTCTAAACGCGGCGAGATCGTAGTCCCGCAAATCTTTATCGTCCAATAATACGCATCCTTCTTGCGGATCGTAATGGCGATATATCAATTTTGCGATTGTTGTTTTACCCCCTCCGGATGGTCCGACCAGAGCCGTAAAACAACCGGAAGAAATTTTGAAATTGAGATTGGAAAGGGCCGGACGAGAATTATCCGCATAGGAAAAAGAAACGTCTTTAAACTTTATTTCGCCACTGATTTTCTTCGGTTTAAAAGCTTTTTCCTTATTTACAATTTCGCTTGAAGCATTAAACAATTTTAATAATCTATTAATACCTTCCCGCCCCTCCTCAGTCTTATCATAAAAACGGGATAAGCGGTATAAAGAGGTATAAGCTGTTTCACTTAGCGTAAAAGCAAAAACTAAGGTACCGACGCTCATATTTCCTTTTAGAACCAAATAAACACCAAAAAGCAAAACAGCGGCGCGACCAATATCAATAATAAGATTACGGCCGAGACCGACTCTCATCATCCAAGACCATTGTTTATCCTCGTTATCTCTAATATAGCCCTTGATTTTAGCAAATTCTTTAAGTTCCCTTTTTTCCTGAACAAAGGATTGAACGGCGTTAATATTGATAATCGCTTGCGTCATTTTTCCCGACGCTTTTTCATAATCACGAAAAATTTGTTTTCTAATCGGATACATCCTCTTATTAGAAACATACATAACCACGATAAAGAAAGGCGCAAATATTAAGAACGAAAGCCCGATAAGCCAATTAGTCCAAAACAAAGCGGCTAGGGTAAAAATTAACTGAATAGCTGTCGGGGCAACTTCCCAAAAAATATTATTTAAAAATTCCGATATTTTATCCACTCCTTTTTCAATCTTGATTATTTTAGCCCCAGTATTTTCACGTTCATGATAACCCAAGCTTAAACCGACGAGCTTCTCTTGGGCCCTAAACCCTAAATAATATTCAACGTCAACCAAAACTCTTAAAATTCGGCGATCGCTTAAGTAGTGGATTAATGATCTAACTTCATCGGTAATTAAGAAAAGAGCGATTAGTTTTAATGAGTTTCCTAGACTGCTAATATTAAGACCGTATAAACCGTCAATTAAGAATTTCAAGATATATGGTTTTAGAAGCGCCAAAATCGCTTCAACAAAAATCAGAACGAAAATAACTACAAAAAGACGACGCGACGGTTTTAAAATACGCCAAAGCTCAATCCAGAAACGCTTCCAAGAGATTATTTTCTCTTTACTTTTGTTGTCATTATCATTTAACATAAATTATCGTAAACTCTAAAAACATCACCCGCGCCCATTAAAACCACTAAATCATTCTTGTTTAATTTTTTTCTCAAGAAGCCCGCCGCTTCTTTTATCGTTTTAATATTTATAACCGTTTGCTTTATTTTGTTCCGGCGATTATTGGACATTATTTCTTTTGCTAAAAGTCGGCTTGAAGTTCCGCCTTGTTTTTCACGAGCCGAGCCATAAATATCTAAAATAATAAGTTCGTCCGCATCCTTGAAACTCCTGACAAAATCATTAAATAAAGCCTTAGTCCTCGTAAACGTGTGCGGATGAAAGACCGTGATAATATTTTTTGTTTTATAGTGGTCTTTTATTCCTTGAAGCGTCGCCTTAATTTCCGTCGGATGATGCGCGTAATCGTCTAGTATTATCGCGCCTTTGTACTTTCCCAGATACTGCAGGCGGCGCTCGGTTCCTCTAAATTCAACAAGATGTTTTTTAATAAGATTAATTGATACACCGAGCTCTCTAGCCGAAGCGATAACTGCCAAGGCATTAAAGACATTATGTTTTCCTAGAAGTCTAATCTTAAATTCTCCAAAATTATTAACTTGAAATATTTGAAAATTATTTTTAGTCCTTAGCCCATACGCTAAGTAATTAACGGTTTCCCGATTAGATATTTCATCGCTTAAATCATAGCTAATAATTTTAGCTGGACATCTTCTCTTAATATCCTTAGCATACTTGTCTCTGTTATTAACAACCAGAAAGCCGTTTTTCGGAATTTTTTTAACAAAGTCAATAAACACTTGTAAATATTCACGCTCGGTTTTGAAAAAATCGGGGTGATCATAATCAATATTATTTAAAACAACTCCCTGCGGCTTAAAATATCTTAACTTATTCTGATATTCGTCAACTTCAGCCACAAATAATTTAGAAGCGCCAATTAGACTGCTACCTTTAAATTGCGGTACCCGTGAACCGACTAAAACATTAGGTTTTTTATGCGCGCGCCATAAGACATAACCAAGCCAAGCGGACGTCGTCGTTTTACCGTGACTACCACAAACGGCAATTCCCTTATACTCATTAAAAACGGCTCCCAAGGCTTCGGCATAAGAAATAATTTTCACGTTTTTAAAAAGTCCGGGATTATTTTTTAGGTACGCCATTTCCGAATTATTTTCGGCAGTAAAGGCGCTGGAATAAACTATATAATTAGCGTCAGACGAAATATTTTTTTCGTTAAACGGCGAAAAAACTTTAATTTTTTCCGATTTTAATACTTTATCCGTCAAAAAAATTTCTTTTATATCGGAGCCGCAGACTTCATTTCCTTTGGCGGACAAAAACTGAGCGAGCATCGTCATACCGACCCCTTTTATTCCGATAAGATAAAATTTTAGCTTCTTAGTTGTCATTAGTTTAAAATTTCCCAAACAATTCCGGCTAATTTTTCACCGGCGCCCGGTTTAATAATCTTTTTTATATTATTTTTCATTCTTTCACCGCGGTCTTTATCGGCCAATAATTTTTTTATTTCAGAGACTAATATCTTCGGTGTTAACTCTTTTTGGTTTAAAACGAGAGCGGCTTCGGCTTGCTTAAATATTTCGGCATTATCTTCTTGTTGAGAATCAGGAATAGGAATAATTATAAGCTCTTTCCCTAAAACCGATAATTCGCTTAATGCCCCAAGACCGCCGCGAGAAATAACTAGGTCGGCCATGGAAAAAAGAGATAAGAGTTCATTATTATTTAAAAACTCAAAAGCTTGATAATATACTTGCGGTTTTTGACTATCTAAAATTGATTTCGGTAATTTACCCGCTCCCCAAAGATGAATTATTTGGATATCAGAAACGAGATCTTCTCTCGCTTCAAAAACTAAATTATTAATAGCGCTCGCTCCGGTCATTCCGCCGGAAACGATCAAAAGTGGTCGCTCGGAAATTAAATTATATTTTTTTCGCAATTTTTCCAGTGTTTCAGGGTTATTATTTATTTTAATATTTTTAACCGGGTTGCCGATTAAAACCGCTTTAGGGCCGTAATCAAGTAATGATTTTTCAAACGTCACGCTTATGACTCGCGCCATTTTTGACATCAAACGATTGGCGAGACCGGGTCTTATATCCTGTTGATGAATTAAAATCGGAATTTTTTTTAGATAAGCGGCCCAAACCAAGGGAACGCTAACAAAACCGCCAGCACTTACTACCAAACTTGGTTTTTCAAGACAAAGAATAAACCAAGACTGAAAAAAAGCAGCGATAATTTTAAACATGTCTAAAAAGTTATAAACAGAAAAATATCGGCGCCATTTTCCACTAATGATTGGAAGAAATTTTATTTTTTTAGGAACGGAGAAATCGGCAATCATTTTTCTTTCCGGTCCATAATATGTCCCAACAAAAACTATTTCTAAGTTTATGTCGTCTGTCCAAAGTTCTTCGGCTAAAACCAAAAGCGGAGAAACCGGACCGCCGGTACCCCCTCCGCTAAGAAATATTTTTGTTTGTTTATTATTCATAATCTAATTATTTGGTTTGCTTGCTGATATTAACCAATATCCCCATGGCGATTAAAGCGGACAGAATTGCCGAACCACCGGCGGAAACAAACGGCAAAGGAACTCCGGTCATCGGAATAAGGTTAATCATCCCGCCGATATTTAAAAATGTCTGAACCGCTAGCCAAACGACAATTCCAACCGCCAAAGTACTGCCGAACAAATCAGGCGCACCACGTGCCACCAATAAACCTCTATAAAACAGAAATAAGTATAGCAAAATAAGCAAAGCGGAAAAGATAAATCCCAGTTCTTCGGCCACAATCGGAAATATTGAATCACCCCAAACTTCCGGCAAATACATAAATTTTTGGCGACTCTGACCTAGCCCTCGCCCGAACCAACCGCCGGAACCGACGGCGATAAGTGATTGGTTAATTTGATAACATTTGTCTTGCGCACTATAGTTTGGATCTTTCAAGCATTTAAAGCGGTCGCTTTGGTAAGATGATTTTAAGGAGAGCATTAAAACAAGAGCGAGCCCGGCTAAAACAATGGCTAAAATAATATGAGATAATTTTCCCCCGCCGACAAAAAATACCAGCATTGAAGTAAAAGCGATAATAAACAAGGTTCCAAGATCCGGTTGTAAAATCATCAGTCCGCTAATGACTCCCAGAATAATTAAAAAAGGCATAATGCCACTCGCCAAGTTATTAAGTTCACCTTTTTTAGATTCAAGCCAAGTCGCCAGGTAAATTAAAAATGAAAGTTTAACTAACTCCGAAGGCTGAAAAGAGTAGCCAAAAATATTAATCCAAGAACGAGCGGTACCATGTTCGGCTCTTATCCCGGGGATAAAAACTAAAACCAATAAAAATATTGAAAAAAACAAGAAAAAAACCGCATATTTTTTCCAAATCCGATAGTCTATTTTAGAAGCGACGAAAAAAGCTAAGAGCCCCGCTCCTAGACCGAGTAGTTGATGAGCAAAGTAATAATAGGTATTTCCATATTTAGCGTAAGAAACAACCGAGGAGGCACTAAACAAAACCACTAAGCCAAAAATAATTAGCACAAACATCGCCGTCAAAAGATTCTTATCCGGTTCGTGTTCGCCATTTACCTTTTTAAAAATTTTTCTTAATAATTTTCTTAACATTTAATATATAAATTCTTTAAAAGTTCTTGTCCAATAAAAATATTATCAAGCCGATAGCGGTGCCAATAGCCGAAACGACCCAAAAGCGCATTACAATTTTAGCTTCCGGCCAACCGATAGCTTGAAAATGGTGATGAATCGGCGAGGATAACAAAATTTTCTTTTTTCTTATTTTCTTAGAAAGCGACTGAACAATAACCGAAGTTGATTCCAATAAAAAAACAAATCCGATAAAGACTAAGAGTAGCGCATTATTAGTTAACATGGCGATTATGCCAAGAGTCACCCCTAAACTCATTGCCCCGGTGTCCCCCATATAAAAGCGGGCGGGCGGAATATTAAACCAAAGGAAAGAAAGCAGGGCTCCGACTATAACGCCACAAAAAGTAGCTAAATCATAGCGCCCCATAGAAAAAGCGATAATTCCATAAGCGACAAAAGCAACTAATAAGGTCCCTCCGGCTAACCCGTCAAGCCCGTCCGATTCATTAACGGAAAAGGAGGTCGCGACAATAATAAACATAAAAAGCGGTATATACCAAGCACCGATTTCAAAATTACCCAAGAACGGGATATGAAAAACTGTCCAATCGAGCTTAAAATAAAACCAAAGAGCCCCAACTAGAGCGATAAGCGTATAGATAAGAATGCGATGCTTTAATTTTAATCCACCTCCGCCAAAAACTCCTTTTCCGCGAACATCCAACCAATCGTCAAATAACCCGATTAAAGCGGTAATAATTAGGGCGCCAAGCGGCAATAAGGTTTCCGAACGACTTAAAAAATTAAAGTATTTGAAAACTTCACCGGGTAAAAAATTAGAAAGAATTGAAAAAACAATTATAAAAACCAAAACTGTTCCCCAAATTAAAATCCCACCCATTGTTGGAGTACCGGCCTTATGAGCATGGAGTTCGCTAAAAATAGGGGTTGCCCCGTTATTCCTTATTTTTTTGCCTAATTTATATTTATAAAGATAGTGGGTTAAAAGAGGGGTCATTAAAATAGCGAATACAAAAGCCAGAGCGCTTAAAAAAAGGATTTTGATGATATAAAATTCCATAGTTTATTATCTAAAATTTACAAAATAAATAGAAAGAAGGGCTAAGTCTAAAAAGGCATTAAATAAAACGGCAGTTCCCAGAAATAAATGAATAAACGTTTTAGCGTCCTTACGCCGGCTTAGGCTAGCGGAAAATATCAGATTAATCAACAGAACCAGCAAGCCCAAACTTGAATAATAAAATATTCGTGAGGGACTTCCGACCAAATCAACGCCAAAATCAACATTATAATGAAGAATTAAAATATCTCCGCTCAGGCTTTTTTTGATAAAAAAAGCCTGAAACCAAGCAAGCAACTGCAAACCAAGAATAACTATTAAGTAAACCCGGGAAGGAAAAAAGCTCAGGACAAAAGATAAAGCCTCAAAGCTTTTCTTCCTCAAGTTATAAAAACGGGCGTAAAAATTAGAATAAGACATAAGGAAAATTCTAGACAATAAATAAAAATAAAAGCTAATTTAAAACTATAGCTAATAGTATTTTAACATATTTCAAAAATAATATAAAATATGCTAAAATAAAAGCATTATGAGCAAAAAAATATTACATAATCTCTTCGGCTACGCCGCTTATAAGGGGATTAAAAAAATTACCATTGAAAGCCAGGGAAAGCATTTATTTTTTAACTGCCATTCTCCTCATGAAAAAGAGGAAAATTTCACTTTACCCAAGAAACTGGAGTACGATTTGGCGGACAACTTGAAAGAAATGCTTTCAATTGCCCCGGGTGATTTAGCTAATAAAAAATATTGCAAAATAAGCCACAAAAACTATCAGTTGTCTTTTTTGGCTTCAATTCTTCCCGATAAAAACGGAGAAAAAATAATTATAGACATAATTCATCAAAAAAACCAACTTTGGCGTTTAAGCCAGCTCGGGCTTCAAAATAAGAGCCTTAAGACAATTAAAGAAATTATAAATAAACGTTCCGGTTTAATAGTTATCAGTTCCCCGCACACGGAAGGGAGAAGCGCCACCTTCTATGCCTTGCTCCAAGAATTAAATAAAGACGATTTGAATATTTATCTTTTAGAAAAAGATGTCACTTATAATTTACCGGGTATAAATATATTGGATCCGACCATCAGTAATTTTAATAGAGTTTTGCGTCACGACTCAAATGTTATTGCCTTTGAGGCAACAGCCGAAAAAGAAAATCTTAAAGAAGCCTTAATGGCGGCAAATAGTGGCCGACTGGTCATTATGACCATAAAAGCAAAAAACGTTTGGGAAATTTTGCTTAAAATATTAAACCTTGACCTGCCTCTAAAATTAAAACTGGATAATCTCCAATTAATTATCAATCAGAGAATGGCTGAACTAAAGCGACCCAAAAAATTATCATAGGCCAAGTTGAAAGGTTGGAAACGCAAAGGCTT
>CAYUWA010000001.1:18746-26923 GCA_964448505.1 uncultured Gammaproteobacteria bacterium | reverse complement strand
ATTATCAGCAAAAAATAAACGTTTAAAAATCGGGTTATTTGAAATTTTAGAATTAGATAACGAAATTAAGAAGTTTATCACAGAGTCTAAACAAAATAGAGAAACAAATAATTTTTGGCAGAATCTTTTAAAACTTGCTCTGAAAAAAGGTTTTAAACCGTTATCGGAAGATTTAAAGCAAAAAATTAAAGATGGATTAATTGATAAATAAAGACTATGAAAATAAGTTGCGTTATTCCCGCTTTTAACGAAGAAAAGCATATTTTAGAAGTAATAAGAAGCGTCGGCAAATATGTTGATGAAGTTATTGTTGTAGATGATTGTTCTTGCGACAATACCGCGAAAATTGCTCAAAAAGAAGGGGCGATAATCCTGCAACATATTATAAATCGCGGCCAAGGCGCCAGTCTGGAATCCGGAAATCGCTATGCCATAAAAAACGGCGCCGATATAATTGTTCATTTTGACGCCGATAATCAGTTTTCTGCCGAAGAAATAAAGGATTTGGTCGCTCCGATACTAAGCGGCGAGTCGGAAGCAGTCTTAGGTTCAAGATTCTTGGATAAAAAATCAAAATTACCATATTTTAAAGAAAAGGTAATCATGCCGCTCGCTCGCTTAGTCAATAAAGTATTTTTTGATATTAGACTCAGTGATCCGCAAAGCGGATTTCGCGCTTTAAACCGAGCGACCGTAAAAAAAATAAAAATTGAAAATGACGGCATGGCTCATTGTTCGGAAATACTATACCAATTATTTAAAAACAAAATAAAAATAATTGAGGTGCCAATTACTGTTACCTATCACGAATACGGTCAGAGTTTTTCCGGCGGATTAAAAATTATTAAAGATTTATTAATTAAAAAAATAATTAAATAATATGACTCAACAAATACTTGCTTTGATTCTAATTGGGATTTTTATCTGGCGTTTAAACGTTCAAAGAAGAAAAAATCAAATAAATAAAAATGAATTTATTTTCTGGCTTTTCTTTTGGTCGCTCGCGGCTATTGCGGTTATTCTTATTCGTCAAATAGATGCTCTCGTAGAATCACTGGGGTTTTCCGGCTCCGGCATTAACTTCCTGCTTTATCTAGCCGTTTTGCTTCTCTTTTATTTTGTTTTCCGTATGCGTCTTAATATCGCCAAGATGGATAAGAATCTGACGGAAATTACCAGAAAAATAGCCTTGAATAATTCGGATCAGAAAAAATAAGAATTAATATTAAAAAAATGAAAATAGCCCAAGTCGTCTGTACCTTTCCGCCTTACTCCGGTGGAATCGGCAATAGCGCCTATAGAACGGAACAAATATTATCCGAAAAGCATGAAGTATATACTTTTACTCCTTATAATTTACAGCCTTGGCTAAAAATAGGTCATGGCGCTTTTTTACCACAGCTTCTTTTTCGTCTTAGAAAATTTGACTATATTTATCTTCATTATCCATTTTTTGGTTCCGCGGAAGTAGTTTGGCTATTTAAAATATTCTTTAAAAAACCGAAACTAATTATCCATTACCACATGGACGTGAAAAATAATTCTTTTAAAACTAAACTTCTAGGTTCCGCGAGTCTTCTAATCCGTTCCTCTTTGTTCAAAAAAGCGGAAACGATTATCTGCGGAAGTTTGGATTATGTTAAACATAGCCAAATAAAAAATCTCCATGAAAAATATCCGGATAAGTTTCAAGAAATTCCTTTTGGCGTTGACACTAATTTATATCAGCCAAAACTGATTAACCGCCCTAGTAAAAATAAGCTCTTGGCTCGCGCGAAAGAAATAGTCCATCATATTAACGACCATTTTATCAAAAAAGACCGCCTGGACCTAGTATTTGTCGGCGGTCTGGACCAAGCACATTACTTTAAAGGGGTAAGTATTCTTTTAAACGCTTTAGCAATTATCACGCCACGCCATTGGCGCCTAAGTATCGTCGGAAGCGGCAACTTAAAACCGGAATATGAGGCGCTCTCAGAAAAATTAAATTTAAATAAACAGGTAGAATTTTGCGGCAAACTAAGCGAAGCTGATTTAATAAGAGTTCTTCAAAATTCCGATTTATTAATTCTGCCTTCAACAAACAGCAACGAAGCGTTCGGTTTGGTTTTAATAGAAGCCCTGGCCTGCGGCGTTCCGGTTATCGCTTCCGACTTGCCGGGCGTCAGGAGCGTTTTTGAAAACTATCAACACGGACTTCTGGTTGAACCCGGAAGCGTTGATGATTTAAAGAGAAAATTAGAATTTATCTTTAATAACGAGGACTTAAGAAGACTAATGTCGCTTTCCGCCAGAAAATTAGCCGAAGACAAATACGATCTCAGTATTTTAAAAGATCGTCTGGAAAAACTTATAAAATAATATGAAAATTGGCGTTATAAATAATTTATATAAGCCGTATAATGTCGGCGGGGCAGAAAAAGTTGTAGAAAATGATATTGTTGATTTTAAGGCAAAGGGCCATGAAGTTTTTTTAATCACCAGCAGCCAAAAAGAAAAAGGTCAAACGGAAAAGGACGGTTTAAAAATCTATTATTTAAAATCAATTTTCTGTCGGCTTAAAAATATTCCGCTTCCCCTCCGGTTTTTTTGGCATCTTGGAAATATTTTCTCATTTAAAAAAGCGGGGATAATTAAAAATATTCTAAAAGAAGAAAAACCGGATTTAATTGTTACCCATAATTTAATGGGTATCGGTTTTCTAACGCCAAAAATAATTTCTTCTCTAAAAATAGAACATCATCATTTCCTCCATGATATTCAACTTCTTCATCCTTCCGGACTGATGTTTTATGGACAAGAAAAGAAACTTGAAACAGGAGCGGCTAAATTTTATCAATTTTTAACCAGAAAACTTTTTGCTTCGCCGGCTAAAATAATTTCTCCTTCAAAATGGTTGTTAGAGGAGCATCTAAAAAGAGGCTTCTTTAAAAATTCCCAAACAGAGATTAGACCTTTTAATATTTTAAGCGAGCAAAAAGTATATACGCAAAAAACGGGTGGAAAAACTAATTTCCTCTTCGTTGGACAAATTGAAAAACATAAAGGAATTTCCCTTTTAATAAGCGCTTTTAACGAAATAGATAATCCCGATATAAGACTTAAAATAATCGGAAAAGGGAGTGAGCTAGAAAAAATAAAAAAAGAAGCGACGGGCAATTATAAAATAGAGATTTTAGGCTACTTAGAAACTAGCGATATCAGGAGAATAATGAGCGAGTCGGATTGTTTGATAGTTCCCTCTTTTTGCTACGAAAATTCGCCAACTACAATTCAAGAAGCAAACTCGGTCGGTTTGCCGGTAATTGCCTCTAATATCGGTGGAATTCCGGAGATAATAAAAGCGGGCGATAAACTATTTATCCCCGGAAATAAAGCTGACCTGATAAATAAAATTAACGAGTTTTTAATTAAAAATTAAAAACCATTAAAACAAAAAGCCGCGGCTACGCCGTAAAGCCCTGTAATCTTTTATGCGCCGAGATATCAAAAATAGTTTTCTTGAGACCGTTTTCTAAAGTTACCACCGGCATCCAATTCAATTCATTCTTTGCTAATCTAATATCAGGCAAAACGAGCTCGCTTAAAAATAACTTCTCCTCCTCATAAACTATTTTAGATTGCGATTTGGTTTCTTTGCTTATAATATTTACTAAATCGGTTAAATTAAAATTAACATCGGAACCGATATTAACCGGTCCGGCTAAATCGGAATTTAAGACTTTAAAAACTCCGTCCAAAACATCGTCTATATAGCAGAAAGAAGAGGAAAAGCTCTGGTCGCCATTTATAATTATATCTTTATTTTCCAAAGCTGAATTTATAAAATCGGGAATCATTTGATCGTCGTCGGACTCCATGCGCGGACCATATGTTCTAAATACGCGGAGAATCTTAGTATCAAGATTATACATGGAGCGATAATTAGTAACCAAGGTTTCGGCAAAACGTTTTCCCTCGTCGTAACAGCTTCTTTCAGAAATTTGGTCAAGTAAACCTAAATCTGTTTCCTTATATTTAAAGTCAGACTTTTCTTTCTGTCTTGCTCCATAAACTACCGAGGAAGAAAAATGGATAAATTTAGATTGATATTTAACCGCCAAGTCTAGAAGATTCTTAACGACGTAAGAATTAGCGATTAGCGTCGCCAAGCGGTTCTCCATAAAGTTGCGCGGAGACATCGGGCAGGCTAAATTATAAATTTCCTGAATACCTTGAAATTCAATTTTAAACTTTTTCAGTTCTTCTAAATTCTCCAAATCAAGCGGCTTTTCTAAATTATAATTTATAAAGAAAAAATCGGGGTTAGCCAATAGGTGATCAATGTTCTTTTCCGAACCGCTTATAAAATTATCAATACAAATAACCTTACAAGTCTTTAAGAGCTCATCGCATAAATGAGAGCCAATAAACCCGGCGCCGCCAGCCACCAACACATTTTTCTTATCAAAAATTACTTGTTTATTCATATATTTATATTCGCCCGAAGACGAATTAATTATCTATATTCATTATACCAATATTCACGCCACCGTTAAAGCTTTCTTCATAAGCGTAAAAAGATTCCAGAAGCGTTCCGTTATTGTTAAAAATTCTTATATGCGGCGCCGCTCCGGGATAGGCTCCGGTAATTATTTCCGAAATCCCGTCGTTATTAATATCACCGGCGTTAATATTAAAACCTCCCTGCCAATTTTTACCATAAGCCAAGAATTGTTTTTTTAAATTACCTCTATTATCAAAAATTTTAAGCTGCGGCTCTCGCCCTTTGCCGGGAGAAACGATAATTTCTGATTTATTATGGTCGGCTCTTCCGTTGATATTAGAAATAACGATATTTACACCACCTTTAAACTTTTTTTCATAAGCCAAAAAATTGCCGATAAGTTTATAATCGGAACTAAATAACAGTATTCTTGGCTCTTGACCGGCGCCATAAGAAACAGCCACTTCCTGATCTCCGCGACCGTCAATATCGCCGACCGCTAAATTTAAGCCACCGCGCCAATTTTTAGAAACGGCAAAAAAACTTTTTTGGATTCGTCCTTTGTAATCAAAAATTTTAATTTCCGAAGAACCTTTAGAAGCTTGGGCCACTAATATATCGGCATAGCCGTTTCCGTCCATATCCGAAACGGCTAAAGACAGCCCGCCTCTAAAATTCTTATCGGCCGCTAAGAATTTGGATAAAAGCTTCCCTTTCCTATCTAAAATTTTTATCTCCGGAATCTGATTGGCGCCAGCCGCCAAAATTATCTCATCATAACCGTCGCCGTTTACATCGCCGCTAAAAATTTTATTGTCTTTAACGACGACGCCAGGAGCCAGATTAGTAAGCGTTTCCCCGGAAGCGGTTGTCATCTTGAATTCTTTATTGCCATTTATCGGAGCAATCAGGAGCCGGCTTAAATGATCATATAGTTTTTCCTTGGCCATCTCAACCGCACGATTAACATTAAGGCGACCATTACCGAGTTGCCCCAAATAAGCCGGATTTAAACGACTGATATTATCGGTTGAAGCAAAAAGAATATTTACAACTTCTCGGCGACTTAATTCCGGATTGGCTTGAGCAATTAAGGCCAGCGTCCCGGAAACAAGCGGAGTAGCCATAGATGTACCCGACCAATAACCGTTATATAAAGCATTAGGATTTTGGAGATCACTTCCTTGCGTTACGGTACTAAAAAAACTTATTCCGGGAGCGGAAATATCAACGCAAGAAAAACCGTAACTGGAAAATTTTGCTTTTTGATCAAGCGCGTCAGTTGCCGCGACGCCAATAACCATATTTTCACCGATTAGTTTCCCGTCATAGCAGGCCGGATAAATCGGTGTTTTATCAATATTATAACCCTCGCCGATTGTTTGTTCGTGGCGGCGGCAACAATAATAACACCGGCTTTATGCGCGCGATAAATCGCTTCTTGCAAGCCTTCACTATAATTAAAACTCACAAAACTTAAATTAATTATATCCGCCCCGTTATTAACGGCGTAATCTATCGCTCGTATTACGTCGCTAATTCTTCCCTCGCCCTTATCATTTAGGGCTTTAAGCGGCATAATTTTTGCGCGCCAAGTAAGACCGCTAACGCCAATCTTATTATTCCCACGCGCGGCAATTATTCCGGCAATCATCGTCCCGTGCGAAACGCCAGACTCATTCCAGCCGGGATTAAACTTTGGCGAAGGATCGGGAACATTATTTGAGAAATCCCAACCGAAAGCATCGTCTATAAAACCGTTACCGTCGTTATCTTTTGAATCACCGACAATTTCTTTTTCGTTGTGCCAAATATTATCTTTTAAGTCCGGGTGATTAATTTGTACTCCGGAATCAATAACGGCAATAACGGTATCGGGGCTATCGGAAGTTTTATCCCAGGCGCTATCGGCTTTAATCTTAGATAAATACCATTGACTACTAAAAAACGGGTCATTTGGCATAATATTTGCTAAAACTGGCCCGGCTATAAAAAATGATAATACAAAAAAAGATGTTATTATTTTCTTCATATAACACCTTAATAATATCACAGAATATGTTTTTTACAAACTTTCAATTTCACGTAAAGTATCTTGCGCACATTTATACCAAGAAAACTGTTTAACTCTTTCCAAACCGCTTTTTCTGAGCTTTTCCCTTAGTTCCTGATTCTTAATAATTTCCGACATCGCCTCGGCAATCGCCCTTTTGTCATTATGATCAAAATATAGAACAGAATTGTCGGCAACTTCTTTCAAGACGGGGATATCGGAAACGGCAGTCGGAATTCCGCAGGCCATTGATTGAAGAATCGGGATACCGAAGCCTTCGTATTTTGTCGGAAAAATAAATGCGCTGGCGCCGCTATAAATATAGGGCATATCTTCTTCAGCAATCCAACCGGGCATAATTACGTCATTATTCAAATCAAATTCTTCAATGACGTATTTTACTTCGTCATAACCGAAACTGGCATCCCCAATTAGAAGCATTTTTTCTTTAATCTCCGGATAGTTTTCTCTTAATATTGATAATGCTTCAATTAAGGCGGGGGTATTTTTTTTCTTCTCCAATCTACCGACATAGAGGAAATAGGGTTTTTCTAGACTATATTTATTTAAAACCTGATCAATTTTTTCTTGATCGGAAATAAGATGATATAAATCATCATTATACCCATTGTGTACCACAGATATTTTAGCGGATTTAATTTTTGGATAGTTAGCGGCTATTTCGTTCTTGGTAAATTCCGAAACAGTAATAATTTTTTTAGCATGGCGAAGCGCAAAAGCAGTTGACCAATAAAGATAATCAACCGATTCAGCACCATATTTGCCCCATGTCAAAACTCTAACCAAAAAATTAATAATCTTAATAGAACCGGCTATTTTAGTCTTCGCTTTTTCGGAACGATACAAGTTTTTATTATTGACAAAAGCGATATCATGAATAGTATTAACGGTTTTTTTCGGATAAATAAGCGGCATCGTATGCGCCGGGATAAATAAAACGTCCGGTCTTTTCCAAATCATTTCCCAGGTTAAGCGACCAAGCGTCCAAAATGAATAAAGCGGCCAATTTAATACCTTAAAAGAAAAGTTTTTATTTTTCTTAACAATTTCACTGAGTTCCGGAGACGGCTCGTCATTTAAATATAAAATATACTGATTGCTTGTATCAATATCAACTAAATTTTTTATTAAATAAAACGCGTACCATTGGGTACCGGTTTTTCTTTTTAAATTTGCTCTTGAGGCGTCTATCCCAATAACCATAAAAAAAACTGACTCAAAAATTGAGTCTGTTAATTATCTTGTCGCTAAAATACTTCTCTTATAAGAATCTAAATTGTCTAAAGCGATTCCGGTTCCCTTAACAACGCAAAGCATCGCATCGTCAGCAACATAAGCCGGCACGCCAGTTGTCCGAGCGATGAGTTGATCCATATTTCTAAGTAAAGCGCTCCCGCCGGTTAAGACAATTCCTTTATCCATTATATCGGCGGATAATTCGGGCGGAGTAATATGTAATACTTTTTTGGCGGCAGAAATAATCGCTTCCAGTTCATGCTGGATTGATTCGGTTACATCATCACTTGAGACAGTAATACTCCTAGGAAGACCGGTAACAATATCACGCCCTCTTATTTCCATATGGCGCTTCTCCTCCATATACACAGCGGAACCGAT
>CAYUWA010000001.1:5114-18736 GCA_964448505.1 uncultured Gammaproteobacteria bacterium | reverse complement strand
ATAGCGGCATCAAACTTATTTCCTCCGACTCTAACCGAGGTTGACGCGACAATACCGCCTAGAGAAATAACCGCCATTTCCGCTGTCCCACCCCCAATATCAATAACCATATGACCGGTCGCCGAACCGATTGGAATATCGGCGCCGATAGCGGCCGCCACCGGTTCTTTAATTATATAAGCGGCTTTAGCCCCAGCGGCGATAGTCGCTTCAATTACCGCCCGGCGCTCGGTTGAAGAAATTCCCGCCGGGACAGCGACCATTACTTCCGGCCTAAACAGACGAATCCCGCCTAAAGTTTTATTGATAAAATAGCGAATCATCGCTTCAGTCGCCCGATAATCAGCAATAACCCCGTCTTTTAGGGGTCTAACGGCAATTATTGTATCCGGAGTCCGCCCAATCATATCCTTGGCTTCATTACCTACTGCTAATATTTTCTTGTCAGAAATAGAAACCGCAACGACGCTTGGCTCATTAACAACAATGCCTCTTTTAGGCAAATGAACGAGAGTATAAGTTGTCCCGAGATCAATCCCGATTCTTTTAATAAACATAAAAAGTTATTAGCTTATCTAATTCTTTATTCTACTCGCTAAGCGAGCTTTAGTCAATTTCGCTTTTTTTCGTTTTTTTTCGTTTTTTATTTCTTTTTTTTATTTAATTCTATTCTTGATAATTCTCTTCATCTTCGCCTTCCTCTAATTTATCCTGATTATTAATAATTTTTACGACCTTCTCGGCGAATTGAAAGGTATCAAAATCGTCTTTAAAGAAAATATAGTCCGCTCCCAGTTTCAAACTTCTTTCCTGGCTGTCCTCTTCGCTTAAATCGGTAAAAATAAAAATTTCCCGATCATTTAATTCATCATCTTCTTTAATTTTTTTAATGATTTCAAAACCATCTACTTTGGGAAGAATTAAATCTAAGACGATATACTCCGGATCAAAATCACGTAAACGATCCATCAGCTCATTTAACTCTTCGTCCCCTTCACTAGTTTCCACTTCTAAATCATTATCGGTAAATTGCGCTTCTAAGCCATATAGGATATTGGCGTCATCTTCTATTATAAAGATTTTTTTATTGCTCATATTGTTTGTTTTCTTAAAAATGCAATTAATAATTATCTCCTAAGTTTCTCCCACCACCATGAATTATTTTTATACCAATTAAGCGTTTCTTTAAGTCCGATAGAAAAATCAATCACCGGCTCAAACCCCAGTTCCTCTTTGGCTTTAGAAAAATCAATGGCGTATCTTAAATCGTGACCCAGGCGGTCAGGAACATATTCAATCATCTCTTCGCCAGCGCCGAAAAACTTCAAAATCATTTTGGTTATTTCTAAATTATTCTTCTCGGTATTTCCGCCGAGACAATACGTTTCGCCGATTCTCCCCTTTTTGATTATTAAATCAACGCCGCGATTATGGTCGTCAACGTGAATCCAATCGCGGATATTTTTTCCTTCCCCATAAACCGTCACTTTTTTTCCAATTATTAAATTCGTAATAAAATGAGGAATTAATTTCTCGGGATATTGATACGGACCGTAATTATTGGAACAATTAGAAATTGTAATCGGCAAGCCGTAGGTATGATAATAGGCACGAACTAAATGGTCGGATGCGGCTTTTGAGGCGCTATAAGGAGAGCGCGGATCATAAGGCGTTTTTTCGTTAAATTTTGAATCATTAAAACTTAAAGCGCCATAAACTTCATCGGTTGAGATATGATGAAAGCGAACATTACCGTTATTCTTAGCCGCCTCCAAAAGAGTCCTTGTTCCTTCAACGTTAGTATGAACAAAGTCGGCGCTATTTTTTATGGAACGGTCAACATGACTTTCCGCCGCAAAATGGACAATTAAATCAATACCTTTAACGAGCCCGTCTATCAGAGAGGCGTCGCAAATATCGCCTTGAACAAATTTGTAATTAGGATAATTTTCAATATCTTTTAAATTGTCTAAATTACCGGCATAAGTTAAGGCATCTAAGTTAATAATCTTATCGCCGGGATATTTTTTCAACCAGTAGTGGATAAAATTTGATCCGATAAAACCCGCTCCACCGGTAATTAAAATATTCATGATATTAAATCTTAATTTATTTTATACGGGCTATGAGGATCGTTTTCATGACGGATTTCATCAATCTCTTCTTTTTTTCCCTCCCCTTTGTAAAGCTTATCCGGAAAATTCAAACTAAGCGCAGAAATTTCCGAAACACATTTATAACCATGAACAACTCCCGGCGGCACAACAACTAGACTTGGATTGCTTTCTCCAACTACAATCTTTAGCGCCTCGCCACAGGTACTTGAATTATCGCGCCTATCCCAGAGATAGAGTTCAAATTCTCCCGGTCCCAGAAAAACGAAACAATCGCTTTGGAAGACATGTTCATGCGGCCCCCTTATTATACCGGGCCTCGTCAAACTAACGTACGACATCGCCGGATTAAAATCAAGTTCGTCACGCCTAAAAATTTCCGATAGCCACCCCCGTTCATCCTGATATTTATCTATTTTCTTAATTATAACGCCATTAATCATAAAATTATAATTTTATTAAACCGTTCTGCGCCCCCAAATGAGCTATTTTAGAAGCGGTATTTTTTAATCCTAAATCTAAAGATTTGTTAATATCTCCTTTAAAAATCTCCAGTCCGGCGACAAACGAAGAATTAAAAATATCGCCGACGCCGGTTGTATCAACTCTCTTTTTTTCTGTTTTAATATTTTTATGATAAAAACTTTCACCGTCGTAAACATCAACCCCGTTTTTCCCGTCGGTGATAACGATTATTTTTGGTCCAAGCTCGTAAATAATCTTCAATAAATTTTTAGTGTTGTTAAAAAATGAATTTTTCTCCAGTTTATATTTATTAACCGATAGCGCTAATTCAATTGCCTCGTCCTTATTGACCGCAAAAACATAGGTCTTTTTCAAGTAAACACTGATTTTTCTAAGTCCATTCGCGTACTGCGCTTCGCCGGGATTCCAAGAAATTTTTGGTCCGCCGGGCATGGAGGCGGTAAAGATATTTTTTAAATCTTCCTCCCAAGCGCCGGACAAGGAAGCAATATAAATATTTTTAGCTAATTTCAAATTTTTTAAATCACGGTTTGATATATTTAATTTTTCGTTCGCACCGCGAGAAGTAAAGATAACTCTTTCGCCGTTTTGTGAAATTAAAATAAAAGAAAAACCGCTGTCAGTCTTTCTTTCTTTCTTAATTAGTTTAACGCTAACCCGACGGTCTTTAAAATTTTTAATAATATTTAATCCGTTTATATCATCGCCGACGCAAGTCAAACAAGCGGTTTTAAATCCAAAATTGGCAAAATTAACCGCCGCATTAGCCGCACCGCCACCGTAAGAATAATGGAACTTATCAATTTTTATTTTGGCGCCGTGCTCAAAAGCCAAGAGCTCCTGTCTTAAAATATCTTTTTTATTGTTAATTAAGACACCGCTATCGGTATAGAAACAAATATCTCTCGTCGCTCCGCCGACACTTATAAAATCAAATTTCATATTTTTATTTTTCTGTACAAGTATTTAAATTATATCATAAAAACTACTTCTTTTCCAAAAAGAAGGGTTTCAATTTTTTAGTCAAGGCGACCGCCAAATTAAAAAACAGTATTGCCGTAATCAAGCCCCAAAACAATTGATAAACCAAGGCGCGCCAAAAACTAGCCATGATTAGAAAGAAAGAGAGACTTTCTAAGCTAGTCAAATAATCCAGAAAACCGGCAAATAAATTATAAAAAATAGTAGAGATTATCATCAAGCCGGAAAAAGAATATAAAGAACGATTGGTCAACCAATTATTTAAAATAAAATAAGCGACTAAGGCGGAGGCAAAGAAGGAAAGAATATAAAATCCGAAAAAATGAAATGATAAAAAATCGAAACAGAGACCAAAAAAAAGCAAAAAGAAAACCGCGGTTCTAAACCCGAAAAAAAATAGAATAAATATTAAGATAAAGAATCCTAAATTAAACTGGCTAAAAATACTTGGTAGGGCGCTAATAAAAGAAAACTGAAAAAGAGAAATAAGCAGAGTTAGGGCGGCCAGGATAATTAATTCCCAAATTTTTTTTAACATAAACTAAGGAATAATAACCGAAACAACCGTTAAATTATTAAAATTAATTATCGGTTCAATAGTCGCTTCCTGCCAGACTTCATTGCTTTCATTCTTTACTCCGGAGACTTTACCAATAACTAGCCCCCGAGGAATGCTGCTGCTTAGACCGGAAGTTACAACTGTGTCGCCAATATTAATCTTTTCTAATTGAGGAATATAACTCATTTTAATTGTTAGGCTTAAATCTCCGTCACTTATTCCCTGCGTCTTGGCTTCATTCTGTAGAGAAGCCGCCAATTTACAACCGGAACTAGTCGTCAAACATACTTTCGCGCTATTTTCTTTAAGCTCGGTAATTTTGCCGATAATTATTCCATCTTCATTGATAACACCCAAACCGATTTGCAGCCCATCTTTTTCTCCTTTATTAATTACTATTCCCCGCCCTTCGGATTCCGCACCCAAAGATTCTTCACGAGAAATAATACCGGCGGTCACCGCTTTAAAGTTATTCACCGACAAAAAATTAAGTTGACCGCGCAGTTTTTTGTTTTCTTCTTCAATTTCCTTCCAGTAAGCGGTATCAATAGTGACAAGTGCCAATTGTTTTTTTAATGATTCAAGCTCATTATACAAATTATCGCGTTCTTGTCTTTTAGTATAAGACTGCTTAACTTCTGTCCCGGTACTATAAAAGCGCGCGGTTAAAGGCTTTACGGTGGCAAAAAAAACATTTTCTAAAGGTTTTAAAAAACCAAAACCATACAAAAAAATAAGTAGCCCAAACACTACCAAAAAAATAACAACTGGGTTATTCTTTTTTATTTTAATCATAGTTATTTATTCCAAATTAGTCGGCAGAACAACTTTTTCCAACAATTCTTTATTATTTAAAAGTAAACCGGTTCCTCTGGCGACGCAAGTTAAAGGATCGTCAACAATTTTTACCGGAATCTTTGAGGCAACAGAGATCGCCTTATCAAGACCACGGAGTAAGGCACCTCCTCCAGCTAAATAAAGTCCACGCTCATAAATATCGGAAACAAGCTCCGGCGGAGTAGTCTCTAAAATGGTCTTAATATTTTCAATAATTTTATTAACCGTCCGGCTAATCGCTTCTCTTATTTGTTTATCATTAACCATAACCGCTTTAGGAAGTCCGCTAACTAAATCCCGACCGCGTACTTCAATTTCTCTCGGTTCGTCTTGAGAGACGGCCGAACCGATAGAAATCTTAATGCTCTCTGCCAGTTGTTCACCGATTAAAATATTAAATTCTTCTCTAATATATTCAATAATATTATTATCAAATTCGTTTCCGGCGGCTTTTAAAGATTTCCAAGTAACCACTCCGCCTAAAGAGATAACGGCAATTTCTGTCGTTCCGCCACCGATATCAACAACCATAGTCGCAGTCGCTTCGGTAACCGGCAAACGGGCGCCAATTGCCGCTGCCATTGCCTCTTCAATCAAATAAACTTTACGAGCGCCGGCTGATTTAGCGGCGTCTTCAACCGCTTTTTTCTCAACTTCGGTCAAATCAAGCGGAATTCCGATAACGACGCGCGGCCGAGGAATTAAAGCAAAATTTTCGCTATGAACTTTATTGATAAAGTATTTAAGCATTTTCTCGGTTATTTCAAAATCAGAAATTACACCATCAACCAAAGGTTTAATCGCTTCAATATGACCGGGCGTTTTGCCAATCATTTTTTTAGCTGCTTCGCCAACCTCGAGAATTTCGTTTGTTCTTTTATTAATTGCAACGACACTCGGTTCATTAATAATAAGACCTTTATCGCTAACATAAACGAGGGTATTTCTCGTTCCTAAATCAATGCCTAAATCGTGGCTAAAGCGACCTAATAGTTTATTGAACATAAATTATTTATCAAAAATTTAATAACACTTGGCAAAAAGCCAATCGTGTTTAGCTGGCTTGCCACTAATAAAACATTTTTTATTCTTAGGGCTGCTATTTTCTTTTTCACTAAGTAAAACACGCGAGACTAAACCGTATTTTTCTTTTAATTCATTTTCCGTTTTAGAGTCTTCGCTCCAACTTGCTTCAAACCAACCGACCTGATCTTTTATTTCTTCCCAGCTCTCAATACGATGAATATTCTTTTCAGAAAAGTCCTTCGCTTGACTATATAAATTATCATGGATTTCTGCCATCATTTTTTTTATTGATTCTTGCAGGCTAGCAATTTCAATTACTTCTTTTAAACTATTATCGCGACGAAAAACAGTTACTTTATTATCGTTTACTTCTTTTAAACCTATTTCTAAACGAACTGGCACACCGCGAACTTCCCAGTAGTTAAACTTAAATCCCGGCGTCTGTCCGTCGCGCTCATCTATTTTTATTCTATAAAAATCTTTTAATTCATCTTTAATTTTGTTTGAGAAATCTAAAACCTGTTGACGAGAATCTTCATCTTTATAAATTGGCACAATCACAATTTGAATAGGCGCAATATTCGGAGGTAAACGTAATCCATTGTCATCGCCATGAACCATAATCACGGCACCGACGGAACGCCAAGATAAACCCCAGCTATTTTGATGGACTAAATGAGAAGCGCCGTCCGATCCTAAATAATTAACGTCAAAAACTTTAGCAAAATTTGTTCCTAAATAATGGCTAGTGGCGCCCTGGATTGCTTTTCCGTCCTTAGCCATCACTTCCGCCGTTAAAGTAGTAACCGCTCCAGCGAACTTCTCATTTTCTGATTTCTTACCTATATATGTTGGGATAGCCATAAAATCATAAACTGATTGATAAACGCCCAACATTTTTATTGACTCTTCTCGTGCTTCTTGCTCTGTCGCAAAAGCGGTATGCCCTTCTTGCCATAAAAATTCACTCCAGCGTAAAAAAGCGCGCGGTCTTTTTTCCCAACGAACGACATTAGCCCATTGATTTAAACGTAATGGCAAATCCTTATAACTCTGAATCCACTTGGCATAGGTTTTATACATCGCCGCTTCACTTGTTGGACGAATAGCTAATTTATTAACTAGCTCCTCGCCGCCCGCGTGTGTGACAACCGCTAATTCTGGGGCAAACCCCTCAACATGGTCTTTTTCTGCTTCTAGATTTTCCAGCGGAACAAAAATCGGGAAATAAACATTTTCCACACCGTCATCTTCTAAACGACGACTTAATTCCGCTTTAATTAACTCCCAAATTTTTAAACCATAAGGTCTGACTATCCCGCAGCCGCGAACTTCGGAAGACTCTGCTAATTCCGCTTCCCGAACTACATCCTGATACCAGCTAGGAAAATCAACTGATTGTTTAGTAATTGTTCTCTTTTCATTTATAGCCATATATTTATATTCTATCCTAATTTAAAAATTCGCTCTTGTAAAGATTTATTTTTTCATCGTTTTAAGCGCTTGCTTAACTCTTTCGCCGCTATCGGAAATACTTTCGCTAACCGAATTTAAAGCATTACGCGCTTCGCTAAGCGAATATCCCAGCGACATTAAGGCATCTAGCTCGTCGCTTGAAGCCAGGCCGATACTAGACGCTAAATCGCTTCCGCCGCCAATCTTTAGAACCTTAGTTTTTAATTCCAAAACCAAGCGCTCGGCAGTTTTTTTACCAATTCCCGATACTTTAGTTAATAAGTCGGCATCACCTCTAATAATTGATTCTTTAATATCGCTCGTACTGGCGATAGCCAAAACCGCTAAAGCCGATTTCGGGCCAACTCCGGAAACACTGATTAATAATTCAAAAAGTTCTAAGTCGGCTAAATTTTTAAATCCGTATAAATCATTGGCGTCTTCCCTAATATGGTGATGGGTATATATTTCTACCTCGCTTAATACTTTTAATTCGTTTAAAAAATTATCGCTGACAAAAACAGCATAACCAATACTATTAACTTCCACAATTACATAATTGCTTGATTTGTTGATTAGTTTTCCGCACAGATAAGAAATCATAAAATAAGAAAGGCAAATTTGTTAATTAATTTTTCTTCTTAAAACGGCGAGCGGCGGTATCGGCCATAGTCCGTTAAACTCAATCGCGCAAACTTGGTTGCCACCTCCGCCGTGCGCTTCAAAAATACTGGCGCCGGTTTTAACATCAATTAAAACCTCTAAGCTTATCTTTATTATATCATAATCATAGCCGATAATCTCAATCTCATCGTTAATCTTAATCGTATTGTGAACTTGGAACTCCAATCTGGTTTTCTGATTGTTGATATGTTCAATTTTTAAAATTTGTCCGCAAAACTCCCAAGCACTTTGATTGTGAGAATTATCAGTATTTTGTTCGGCCTTATCTTTTAACAAAAATCCTGTTGTATAACCACGGGACACTAACTTGGTTTCTAATTCCGAATATAAATAGCTCAATCCTTTTTTAAGTTTCAAAACTGATATTTTTTGTCGGTTTAACTTTAAAGCTTTGCGATAAATACTTACTACTGTCGCTAAATAATAGACGCTTTTTGCTCGCCCTTCAATTTTAAAACTCGTTACTCCCGCCGCGACTAATTCTTTTAAATAAGGCAATAAGCAGAGATCTTTAGAATTTAAAAGATAGGCACCATGCTTCTCTTCAACTAGCTCCAGTTCTTCTTCATGTCCTTGCGCTTTTACCAGATATTTAGCGACATCATATTGCCAACGGCAAGGCTGAGCGCAATCACCCAGGTTTCCGCTTCGCGAGACAAACAGTTTTGACAAAAAACAGCGACCGGAATAAGCCATACACATCGCGCCATGGACAAAATATTCTAATTCTAATTTTGGTACCGCGCGATGTATTTCTTTTATCTCCGCTAAAGTTACTTCTCTTCCTAAAACGACGCGCTTTACTCCTTGTTTAAACCAGAACTCCGCCGCGGCGGCATTTGTACAATTAGCTTGAGTAGAAAGATGAATTTCCGCCTTCGGCCATTCTTTCTTAATTAAGCTGATAACGCCCGGGTCAGATACAATTAACGCATCAACCGAATAGTTTTTTAACTTCTTAATATACGCGCTTATTTTTTTTAAATGCTCATTATGCGCGAAAATATTTATTGTCACATAAACTTTTTTCTTCTGAGCGTGCGCTAATTTAATTGCCTCTTGAACTTTTAAGAGGTCAAAGTCGTTTATCCGAACTCGTAAGGAGAAATCCGGAATACCTAAATAGACCGCATCCGCGCCATAGGAAAAAGCGGTTTTCATTTTTAAAATATTTCCGGCCGGAGCCAAGAGTTCTAATTTTTTCATAAAGCTTAAAAACGCTTAACCCTAGTTAAGCCACTAATTGAAACGACCTCTATCCCCTTCTTCTCCACTTCATCTAAAAATAAATTCATCCCTAAAGAATCAGAGGCCATATGACCGGCGATAACGACATTAATATGGTATTTTTCCGCTTCTTTGCGATGCTCCTCGTTCATATGCATGCCGATGATTGTTCCTATTCCGTACTGCGCCATTTTTTCATAGATATCTTTACTTCCCGATGTTCCGCCAGTAAATTCGGTGACAACTATTTTTCCACAACTGCTGTCTTCAGACCCGGAAAAGATTGTTGGTCCATTCTTTCTTTTTACTGCTTCGGCATATTCGGGGATTGTCTTTAATAAATCAATAATATCGGAAACAGTTTCTAAATCTTCTTTCTTTTCTTCAAAAAGATTAACCAAGAAGCTCGCGCCCAGATTATCAGCCGGCGTATGCGTGCACATAAAATTAAGATTAAGCGCTTTTGCCATATCAACCGCTCTTTCATGATTAATCGGAGAAATTCCGCGATGAACCTCGCTAATTCTTGATTTAATAACCGATTCGGCGATATTTATCGGGACGCCATAGCTTGCTAAAACTTCTGCCTGAAGAGTCATAACATCAGATAAATCAGCCAGCGCCGCCCCCTCAGGGTGATGAGCAACAACCAAATCAATATCGCCTAGTTGTTTAGCCAGGAGTAGCTCTGCTCCCTCAATATCAATTCCCACTAAAATTTTCTTTATTTCCTTTCCGTTATCAAATAAAACTCGCGTATCTGAATAAGGATTACTTAATTTTTCTAAATCAAATTCGGATTTAACTTTTTTCGGCAAGTCATCATATTTAGTTTTAAGCTTGGCTAAATTTTTTCTGACTTTTTCTTCTCCACGCAGATCAGATTTTATTCCGAGCTCAATAACTAAATTATAAATATCTTTTACTTTCATATATTTGTCTTATTAATTTAATCCTCTTAATTTTGCGACTCTCTCTTCTACCGGCGGATGAGTCATAAAAGCTTTGGTAAATATAGAAATTCCTTTTTTTCTTTCTTTAAACGGCGAGGCGATATATAAGTGCGCCGTTGCCCGATTGGCAACTTCCAATTTTTCCGGGTCACGCGAAATTTTTTCTAAAGCTCTCGCTAATCCTTCCGGATAACGAGTTAAAAGCGCTCCGTCGGCATCGGCCAAAAATTCTCGTTTGCGAGAAATCGCAAACTGCATCAGATAGGCGAAAATCGGTGCGAGAATTGATAAAACAATAGCGGCAATCATTAAAATAACTTGAAGCTGACCGCCACCTTCTTCGCTACTGCTTTTTCTTTTGCCGCCAAAGAAGGTAAAATGCCTAAACCAATCGGCGAGTAAAACAATTAAACCAACTAAAACCGTAACGACGGTAGCGAGCAAAATATCACGGTTACCGATATGCGATAATTCATGCGCGATTACTCCTTCTAGTTCCGCTTTATCTAGTTTTTGGAGTAAACCGCTAGTTATCGCAATTACCGCATGATTTTTATCTCTTCCAGTTGCAAAAGCATTAGGTGCCGAATCGTCAATCAAATATATTTTTGGTAGCGGCAGACCGGCCGTGATACATAGATTTTCTACAAGGTGATAAAGTTCGCGGTTTGAGTCATGACTTATTTCTTTAGCCTTACTCATCGCTAAAACTATTTTATCGCTATACCAATAACTAACAAAACTCATTATAATACTGACGAGAACAGCGATATAAATAATACCGGAATCACCCATTGCCGAACCGAAGATATAGCCGACAATAATTATAAACACAAAAAACCCAGCTATAAGCAGCCAAGTTTTTCGTTTATTACTATCGCTATTTTGATACAAGCTAGACATTATTTTATTCCTTCTTATTTTTATTAAACCCGTCAAAAGCACGTAAAATTTCTACCGGAGTCAAAACGACAACCGTGTTTGATTGGTCGGAAGAAAGATCATTAATCGCTTGTAGAGTTCGTAAGTGCAAAGCACCATCAGAAGCAGCAAGCATTGTCGCCGCTTTGGAAATATTTTCCGCCGCCGCTAGTTCTCCCTCCGAATTAATAATAACCGCTCTTTTTTCTCGTTCCGCCTCTGCTTGTTTAGCAATCGTCCGCTCCATTGATTCCGGAAGCGAGACGTCTTTAAGCTCAACATTATTTACTTTAAGCCCCCATTCGTCCGTTTCCTTATCAACAATTTCTCTTATCCTATCGGCAATTTGATCGCGCTTACTTAGAAGCTCATCAAGAGTTACCTCGCCGACAATATTTCGCATTGTTGTTTGCGCATATTGGGAAATTGCATAATAAAAGTTCTCTACTTCAATCACCGCCTTTTCCGCCATCATGACTTTATAATAAATAACGGCATTAACCGTAACGGAAACATTGTCCCTAGTAATTGCCTTTTGATCTGGAACGTCAACCGCCTTAACACGCATATCAACCTTCTTGTACGACTGAAAAATCGGAATTAATATCTTCCAACCCGGTTCCATAATCCCCGAATACTTTCCCATCGTAAATTTTACCCCTCTTTCATATTGATTAATTTGTTTTAAACTAATCAAAATTATAAAACCAATTAAAACTAAGAAAAAAATAACAAAATCCATATTATTTATTATTAATAATTAAAATTTAACTTGAATATTTTCTTTTTCTTTAGCGTTTTCTAGCTCAAAAAATTTACGAGCACTAAATTTTAAGAAACCGGCAATAATATTACTCGGAAAAACTTGCAGTTTTGTATTAAAGTCGCGAACATTGCCGTTATAAAATCGGCGAGCCGCTTGAATTTTATCTTCGGTATCGGTTAATTCCCTTTGCAATTCTAAAAAGTTTTGATTGGCTTTTAAATCCGGATATGCTTCAGAAAGAGCAAAAATAGATTTTAAAGTTCCGGAAAGTGTATTTTCCGCGTTAACTTGTTCTTCAATATTGCCGCTTTTTTGCGCGCTCATTGCCTCGTTACGGGCAACAATTACTTTTTCTAAAGTTGCACTTTCATGCACGACATAGCCCTTGACCGTTTCAATTAAATTTGGAATTAAGTCATAACGACGTTTAAGTTGGACATCAATATCGCTAAGCGCTTCGTCAACTCTATTTTTTAAACGAATTAAACCATTATACAGGGAAACGACGGCAAGCAAAACGACGACGATAACCCCTAAAATAACATACAGAATAACCATAAATTTATTGATTATTTATTAAACTTGTCTTTATTATAGCTTAAAATCACTACTTTTTCAATCCGATTTGAAGAGCTAACTCGTTTACCTTAACGCTCTTGGAAATAAGGATTTCCGGCATTTTCTCCGTAAAACTAATACTTTGACTCAGGGTATCTCTTTTTATATCTTCTTCCATTTTTAAGACTACTTCTCTTAGCTCGGCCTCTTCGCAGATTAAATAAACTGCCGCTTCGTCACCAAGACTTAAATTAGCATCTTTTCGCAACATATTGATAAAGCGAATTAACTCGCGCTTTATCCCCTCCATCTTTAATTCGGGAGTAATGACAAGAAAGAGCGAAACATAATCACCATTATCTTCCTTATAATCAGAAAAATCATCTTCTCGTGATCTGCTCTTTTTTCGCTCTCCTTGATCAGCTATTTTAGATACTTTACAAACATTAACTTCGTCCTTAATGAGTTTGAGAAGTTCTTTCTCAATTTGATCCCCATCTTCAAATGTTATGCCACTAACGTCAATGAATAATTCACTAAGAGCTTGGCGCACCTTTATTTTAGCCTTATCTCTTGCAGAAAGCCCCATGCGAATGGCGTTTCTAATGGAAATCATTTTTTTTAAAATCTCGTCTTGCTCTTTACTCATTCCGCTTATTTTTGGGTAGGATTCTAGATGAACAGATTTATTTTCATCTTTAAAATTATAGCCGCTAACTTTCTGCCAGAGGCTCTCGGAAATAAATGGAAGAAACGGCGCCATAATCTTAGAAAGTTCAAGTAAGACAAAGCGAGTTGTCACAAGAGCACTATTCTTATCGTTTTTGTCGTCAGATTTAAAACGATCACGACTGCGGCGCAGATACCAGGTTGAAAATTCATCAATAAATTCGGTAATCGGACGCATCGCTTTAGGCAAATTATAATTTTCCATCGCCAAATTAACATCTCTGACTAATGTTACTAACTTAGCCGAAATCCATCGGTCTAAGACATTATTTGAATTTGGAATTATATTTACTCCATCCTGATTAACATTAACAGCATACATCTCA
>CAYUWA010000001.1:0-5104 GCA_964448505.1 uncultured Gammaproteobacteria bacterium | reverse complement strand
ATCTCATAGAATTTATAAACGTTCCAAAGCAGCATTACATTCTTGCGTAAAGATTCCTCTACTCCCTTCTCGGAAAAATTCAAATTCTCGGCCTGCATAACTGGCGAAGCTAAAAAATTAGCGCGAAGTGCGTCGGCGCCATATTTGTCCATAACAAGAGACGGGTCGGGATAATTCTTAAGTTTCTTAGCCATCTTCTTGCCATCTTCGGCTAAGACAATTCCGTTTACAATTACATTTTCAAAAGCGTTTATATCTTTTATTCCACCGGCGATAACATGAAGATAATAGAACCAAGCGCGAGTTTGATCGGCGCCTTCGGCAATAAATTGTGCCGGAAAACTAGCTTCAAATTTTTGCTTGTTTTCAAAGGGATAATGCATTTGCGCATAAGGCATAGAACCGGACTCAAACCAACAATCTAAAACATCGGGAATTCGTTTCATTTCGCCGCTGCATTTCTCACATTTAAAAGTTAATAAATCAACTTTATCTTTATGAATATCGCTAATTTTTTGTTTCGTTAATTCTTCAAGCTCGGCGACTGAGCCGATAACTTTTCTGGCTCCACAAGAACATTCCCAAATCGGAATGGCACTCGCCCAAAAACGCTGGCGAGAAATTGACCAGTCGCGCGCCCCTTCAAGCCAATTACCGAATCTTCCCTCTTTCATATTGGCCGGCGACCAATTAATATTTTTTGCCGTTTCTAATAATTTTTCTTTTATTTTTGTTACGCCGACAAACCAGGAAGAAGTCGCATAATTTATAAGTGGCGTATCACAACGCCAGCAATGGGGATAGGAATGCTCGTATTTTTCTTTATGAAATAATAATCCGTGAGCCGCCAAATATTTTATTATTTCAACATCAGTTGAAGTATGATCATTTATGGGTTTGACGTTTAGACCATTGAAGTCTAAAACTTCTGGTTTAAAGTAGCCATCCATTCCGACATGTTGAACAAAAGGTAAGTTATTTTCTTTACCGAGCTTCATATCGTCTTCGCCAAAAGCAGGGGCGATATGAACTATTCCCGTTCCGTCTTCGGTATTTACAAAATCACCGGCAAAAATTTTCCAGCCGTTATCTTTATTCTCCAATTTTTCATCGGACGAATAATAATTAAAAAGTGGTTTATATTTTTTGCCAATTAGGTCGGCGCCTTTGAATTCGGAAATGATTTTATATTCTTTTTCTTTTATCACATCAGCTAATCGTTCTTTGGCGAGAATATAATTAACGCCTGATTCTTCAATTCTGGCATACTCAATATCGCTGCCAACTGCAAGTGCAACATTGCCAATTAATGTCCAAGGGGTTGTGGTCCAAGCTAAAACAAAAGTATTTGGTTCATCTACTAATTCAAATTTGGCGATAACGCTCAAATCTTTAATATCGCGATAACCTTCAGTTACTTCCGATTGCGATAACGTAGTTTCACAACGCGGACAGATATGCATTGAGCGATAATCTTTATAAATTAAATCTTTATTCCATAATTCTTTAAAAACCCACCAGACCGATTCCATAAACGGTAAATCCATAGTCCGATAGGCATTTTTCATATCAACAAAACGCCCCAAGCGATTAATGACTCGTTCCCATTCACCGGCATAAGTCATAACCTGACTGCGACAAGCGTCATTAAATTTCGCGATTCCCATTTCTTCAATATCTTTTTTGCTCTTCGTCCCCATTTCTTTTTCAACAATATTTTCAATTGGTAAACCGTGGCAATCCCAGCCCCATTTGCGCTCTACTTTATAACCGTTCATTGTATAATAACGAGGTACAACATCCTTCATTATGCTGGAAATAAAATGGCCGTAGTGCGGCGTACCGGTCGCAAATGGCGGTCCGTCATAAAAAGTATAAGCGCCTTTTTCCGCTTCTCGCTCAACTGATTTTTCAAATATTTTTGCCTTATTCCAAAACTCCAAGACGTCTTCCTCCATTAGGACGTAAGGGCTTTTATTTATATCTTTATTTTCTTCTTTCATAATATAATTAATTATTTTCTTGGACGTCTTAAATGTCTAGACAAAGGATAAATATCGCCATAAGGATCGGGATACTCAATTTCTCTAGATGAACTAATATTTTCCGATTTAGGAGACGGGAGAGGCTCTTCGCTTTTCTTAATAAATTTGCGTGGAGCGGGGCGGTTAATAGAGGCGACGATTTTCTCAACCGTCGCGGCGTCAATCTCTACTGATTCCTCCTCTTTATCTTCTTCCGGCTCAGGTTTTTTTTCTTGTCCCCAGAAATCAATATTTAATTGTCTTTCAATAGACATATATTTTTAAATTATTCCAAGCAACAATCAATTGCCTTTTTAACTAAAACTCCAAGCTTTCCCATTAGTCCTTTTTTCTCAGTATCTTGTTTATTTAAAGCTTCATCGTCTATTTTTTTAATATCTCCAACATTTAACAGCTTCATATTTAGGCCCCAAAATAGTGAATATAAATTATAGGCTTTACCGAATAAGTCGTAGGCGTCTTCTTTTTTATCCATTCCGAGTTGTTTTGTCCCAACCTCCATTAAACGCATTGATGCGGCCAGTAAATGTTTAGAAATACACCAGACTTCTCCTTCGGAATCGGTAATAATCTTTTTTAGCAAATCTTTTCTCATCTCCCGAACATCTTTAATTAAATCATAATACTCCGGCTTGCCAAGTTTCGCGCCGGTAAAGAAAAAATGTTCTTCAATACTAACTAAATTCATAATCGCGATGCTTAAGTCTTGGTCGGAAGACAAATCGAGTTTATTTTGTTTTTTCATGCTATCTATTTTTTCAATAAACTCATCTAAATTTTTGATTGGCGATTGATTATTCTCCATATTTTTTATTTTAAAATATTGTTTTTTAATTTATTTATTTCCCCCTCTTTTTCGTAAACCTCGCCTTTTGCTAATTTATACAATAATGGAATTACGCCGCATTTCTCACATTCGCCCCAATTACATTTACCACCATTTTTCTTTGATAATCCCTGGCACATCAAAAATTCTTTCTCAAAAGTTTCTTCTTCTAAAACAGCTATAGACCCAATTATCCACTCGCTTCTTAGCTTATCCCCCATCCCTTTTATTTCTTGCCAAGTAAACCACTTCGCATCCAGAATCTCATCCTTTGGCCAATTTAAACTGCCACCGATAATTTTTGCCTCAAACGCGTGTTTGGGCGGAGTATTTACACTATCTTGAAAAATATCTAATTTACGAATCAATTCTACTTCATAACCAGATTCTTCTTTGGCCTCCTTAACTGCTGTTTCCTCGATTGTATATCCCTCGTCCACTACTCCGGCTGGAAAGTTCCACAAACCATGTACTTTATCATCGCCCGGGCGATTTTCTTGTACTAATAAATATTTTTCATCCTGCTTAATAACTACTCCAGCAACTATAAATGTTTGTACTGTTTTGTCCATATTTCTTAGTTTATTTTAAATAAGAAATTAATTCTTCAGGAGTTTTAATTACTTTACTAAATAAAACTTGCCGACACATTTCACTATCATTTTCCTCAAAAGCATAAATCGGTTTATTCAAAGCGATGGCATAACCGATTTCAATATTAGTGCTAACTCCGCTATAACCGTCTTTATTAAATATATAAACAACGTCGGCTAATCTCATTTTGTAAAAATGGTCATGCGTTAGACCGAGCGCGACGAATTTTTTATCAAAATCCTTTATTTCATCCCAAACACCGCCAGAAGCGCGATAAAGATGCGGCTCATAAACGACCGCTCCCAGTTCTTTTAGTTTTTTGGCAAATTCACGCATCTCCGGAGCGAAACTTGAACTGCCACAAATAACGACTGATTTCATATTTTTATTTTAATTCTTTATTCTTATCCATTTTTATAAATTATTCTTTTACTATTTGGCTGGCGATATCAAAAATAACCTCGTTAACTTCTTTAATATCAATTTTGACACCAACTTTATTAGTTTCAATTTTTTTGAAAAAATCAGAGATATTAATAGATTTTAATTTTTCATAGATGATATCTTGACTATCTTCCGGCTCTAAAGTTTTATAAATTTTTATATTATTCTCATTAAAATCATTATACAATTCTAAAAAAGTCTGAAATTCTGGAATTTTTCCGACCTGTTTAAAGGCGGAGAAATCTGCTTCTAATTTATCTAAAACATCGGGACGATATTTCTTTAGTCTTTCCATGCCCCTGGCAAATGCGTCTTTTTCTCTTTCAATATTCTCCTTCGCCCCATCTTCGCAGGCATTAATATGTGCATTAAAATCTTCTTGTCTTAAATGACCTAATTCATGAATAATAACATTCCAAGCATAAAAAACATCTCCATGCGGATATCTGACCTGCAAGTTTTTTCCATCTTCTAAAGTTCGACCGGAACCTTGGTACTCCAAAGGCCAACCGAGAGATCGCATCTTTTCAGAAACTTTATCCGGCAGACAATCAAGGGCGATGATATTCTCTTTTTTTATTTCGAAATTATTATATTGTATCTTTTCAAAATCCATATTGTTCCCTGTAGTACTTTTTATTTTAATTAATTTTATTATATTGGCGATGGAATGGATTGAATTATACGGAATACGGATTCAGTATCGGCGGCATCAGATAAGTAATATTTTCTATCTTTAGCTAAAAACTTCAGTTGTCGACAAATTGTCGATAACTCCAAACCATCGTCACCTTTTACCCTAATCTTCATTTTATACCAATAATCATTTGGATTATCGCTATTAGTTAGCACTGAAACAATATCGACTACCGAAAAGTACCACTTTTCTTGCTTCTCATCCCAAAAACGTCGGATTTCTTTACCCGAGAAAAAAGTGATTTGTTTTTTGTTTTTTTCTGTTTTCATAACTTTAATGACTAATAAATTATATTAATCATTATAACAAATAGTACCTGAAGAAAAGTTAAAGTTTTTATAAAGAACTAAAAATTATTTCCCACAGCACTTTTTATATTTTTTCCCGCTTCCGCAAGGACATTCGTCATTGCGTCCGACTTTTTCGCCGCTTTCGTCTTTAGCCTTTTCTTTAACAAAATCAATAGTGTTTCTTTCTTCAGCCTGACGATGCATTTCC